>NZ_JBVJLO010000026.1:0-79727 GCF_055584685.1 Streptomyces sp. NPDC102258
AGCCCCGCACCAGCCCTTACGGGTTCGGTGCGGGGCTTTTCTGCGTTTACGGGCTCTTTTCCGTGGACCGGGCGGGTGCTCCCGTTTTCACCAGTCGGCGGGATAGCTCTTGAGGCTGCTCGTGTCGAGAGTCCAGCGGCCGGCGGTGACACTGTCACCGAAGGCGTAGGGGACCGTCTTGCGGTAGCGGATGCCGTCGGGCCCGTCCGAGGGGTCGCTGTGCACCGTGACGTTCTTCGTGTCTTTCCGGGGGTCCACGACGACGTAGAGCGGGACTCCCATCCGCGGGTAGTCGTGCAGCTTGTCGTGGATGCCGGTGAGGGAATTGGTGCGGGACACGACCTCCACGACCATCAGGACGTCGCGGGAGTTGACGACCTTCGCCGTGTCGTCGGTGTCGTCCTCCGAGATGACCATGAGGTCGGGGACCTTGGTCAGGCCGGTGACGGGGTCGCCCATGTTCGTGTCGTTGAGGGCCATGACCTCGGGTGTCTGGGCTTCGATCTGGCGACGCAGCCGCACGACGTTCAGGCCGTGCGGTGCCGTGGGGCTCATCATCGTGAGGAAGATCTGACCGTCGGTGGTCTGTACCTTCCACTGGTCCTCTTGGTGCTCGGCCAGCTCCGCGAGTTGCTCCGCGAAATCGTGCATGCGGCGCATCTGCTCGGGGGTGAGGTCGGCCATGGTGCCCTCCGGGTGTGTACCGGACCAGCGTATCCAGGCGGGGGCCGGCTAGAGGCGGCCCTGGGACTTCAGGGACAGGTAGGTGTCGGCCAGGGCCGGGGGGAGGGCTTCCGGGGTGGCGTCGATGACGTGGACGCCGTGGCGGGTGAGCTGGGCCGCGGTGCGGTGGCGTTGGGACTGGGTCTGGGTGGCCGCGGCGGCTTCGTACACGGCGTCCAGGGAGCCGCGGGCGGTGGCCATTTCGGCGATGTGGGGGTCCGCCACCGAGGCGACGATCACCGTGTGGCGCTGGGTGAGGCGGGGGAGGAACGGGAGCAGGCCCTCTTCGACGGGGGCCGTGTCCAGGCTTGTGAGGAGGACCACCAGGGAGCGGCGCGGGGCGCTGCGCAGGATGGTGGAGACCAGGGTGCGGGCGTCCGTTTCGACCAGGGCCGGTTCGAGGCCGGCCATGGCGTTGACGAAGGCCGGGAGGGTGTCGGCGGTCGAGCGGCCCTGGATCTGGGCCCGGGGGCGGCGGTCGTGGGCCAGCAGGTCGACGCGGTCGCCCGCGCGGGTGGCCAGGGCCGCGAGGAGCAGGGCCGCGTCCATCGAGGAGTCCAGGCGGGGGGCGTCGCCGACGCGGCCCGCCGAGGTGCGGCCGGTGTCCAGGCAGATCAGGATGTGCCGGTCGCGTTCGGGGCGCCAGGTGCGGACGGCGACCTTGGGCCGGCGGGCGGTGGCCCGCCAGTCGATGGAGCGGGTGTCGTCGCCGGGTACGTAATCGCGCAGGCTGTCGAACTCGGTGCCCTCACCGCGGGTCAGCACGCTGGTGCGGCCGTCCAGTTCGCGCAGGCGGGCGAGGCGGGACGGGAGGTGCTTGCGGCTGGTGAACGGCGGCAGGACGCGGACCGTCCAGGGGACGGTGTGCGAGCCCTGGCGGGCGAGCAGGCCGAGGGGGCCGTACGAGCGGATCGTGACGCGGTCGGCCCGGCGGTCGCCGCGCCGGGTGGGGCGCAGGCGGGTGGTCAGGCGGCGGCGTTCGCCGGCCGGGACGGTCACGGTGTGGCGGGAGGCTTCCGCTTCGGTGCCGGGCTGCCAGCTGCTGGGGGGCCAGGCGTCGCGGACGCGGGCGCGGAGGGGGCGGCCGGCGGGGTTGGCGAGGATGAGGTCGACGTCGGCCGGTTCGCCGAGGCGGGCCGAGGTGGCGCCCGAGCGGGTCAGCTTCAGGGTGCGGACGGGCGCCGCGAGGGCGTAGTCGACGCAGCAGGCCAGGGCGAGGGGGCCGCCTGCGGCGAGGATCCCCGTCCAGCTCGGTTCGAGGATGCCGACCGGGACGGCGGCGAGGGCCGCGATCAGGGCGGCGCGTCCGGTGAGGGCCATCAGCGGGGTACGGGGACGTGGGAGAGGATCGCGGTGATGACCGCGTCCGGGGTGACGCCTTCCATCTCGGCTTCCGGGCGCAGTTGGACACGGTGTCGCAGGGTCGGCAGGGCGAGGGCCTTCACGTCGTCGGGGGTGACGTAGTCGCGGCCGCTGAGCCAGGCCCAGGCGCGGGCGGTGGTCAGCAGGGCGGTCGCGCCGCGGGGGGAGACGCCGAGGGTGAGGGACGGCGATTCGCGGGTGGCGCGGCAGATGTCGACGACGTACGCGGTGATCTCGGGGGAGACGGTGGTGCGGGCGACGGCCTCGCGGGCGGCTTCGAGGTGGCGGGCGCCGGCGACCGGGCGGAGGCCGGCGGCGTGCAGGTCGCGGGGGTCGAAGCCGGCGGCGTGCCGGGTCAGGACGCCGATCTCGTCCTCGCGGGAGGGGAGGGGGACGGTGAGCTTGAGCAGGAAGCGGTCCAGCTGGGCTTCGGGGAGCGGGTACGTGCCCTCGTACTCGACCGGGTTCATGGTGGCGGCGACGAGGAAGGGCTCGGGGAGCTTGCGGGGGGTGCCGTCGACGGTGACCTGACGTTCCTCCATCGCTTCGAGGAGGGAGGACTGGGTCTTGGGGGGCGTGCGGTTGATCTCGTCGGCGAGGAGGAGGTTGGTGAAGACGGGGCCGTCCTGGAAGGAGAACTCGGCGGTCCGGGCGTCGTAGACGAGGGAGCCGGTGACGTCGCTCGGCATCAGGTCGGGGGTGAACTGGACGCGCTTGGTGTCGAGTTCGAGGGCGGCCGCGAGGGCGCGGACCAGGAGGGTCTTCGCGACGCCGGGGACGCCTTCGAGGAGGACGTGGCCGCGGCACAGGAGGGCGACGACGAGGCCGGTGACGGCGGAGTCCTGGCCGACCACGGCCTTGGCGATCTCGGTGCGGAGCGCTTCCAGCGAGGTGCGGGCGCTGTCCGTGGTGGCCGTCATGAGGTGCGGACCTCTCTTTCGAGGGCGTCGAGGTGGTCGGCGAGCGCGACGAGTGCCGCGTCGTCGGCGGGGGTGGGGCCGAAGAGGAGGGTGGTGGTGGTCGTGTCGGGGGCGTTGCCGGTGCTGAGGCGGGCGGACACGGCGGGGACCAGGGTCACGGGGTCGTGGGCCTGGCGGGCCGGTACGCCGACCAGTGCGGAGAGGCGTTCGCGGGTGGCGGCGCGCAGCACGGTCGCGGCGCGGTCGCGGGCGTCGGCCTTGCGGTAGAGGCGGGCGCGGCCCTCGGTGGCCTCGGAGGCGCGGATCGCGACGGGGAGGTCCTCGGTGACGAGGGGGCCGAGGCGGCGGGCGCGCCACAGGGCGGCGAGGACGGCGGCCACGGAGAGCTGGAGCAGGGCCCAGGCCCAGCCGGCGGGGACGAGGCCCAGGAGGCTCTGCTCGTCGGCGCCGGGGTCGGCGGGCATGTCGGCGAGGGTGGGCAGGTACCAGACCAGGTGCGGGCGGGAGCCGAGGAGTTGGAGGGCGAGGGAGGCGTTGCCCTGGTCGGCGAGGCGGTCGTTGCGCAGGAACGTTCCGGAGCCGAGGAGGACGGTGTCGCCGCCGTGGGTGGCGCCGGGGAGGACGAGGACGGTGGGGTGGCCGTCGCTGGGGTAGCAGCCGAGGGCGCCGGGGAGGTCGGTGGTGTAGCGCAGGCCGTCGCCGGTGCCGGCCCGGCCGGCGGTGTCGGCGGCGGGGAGGCCGCAGCCGGGGGCGCCGGTGGGCTGGGGGTCGAGGTCGCGCCGGTGGGCGAAGCCCTTGGTGCGGGCGGCGGGGGCCAGGCCGGGGAGGCCGGCGCTGCCGGGGGCGACGAGGACGGTCCGGCCGCCGGAGAGGTCGGCGGCGGAACGGAGGGCGCGCCGCTGGGGTTCGCCGAGCAGGTCGGGGTCGGTGACCAGCAGGGTGGTGCCGGGGCCGGCCGCGGCGGCGGCCTCGTCGGCGTTGGTGACGACGCGGCTGGTGACGCCGCGGTCCTTGAGAAGCTGGGCCAGGGCGCGGGAGCCGTCGGGGTCGGCGGAGCGGGGGTCGAGGAGGCCGTGGTGGTCGCCGGCCTGGAGCCCGGCAAGGGCGACGGCCGCGACGAGCAGGATCCCGAACGCGAGCAGGAACCCCCGGGCCCGGGCCCAGACCCGGGCGGGCACGCCGTTGCCCTGGCCGGGCGGTACGGGGGGCCGCGGGTCGGCGGCGACGGGCGTCGGGGTCGTCATGGGGTGACCTGACCGGGGGGTGGAGGGGTCGGTCCCGCTGCTGCCCTGGCCGGGCGGGGGGTACGGGGAGGCGGGGCGGGGCGCGCCGGTGCCCTGGCCGGGCGGGGGGTACGGGGAGGCGGGGCGGGGCGCGGTGAGGGCTGAGCCGGAGGCGAGCGGGGAGGCCTGGGTGCCGGTCCGCGTGCTCGGGGCTTGGCCGGGTGGGGTTCGCGGGGTCTCCGGCTGGGGCGCGCCGGTGCCGGCTGCGTCCTCGCCGGGCGGCAGGGTCTCGCTGCTGCTGCCCGGCGGGGTGTGTGCGGTGCCCGGCTGGGGCGCGCCGGTGCTGGCCGCATTCTCGCCGGGTGGCAGGGCTTCGCTGCCGTGCGGGGTGTGTGCGGTGCCCGGCTGGGGGGCGCCGGTGCTGGCCGTGTCCTCGCCGGGTGGCAGGGCTTCGCTGCTGCTGCCGTGCGGGGTGTGTGCGGTGTCCGGCTGGGGGGCGCCGGTGCTGGCCGTGTCCTCGCCGGGTGGCAGGGCCTCGCTGCCGCTGCCGCTGCCGTGCGGGGTGTGGGGGGTGCCCGGCTGGGGGGCGCTGGTGTCGGCTGCGTCCTCGCCGGGTGGCAGGGTCTCGCTGTTGCTGCCGTGCGGGGTGTGTGCGGTGTCCGGCTGGGGCGCGCCGGTGCTGGCCGCGTCTTCGCCGGGGGCGGGCGGGAGGGCCTGGCTGCCGCTGCCTTGGGCGGAGGGGGCGTGCGGGGGCCTGGGGAGGGGTGCATCGGTACGGGGTGCGCCCTCGCCGGGCGGGGAGGCCTGATCGCTGCCGCTGCTGGGCGGGGTGGGGGGTGTGCCCTCGCCGTTCGGGCAGGGGCGGCTGCCGTTGCCCTGGTCAGAGGGGGTGTGCGGGGGCTGTCGCCGGGGTGCGGCGTCGTCGGGGGTCATCGGAGGGGGGCCGGGGTCGTGTGGAGGAGGGTTTCGTCGAGGGTGCGCAGGGGGGTGTAGGTGGCGGGGGTGGCCGGGCGGCCGCCGTAGGTGACCTCGTCGAAGGCGTGGGCGGCCGCGCGCAGGGCCTCGGCGTGGGCCGGGAGGGAGGGGGCCGCTTCGGTGGCGGCCTCGTCGGCGGTGCGGCCGGGGCGGGGGTCGAGGAGGGCGCGTTCCTCCAGGGAGCGGACGAGGGCCCGCATGCGTTCCTGGACGGCTTCGGTCCAGCGGCCGGCCGCGGCGTGGGCCTCGGCGGCCGCCCGGTGTTCGGCGGCGCTGCGGGGGCCCTGGTCGAAGAGGGTGCCGGCGCCGGCGGGGGTGCGGCGGGGGGTGCCGAGCCGCCACCACAGGGCGGCGACGGCCAGGACGACCAGGAGGGCGACGGCGAGCAGGCCGAGGCCGCCGCCCGGGGTGGCTCCGGCGGCGCGGCCGAAGAAGTCGCCGATCCACTCCCAGAGGCGGTCCAGGGCGCGCTGGAGGAGCCCCGGGTCGTGCTGGTGGTAGGCGGGCTTCGACAGCTCGCGGGCGGCCGCCTCGCGGGCGGCGTCGCGCGGCGTCGTCACCGGTGGTGTCCCGTCGCGCTGCAGCAGGGCCGCCACGCCCGTGCCGATGAGTCCCCCCGTTCCCATCGCCGCGTCAGCCTCCGGTGACCGGTTCGCCGGCGGCCCGGGCGAGTTCCAGGTCCAGGGCCTCGCGCCGGATGCGCTGGTCGACGTAAAGGAGGGTGGTGACGCCGGTCTGCATCGGGACGGTGACGGCGGCGGCGATGATCGAACCGACCGAGGTGATGATCAGGAAGGTCCAGTTGGTGGCGGCGGAGCCGTCGAAGAGGGAGCTGAAGCCGCCGGGGGAGACGAGGAGGGCGAGTCCCGCGAACGGCATCACGATGATGCCGGCGGTGATCACGCGCAGGATCCACGTCAGCGTGCTGATGCCGAAGACGCGCCACCAGGAGCCGCGGACCAGTTTCGCGGAGCGCTTCAGGGCGTCGGTGACCGAGCCGCGTTCCAGCATCAGGGCGGGCGGCGCCAGCACGAAGGTCACGTAGAACCAGGCCAGCAGCACCAGTCCGACGGGGAAGCCGAGGGCGGCCACGCCGATGTTGCCGACCAGGATGCCGGGCAGGACCGGGAGGAAGGCGGCGGCCACGGCGCCCAGCAGCAGGAGGGCGATCAGGGCGAGCATGCGCCCGGCCAGCGGGCGTACGGCGTTCAGGGTGGCGGGGACGGTGGAGGAGCGGCCGAGGACGGCGCGGCTGACGACGGGCGCGAGCAGGGCCGTGACGAGGAACAGCCCGAGGGCTTCCAGGAAGTACTCGGCGCCGTAGAGGAGGGCCGTGGAGCCCAGGACGCCGGAGACCTCCTCGTCGGTGGGGGTGCGGCCGGCGGTGGTGTCGGTGGTGAGGAGGACGCTGTCCATGGTGGTGCGCTGGACGAAGAGCAGCACGGTCTGGCACAGGGCGGCGACGACGAGGCTGACGGAGAGCACGGGCCGCCAGTGGCCGCGCAGGACGCCGACCGCGCCGTCCAGGATCTCGCCGAGGCCGAGGGGGCGCAGCGGGATCACGCCGGGCTTGGCGGCGGGCGGCGGGCCGCCCCAGCCGCCGGGGCCGGCGGGGTAGCCGTAGGGCGGGGCGGGCTGCTGTCCGGGCTGGGAGGGATACGGGCCCCAGCCGGCGGGCGGCTGCGGGGGTGCCGGCGGGGCCGGGGCCGCGGCGGGGGCGGGCGCGGGCGCGGGGGCCGAGCCCGGGTTGGACCACTGGCCCGGCGGCGGCTGGGCCGCCGCCCACTTGCCGTCGCCGGCGGGCGGCGCGGCGGGCTGTGCGGCGGGCTGTGCGGCCGGCGACGTGGCGGCGGACGGCGCGTCGGCGGGCGCGGCCACCGGCTGCGCGTCGGCGGGCCGGTCGGTGTGGGAGCCCTGGCCGCCGTCGGACGGGGATCCGGGCGTGGCCCAGCCCGGAGAGTCGTTCATCGTCGCTCCTTCACGTGCACCTGCCGTGGCCGGCGCGCTGGTCGGCTGCCATCGTGCCACGGGGGATCACGGAAGGGACCGGCCGTCCCCCCGGAAGATCCCCGGCCGCTCGTCCCTTCAATTGTCGCGCGGATCCACGGCAGACTGGTCGTCCTGATCACCACGCAGGTCCGAGGGGCGATTTCCAGCCCTTTTGGCTGTGGGACAGCTCACCGCCAGGTAACGATTAGCTAATGGGATGATGTCAAGCATGAAGGGACGAGTCCTTGTCGTCGACGACGACACCGCGCTGGCCGAGATGCTCGGCATTGTGCTGCGTGGAGAAGGTTTTGAGCCGTCGTTCGTAGCGGACGGCGACAAGGCGCTGGCTGCCTTCCGGGAGGCGAAGCCGGACCTGGTCCTGCTCGACCTCATGCTGCCCGGACGGGACGGCATAGAGGTCTGCAGGCTGATCCGGGCCGAATCGGGTGTGCCGATCGTCATGCTCACCGCGAAGAGCGACACGGTCGACGTCGTGGTGGGCCTGGAGTCAGGCGCCGACGACTACATCGTGAAGCCGTTCAAGCCGAAGGAGCTGGTCGCCAGGATCCGGGCGAGGCTGCGGCGCTCCGAGGAGCCCGCGCCGGAGCAGCTGGTCATCGGTGACCTGGTCATCGACGTGGCCGGGCACTCCGTCAAGCGGGACGGCGCCGCCATCGCGCTGACCCCGCTGGAGTTCGACCTGCTGGTCGCGCTCGCACGCAAGCCCTGGCAGGTCTTCACCCGCGAGGTGCTGCTGGAGCAGGTCTGGGGCTACCGCCACGCGGCGGACACCCGCCTGGTCAACGTGCACGTGCAGCGGCTGCGCTCCAAGGTGGAGAAGGACCCGGAGCGCCCTGAGATCGTCGTGACGGTGCGTGGTGTCGGCTACAAGGCCGGACCGAGCTGACGTGCCGCCCGGCACGCCCCGGGGCGGCCCCCGTCGGGGAGCCCCGTGGGGCGGCCGGCTGCTGCGTCTCGGCAAGGACGGAGCGCCCGGCGGCCCCCTGCTGCGGCTCGTCGTACGCCTCGTACGACGGCCGCTGCTTCCGGCTGTCCGGCTGTGGCGGCGCAACATCCAGCTCCGGGTGGTCGCGGCGACGCTGCTGATGTCGCTCGCCGTCGTCCTCGCGCTGGGCTTCGTCGTCATCGCGCAGGTCAGCAAGGGTCTCCTCGACGCCAAGGAGGAGGCCGCGCAGAGCCAGGCCGCGGGCGGTTTCGCCGTCGCACAGGAGAAGGCGAACACGCCGTCCGCGGCGGACGGGGCCGACGCCGCCGACAACAAGGTCGGCCGCGACGCCAGCACCTGGATGAACTCGCTGGTCAAGCAGCTGGCCAGCGGCGGGCAGACCGCCTTCGAGGTGGTCGCGCTCGGCGCGGGCACCGGCGAGCAGGCGCCCGGCGCGCAGGGCGTCAAGGGCGCCCGCGCCTCCGGCAACGTCGATCCGACGGCGAGCGTCCCGCTGGAGCTGCGCCGTGCCGTCAACCACGCCACCGGCACCTTCAAGACCTTTTCGCAGATCAAGTACACCGCCGGGAGCGGGGAGAAGCTCCCCGAGCCCGCGCTGGTCGTCGGCAAGCGGCTCACGGACATCAACGGGGACCCGTACGACCTGTACTACCTCTTCCCGCTCACCCAGGAGGAGGAGTCCCTCAACCTCGTCAAGAGCACCATCGCGACCGCCGGCCTGTTCGTCGTGGTGCTGCTCAGCGCCATCGCCTCGCTCGTCGTGCGGCAGATCGTGACGCCCGTGCGGATGGCCGCCGGGATCGCCGAGCGGCTCTCGGCCGGCCGGCTCCAGGAGCGGATGAAGGTCACCGGCGAGGACGACATCGCCCGTCTGGGCGAAGCCTTCAACAAAATGGCGCAGAACCTCCAGAACAAGATCCAGCAGTTGGAGGAGCTCTCGCGGATGCAGCGCCGGTTCGTCTCGGACGTCTCCCACGAGCTGCGCACCCCGCTGACGACGGTCCGGATGGCCGCCGACGTCATCCACGACGCCCGCGTCGACTTCGACCCGATAACGGCCCGCTCCGCCGAACTGCTCGCCGGGCAGCTCGACCGGTTCGAGTCGCTCCTCGCCGACCTGCTGGAGATCAGCCGGTTCGACGCGGGCGCGGCCGCCCTGGAGGCGGAGCCCATCGACCTGCGGGACGTCGTACGCCGGGTCATCGACGGCGCCGAGCCGCTCGCCGAGCACAAGCGCACCCGGATCCGCGTCCTCGGGGACACCCAGCCGGTGATAGCGGAGGCCGACGCCCGCCGGGTGGAGCGGGTGCTGCGCAACCTCGTCGTCAACGCCGTCGAGCACGGCGAGGGCCGTGACGTGGTGGTGCGGCTCGCCTCGGCGGGCGGGGCCGTCGCCGTCGCCGTCCGCGACTACGGGGTCGGGCTCAAGCCCGGCGAGGCCACCCGCGTCTTCAACCGGTTCTGGCGCGCCGACCCGGCCCGGGCGCGCACCACCGGCGGTACGGGCCTCGGCCTGTCGATCGCCGTCGAGGACGCCCGGCTGCACGGCGGCTGGCTCCAGGCCTGGGGCGAGCCGGGCGGCGGCTCCCAGTTCCGCCTCACCCTGCCCCGTACCGCCGACGAGCCGCTGCGCGGATCGCCGATCCCGCTGGAGCCCGAGGACTCCCGGGGCAACCGGGCCCGGGCCGCGGCCGACGCCGCCGGGCGGGGCGAGGCCGCCGGCCGGCCGGGCGCGGGCGGCGCCGGGCACGGCGAGCGGGCCGGCCGGTCGCCGATACCGCCGAGGCCGGCCGTCACCACCGCCCAGCCGGTGCCCGCCGACCCCACGGCGCTGCCCGGCAACGGCGCCCGGGTCGTGGCCAGGCCCGCCGATCAGGGAGCAGCACAGGAGGATGGATCCGGTGGAGGACGCTGAACGCGCGTCGGCGCACGCGCGGGGCCCGCGGCGGGCCCGGCCCGTACGGGGCGCACGGCGCGGGGGGCCGCGGGGGGCCCGGGCGAGGGCGGTCGCGGCCGTGGGCGCGGTGGCGCTGCTGCTGGCCGGCTGCGCCTCCATGCCCGACCGCGGGGAGATCCGCCGGGTGGAGGCCTCGCAGGGCGTCGACTCGCAGGTGCGGGTGTTCGGCGTCCCGCCGGCCGACAAGGCCAGTCCCGCCGACATCGTCGACGGTTTCCTGGAGGCCATGACCAGCGACGACCCGCAGCTGGCGACCGCCCGCAAGTACCTCACCGAGGACGCGGCGGCGCAGTGGCGGCCCGGTTCGGCCGTCACCGTGCTCTCCGCGGGCCTGGACCGGGTGCCCGTGCACGGCGAGAAGGACCCCGAGGGGCCCCGCTGGAAGGTCACCGGCAAGATGCTCGCGACCGTCGACGAGCGCAGCGCGTACCAGCCGGAGACCGGCGGCAAGCGCTACGAGGAGTTCCTCCAGCTGGTCCAGGTGGACAAGCAGTGGCGGATCGCGACCCCGCCCAGTGGCCTCGTGCTCAGCGAGTCCGATTTCCAGCGCATCTACAAGCCGGTGAACAAGTACTACTTCGCGGGCGGCAAGCTCGTCGCCGACCCGGTGTACGTGCGCCAGCGCAGCGATCCCGACACGCGGATGGACCCGACGACGCAGACGGTGCAGTCGCTGCTCGCCGGTCCGTCCAAGTGGCTCGGGCCGGTCGTCTCCACCGCCTTCCCGACCGGTGCGGCCCTGCGCGTGGGCACCAAGTCCCTCTCGTACGACGGCCAGAACACGCTGCGCGTGCCGCTGAACAAGGAGGGCGTCAACGTCGGGCAGCCGCAGTGCGAGAAGATGGCGACCCAGATCCTGTACACGGTGCGGGATCTGACGGCCTCCCGGCTGGACCGGGTCGAACTGCTGCGCACCGACGGCAGGTCCTCGCTGTGCTGGGTGACCGGTTCGGCCGCGGCGGCGCTCGCCAACCGGCCGCCGACGCCCGAGCACCAGTACTACGTGGACAAGGACTACAAGCTGGTGCGGATGGTCCTCGACGTCAACGCCGAGGAGCAGCAGCAGGACAAGCCGGAGCCGGCGCCGGGGCCGCTGGCCACCGCCGCCGCGTTCAAGGTGGGTGCGGCGGCCGTGACGTACGACGAGAAGCGGGCCGCGGTCGTCTCCGACGACGGGCACGGGCTGTACGTGGTGACGCTGACGACGGCCGGGCAGATGCCGCAGCCGCTGCTGAGCAGCAAGTCGGGCAGACTGATCGCGCCGAGCTGGGACGCGCAGGGCGACCTGTGGACGGCGGACCTCGACCCGCAGGGACAGGGCCTGTACCGGATCCCGGGCGGGACGGGGGCGCCGCAGAAGGTGGACGTCGCCGGGCTGGACGGCGGGAAGATCACCGCGTTGAAGGCCTCGCCGGACGGGGTGCGGATCGCGCTGATCGTGGAGCGGGAGGGCGGGCGCAAGAACCTGTACCTGGGGCGGATCGAGCGGCCCGAGGGCAAGGGGGACGCGACGCCGGTGTCGGTGCGGGAGCTGCGGCCGGCCGCGCCGCAGATGGCGGAGGTCACCGCGATCAGCTGGGCGCCGCGCGGCCGGCTGCTGGTCGTGGGCCGGGAGAGCGGCGGCGTCGACCAGGCCCGCTACATGCTGGCCGACGGGTCGATGGTCGCGGCGAGCCTGCCGGGGGCGACCGGGCTGAGCGCGATCGCCGCGACGGAGGACGAGGCGAAGCCGGTGGTGGCCGCCTCCAGTGAGGACGGCATCGTGTGGCTGCCGCCGGGGGCGCAGTGGCGCACGGTGGCGGCGGGTGGCCGGGCACCGGTCTACCCGGGCTGACGGCCGGCCGCCCCGGTTGTCCACAGGGGTCGCGGCTGCGGCCGCCGCCCGGCAGGCTGGAGGCATGCGGGGGTGGTGGCAGGAGCTGGCCGGGCTGGTGCTGCCGTCCGACTGCGCGGGCTGCGGGGCCGCGCGGTGTGTGCTGTGCGCGGACTGCCGGGGCGCGCTCGGCGGCGCCCGGGCCGGGCAGGTGCGTCCCGTGGCGCGCCGGGCCGGGCCGGCGGGGCTGCCCGCGGTGTGGGCGGGCGCCCGGTACGAGGGGGCCGTACGGGCCGTCGTACTGGCCCACAAGGAGCGCGGGGCGCTCCCGCTGGCGGGCCCCCTCGCCGCGGCCCTGGCCGCGGCGGTGCTCCGGGCCGAGGAGGCCGGCCGGGCCGGCGGGGCGGGGGAGGTGGCGCTGGTTCCCGTACCCTCCGCGCGGCCCACGCTGCGGGCGCGCGGGCACGATCCGGCGCGCCGGGTCGCCCTGGCGGCCGCGGGGCGGCTGCGCGGGGCCGGTACGGCGGCGCGGGTGGCGCCGGTGCTGCGGCTGCGGCGGCGGGTCGCCGACCAGGCGGGGCTGGGGGCCCGGCAGCGGCTGGAGAACCTGGCGGGGGCCCTGGAGGTGCGCCCCGGCGGGGTCCGGCTGGTCGCGGGGGCGCGGATCGTACTGGTGGACGACGTCATCACCACCGGGGCCACGCTCGCGGAGGCGGCGCGGGCGCTGCGCGCGGCGGGTCTGCGGGTCGGGGCGGCGGCCGTGGTGGCGGCGCCGCCGGGTTCGTTCCTTCGTGCGGAACCGGCCGCCACGCGTACGGGGCGAAAGACCGGTGAATAGATTTGGAACTGCGGGGGAATGCGCATCGTTGCAGGTAGTAAGAGGGAACAGAAACCTGAGCGGAGGTACGTTCCGGCAGCGGGTGCCGACAACCGGCATAGAGGGATATGTTCGGTTGTGAGGACTTCGTGTCAGTGCCCGTTCAGGGGGTTCTCTCTACTCCGAAGTCGGTGGGATGTAGATCTTGCCGATGGGGGAGGAGGAGGTGAAAGTCGCCAAGTCCGAGGCTCCGGTGTTCACCGGAGCCTGGTGCGAAAGGGAGACGCTTCGCCGCTGGCGGTGGGGCTCTCCGGGAACGGAGTTCTGCGTGGACATCGTCGTCAAGGGCCGCAAGACCGAAGTGCCCGAGCGGTTCCGCAAGCACGTGGCCGCGAAGCTGAATCCCGAGCGGATCCAGAAGCTCGACGCCAAGGTGATCAGCTTGGACGTCGAGGTGTCCAAGGAGCACAACCCGCGGCAGGCCGACCGGTGCGACCGCGTGGAGATCACCCTGCGTTCGCGGGGCCCGGTGATCCGGGCCGAGGCCGCCGCCGCCGACCCGTACGCGGCGCTCGACCTCGCCCAGGACAAGCTGGAGGCCCGGCTGCGCAAGCAGCACGACAAGCGCTTCACCCGCCGTGGTAGCGGCCGGATCTCGGCGGCCGAGGTCGCCGACGTGGTGCCGGGCGTCGCCTCGCTCAACGCGAACGGCGAGCCGGTCTCCGAGGAGCAGGGGGAGGGGGTTCCGACCACCCGGATCGGACCGCTGGAAGTGCAGGGTGAAGGCCCGCTGATCGTCCGCGAGAAGACCCACTCGGCCGGGCCCATGTCGCTCGACCAGGCGCTGTACGAGATGGAACTGGTCGGACACGACTTCTATCTGTTCGTCGACTCCGACACCAAGATGCCCAGCGTCGTCTACCGCCGTCACGCCTACGACTACGGCGTCGTCCACCTGAACGCCGACGGCGCCTCCAGCTCGGACGAGCCGGCCGCCGGCGCCGGTGGCGCGCTGGGCGGCTGACCGTCCTCCCGTTGCCCCTGCGGAACGCCGACCGGGCGATCCGCAGGGGCACCTGTGTGACGTGCTGTGGCCGGAACCCCGCGGGATGTGGCCGGTTCTGCCCGGGAGTTCGGCGGGTTCCGGCCGGGAGCGGCCGGGGAGTGGCTCGTATGGGTCGCACGGCCGCCGACGAGCCCCCTCGCCGGTATCCGGGCATGGAATCATGGCGGGCAGTCAACCGGTGGCGGACCCCGTGGGGTTGACCCGGCAACTCGGCACATGCAGGGGGAGGAACGATGGCGGACAGCTTCGGGCCGGTGCGCGGTGACGACGGCGCGGGCTGTCGCGCGGCGGACCCGTCGGACCCGGCGCGCCGGGCGGACCGGGCGGATCGGGCGGACGGTGTCGCGCCGGTGGATCCGGCGGCCGATCCGGCCGGGGAGCCCATCCGGGTGCTCGTGGTCGACGACCACGCCCTGTTCCGGCGCGGGCTGGAGATCGTCCTCGCCCAGGAGGAGGACATCCAGGTCGTCGGTGAGGCCGGGGACGGGGCGGAGGCGGTGGACAAGGCCGCCGACCTGCTGCCGGACATCGTGCTGATGGACGTGCGGATGCCCCGGCGCGGCGGTATCGAGGCCTGCACCTCGATCAAGGAGGTGGCGCCCTCCGCGAAGATCATCATGCTGACGATCAGCGACGAGGAGGCGGACCTCTACGAGGCGATCAAGGCGGGCGCGACCGGCTACCTGCTCAAGGAGATCTCCACGGACGAGGTCGCGACCGCGATCCGCGCCGTCGCGGACGGGCAGTCGCAGATCAGCCCGTCGATGGCGTCGAAGCTGCTGACCGAGTTCAAGTCGATGATCCAGCGCACCGACGAGCGCAGGCTGGTCCCGGCGCCGCGGCTGACCGACCGCGAGCTGGAGGTGCTGAAGCTGGTGGCGACCGGGATGAACAACCGGGACATCGCCAAGCAGTTGTTCATCTCCGAGAACACCGTCAAGAACCATGTGCGCAACATCCTGGAGAAGCTCCAGCTGCACTCGCGCATGGAGGCGGTCGTCTACGCGATGCGCGAGAAGATCCTCGAAATCCGCTAGTTCCCCCGGAATCCGCCGGCCCCCCGGCCCGGCTAGAGGGCCTTCAGTTCCGCCGTGACCGCCGCGGCCTCGGCGGGCGTGGTGGCGCGCTCGACGCGGACGGCGTCGCAGCCCACCCACTCGGCGGCCTCCCGCAGGGCCCGCGCCATCGCGGCGGCGGCCTTCGGGGTGGTCAGCGAGAGCTGGCGGGCCACCAGGGTGGTGCCCTCGCGGCCCGGGTCGACCCGGCCCTGGAGCAGCCCGCCGGCCAGCAGCGGCATCGCGAAGTACCCGTGGATCCGCTGGGGCTTGGGGACGTACGCCTCCAGCTTGTGGGAGAAGCCGAAGATCCGCTCCGTACGCGGCCGGTCCCAGACCAGGGAGTCGAACGGCGAGAGCAGGGTGGTGCGGTGGCGGCCCCGGGGGGCCGTGGCCAGGGCCGCCGGGTCCGCCCAGGCCGCTTTCGCCCAGCCCTCGACCGCGACCGGCACCAGTCCGGAGTCCGCGAGCACGGCGTCGACCTGGTCCCCCTTGAGCCGGTGGTAGTCGGCGAGGTCGGCGCGGGTGGCGACGCCCAGGGACCGGCCCGCGAGCACGACCAGCCGGCGCAGGCACTCGCGGTCGTCGAGGTCGTCGTGGAGCAGGGCGCCGGGCACCGCCCGCTCGGCCAGGTCGTAGACCCGCTTCCAGCCGCGCCGCTCGGTGCAGACCACGTCACCGGTGTCCAGCAGCCACTCCACCGCGATCTTGGTTTCGGACCAGTCCCACCACGGGCCGCCGTTCTTCGCGCCGCCCAGTTCGGTCGAGGTCAGCGGGCCCTCGGCGGTCAGCCGGTCCAGGACCAGGCGGCAGGAGCCCTCCCGGTCGCGCATCTTGTGCCAGCGATAGCCGTGTGCCCGCTTGACGCGGCGGCGGAAGGCGAAGTGGGGCCACTCCTCGATCGGCAGTACGCACGCCGCGTGCGACCAGTACTCGAAGGCGTGGCGGTCCGTCCAGTACGCCCGCTCGACCGCCGTCCGGCCGACCGCGCCGAGGCGTGCGTACGGGACCAGTTCGTGCGAGCGCGCCAGGACGGAGATGGTGTCCAGCTGGACGGCGCCCAGCCGGCGCAGGAGGCCGCGGACACCGCCCTTGCGGTCCGGGGCGCCGAGGAAGCCCTGGGCGCGCAGGGCGATGCGGCGGGCCTCGTCGGCGGACAGGGAGAGCGTCGGCTGCGGCAGGCTGCTGGTCATGGCCGCAGCCTAGGTCCCGGCACTGACAGCGGGCGGGTGGGGCAGGTAGGGGAGGGCGGAGGGCAGGCCCAGATCGGAGGGGAGCAGGGCGCCGATCCAGCAGTCGCGGACGGTGCCGGCCCGGTGCAGGCCGGCCCGCAGCAGGCCCTCGACGCGGAAGCCGGCCTTCTCGGCGACGGCGCGCGAGCCCTCGTTGCCGGCTTCGGCGCGCCATTCGAGGCGGGCGGCGCCGAGCGCGGTGAAGGCCCAGCGGGCGACGGCGCCCAGGGCCTCGGTCATGTAGCCGTGGCCGCGGTGCTCCCTGGTGGCCCAGTACCCGACCTCGTACTCGTCCTCGCCGCGGACGTGGACGCCGATCGCCGCGACGAGCGGGCCGCCGGGGCCCAGCCGTACGGCGAAGCTGTACGCGGTGTCCTCGCGCCAGCCGGCGGGGACCAGCTCGCTCACGAAGGCCCTGGCGTGGGCGCGCTCGTAGGGGGAGGGGACCATCGTCCAGCGCTGGATGTCCGGGTCCTGGGCGGCGGCGTACACCTCGTCCTCGTCCGACGGGGCGAAGGGGCGCAGGTCCAGCCGTCCGGTGCGCAGTGTGGTGGGTTCCATCCACGGATTGTGGACGCGCGGGAGGGCGGGCGGCGAGGAGTTTTCCCTTCCCCCGGCACCTTCGGCCCTGCCCACACGTTCTCATTCCGGGCGCCCGTGCCCCGCGGATACGGCGGACCTCCCGACGTGACCACGTCCTCGCTTACGATGGCCGTTGCGGTGGGGCCCACCTGCCGTGCCCGGTTACGAACAGTGCCCAGGCCCGACCGGCAAGGAGACAAACCTCGGTGTCCGTCTTCAACAAGCTCATGCGTGCAGGCGAAGGCAAGATCCTGCGCAAACTGCACCGCATCGCGGACCAGGTCAACTCCATCGAAGAGGACTTCGTCAACCTCTCCGACGCCGAGTTGCGCGCGCTCACGGACGAGTACAAGCAGCGGTACCAGGACGGCGAGAGCCTGGACGACCTGCTGCCCGAGGCCTTCGCGACCGTGCGCGAGGCCGCGAAGCGGGTCCTCGGCCAGCGTCACTACGACGTGCAGATCATGGGCGGCGCGGCCCTGCACCTGGGGTACGTGGCGGAGATGAAGACCGGTGAGGGCAAGACCCTCGTCGGTACCCTCCCCGCGTACCTGAACGCGCTGTCGGGCAAGGGCGTCCACCTGATCACGGTGAACGACTACCTGGCCGAGCGCGACTCGGAGATGATGGGCCGCGTCCACAAGTTCCTGGGGCTGGACGTCGGCTGCATCCTGGCGAACATGTCGCCGGCCCAGCGCCGGGAGCAGTACAGCTGCGACATCACGTACGGGACGAACAACGAGTTCGGCTTCGACTACCTGCGCGACAACATGGCGTGGTCGCAGGACGAGCTGGTGCAGCGCGGCCACAACTTCGCCGTGGTCGACGAGGTCGACTCGATCCTCGTCGACGAGGCCCGTACGCCGCTGATCATCTCCGGTCCGGCCGACCAGGCCACCAAGTGGTACGCCGACTTCGCCAAGCTGGTCACCCGGCTGACCAAGGGCGAGGCGGGCCAGCCGCTCAAGGGCATCGAGGAGACCGGCGACTACGAGGTCGACGAGAAGAAGCGCACGGTCGCCATCCACGAGGCCGGTGTCGCGAAGGTCGAGGACTGGCTCGGCATCGAGAACCTGTACGAGTCGGTGAACACCCCCCTCGTCGGTTACCTCAACAACGCGATCAAGGCCAAGGAACTCTTCAAGGCCGACAAGGACTACGTCGTCATCGACGGCGAGGTCATGATCGTCGACGAGCACACGGGCCGTATCCTCGCGGGCCGCCGCTACAACGAGGGCATGCACCAGGCGATCGAGGCGAAGGAGGGGGTGGACATCAAGGACGAGAACCAGACCCTCGCCACGATCACCCTGCAGAACTTCTTCCGCCTGTACACGAAGCTGTCGGGCATGACCGGTACGGCCATGACCGAGGCCGCCGAGTTCCACCAGATCTACAAGCTGGGCGTCGTGCCGATCCCGACGAACCGCGCGATGGTCCGCAAGGACCAGGCGGACCTGATCTACCGCACCGAGGTCGCGAAGTTCGCCGCGGTCGTCGACGACATCGCGGAGAAGCACGAGAAGGGCCAGCCGATCCTCGTCGGTACGACGTCGGTCGAGAAGTCCGAGTACCTCTCGCAGCAGCTCTCCAAGCGGGGCATCCCGCACGAGGTGCTGAACGCGAAGCAGCACGAGCGCGAGGCCTCGATCGTCGCCCAGGCCGGCCGCCGCGGCGCGGTCACCGTCGCCACGAACATGGCCGGCCGCGGTACCGACATCAAGCTCGGCGGCAACCCGGACGACCTCGCCGAGGCGGAGCTGCGCCAGCGCGGCCTGGACCCGGAGGAGCACATCGAGGAGTGGGCGCAGGCCCTGCCCGAGGCGCTGCGCCGTGCGGAGGCGGCCGTGAAGGCCGAGTTCGAAGAGGTCAAGGACCTCGGCGGGCTGTACGTGCTGGGCACCGAGCGGCACGAGTCGCGCCGTATCGACAACCAGCTGCGCGGCCGTTCCGGCCGTCAGGGCGACCCGGGCGAGTCCCGTTTCTACCTGTCGCTCGGCGACGACCTGATGCGTCTGTTCAAGGCGCAGATGGTCGAGCGGGTCATGGCGATGGCGAACGTGCCGGACGACGTGCCGATCGAGAACAAGATGGTGACGCGCGCGATCGCGTCCGCCCAGTCGCAGGTCGAGACGCAGAACTTCGAGACGCGCAAGAACGTCCTGAAGTACGACGAGGTCCTCAACAGCCAGCGCGAGGTCATCTACGGGGAGCGCCGCCGCGTCCTGGAGGGGGAGGACCTGCACGAGCAGGTCGTCTTCTTCATGGACGACACGATCGACGCGTACATCGCGGCCGAGACGGTCGAGGGCTTCGCCGAGGAGTGGGACCTGGACCGGCTGTGGGGTGCCTTCCGGCAGCTCTACCCGATCAAGGTGACGGTGGAGGAGCTGGAGGAGGCCGCCGGCGACCGTGCGGGCATCACGGCCGAGTTCATCGCGGAGTCCGTCAAGGACGACATCCACGAGCAGTACGCGGCGCGCGAGAAGGCGCTCGGTTCCGACGTCATGCGCGAGCTGGAGCGGCGTGTGGTGCTGTCGGTGCTGGACCGCAAGTGGCGTGAGCACCTGTACGAGATGGACTACCTCCAGGAGGGCATCGGCCTGCGGGCGATGGCCCAGAAGGACCCGCTGGTCGAGTACCAGCGCGAGGGCTTCGACATGTTCAACGCCATGATGGAGGGCATCAAGGAGGAGTCCGTCGGCTACCTGTTCAACCTGGAGGTCCAGGTCGAGCAGCAGGTCGAGGAGGTTCCGGTGCAGGCGGCGGCGCCGTCTCTGGAGAAGGAGCCGGTGGCCGCGATGCGGCCGGAGATCCGGGCCAAGGGGCTGGACGCTCCGCAGCGGCCGGACCGGCTGCACTTCTCCGCGCCGTCGGTGGACGGGGAGGGCGGGGTCGTCGAGGGCGAGTTCGACGCGGAGGGTTCCGTCGGCGGAGACGGGATGACGCGGGCGGAGCGGCGCAAGGCGCAGAAGGCCTCCGGCGGGCGTCGGCGCAAGAAGTAGCCCCCGCTCACGGGAAGACCGCTTCGGCCGGGGCCGGGCACCTTGAGGGTGTCCGGCCCCGGCCGTTGTGCTGCGCGGGCGCGGTGCGGGTGCGGCGCCGTTGCGGGGGCTCCGCCCCCGGACCCCCGCGCCTCGAACGCCGGCGGGGCTGGGGATGTGGGCGTTGGCGGGGCTGGGAGGTGGGAGGCGCCCTCGGCCCCCGGGCCTCACGCGTCGGTGCGGCCGGGTTCGTGGTGGATGGGCCGGATGGGTGACGGAGGGTCGCCTATCGGGGGGTGGGCGGGTGGGGGTGGGCGTGTGCCCCGGGGGTGTGGGGCGTGGGTTCGGGGGCTGGGGGGTGGGGGTGGCTCACTCGGATAGGTGGTGTGCCTAAGGGGCGGTGCGGGCGCGGGTGGTGATTGCGGAGGGTTTTGCGGGGCCCTAGAACGGTCACACCGAGTTACCGGACCGTAGGGGGAATCACCATGAACGAGGCCAGCGGCACCGCCCGGACCCGGCCCGCCGGGCGGCGGGATCAGCGGGGGCCCGGGCGGGCGGGGCGGCGGGGCGGGCCGCACGACTGGTTCGCGGAGCGGCTGCTGGCGGTGGTGAGCGGGCAGCGGCCCGTGCATTCGCTGCTGGGGTTCACCGTGGGGGCCGCGTACGAGCAGCTGGCCGGCCTGGCGCCGGTCAGCCCCTCGCCGGGCCGGCCGCGGCCCGTGCTGCGCCACTGCGGGCGCTTCCACCCCCGCCCCGGGGTCATCGAGGCCTTCGCCCGGGTCGCCACCGGCGACCGGGTCTCCGCGATGGCGTTCCGCCTGGAGCAGGGCCCCGACCTGCGCTGGCGCTGTGCGGCGGTGGAGATCCGGGGGCCGCGCACCCGGGGGGATTCGGCGTCCGGGGCGGCGGTCGTATCCTGAGGGCGTTTCCGACTACCGAAAGCAGCCGGCCATGCGCGTGTACGTCCCCCTGACACTCCCCGGTCTCGCCGAGGCGCACAAGGCGGGCGAGCTGGGGCCCGCCCCGCTCCGCGCCTACGCCGTGACGCCCGGGCTGCGGGAGTGGTACGTCTCGGACGACATCGAGGAGCTGGAGTACGCCGCCCTCGGCCGGGCCGCGGCCGCTTCCCTGCGGCTGCTCGCCGCCGACGCGGACGCCCCGCGCCGCCGGGTCGTCGTCGCGCTCGACGTCGACGACAAGGCCGCCACCGCCACCCCCGGCGTCGAGGAGGCCACCCTCGGCCAGGTCGCCCTCGCCGCCGCCGTACGGCTCGCGGTGGCCGCCGCCGTGCACGTCGACGCCGGTGACGCCGAGGCGGACGTCGCCGCGGCCGCCGCCGCGCTGGAGGCCGCGGACGCCGGTGACGACGACGCGCGATTCACCGTCGACGGCGCCGAGGACCACGAGCTGCTCTGGTACGGGGTGCAGGAGATCCCGGGGCTGCTGAAATGACCGGCCCCGGTGCCCACCTCGTGTGGGACTGGAACGGCACGCTGCTGCACGACATCGACGCCGTCGTCCTCGCGACCAACGCCTCCTTCGCCGAGCTGGGCTTCGCCCCGATCACCCTGGAGCGGTACCGCGAGCTGTACGTCGTACCGGTGCCGAAGTTCTACGAGCGCCTCATGGGCCGGCTGCCCACCGAGGAGGAGTGGCTCGTCATGGACGAGGCGTTCCACCGCCACTACTGGGCCGCCGCCGGCAGCGCGGCCCTCGCCGAGGGTGTGCGCGAGCTGCTGAGCGGCTGGCAGACCGAGGGGCTCACCCAGTCCCTCCTGTCCCTCGCGCCCCACGAGAAGCTGGTGCCGCTGGTGCGTACGCACGGCATCGACCGGCACTTCCTGCGCGTCGACGGCCGTACCGGGCCCTCCCACACCTCCAAGGCGGGACATCTCGTACGCCATATGGCCGCCATGGAGTCCGCCGGAGTGACCCCCGGAAGGACGATCCTCATCGGAGACGCCGTGGACGACGCGCTCGCCGCCGCGCACGTCGGAGCCCGCGCGGTGCTGTACACGGGCGGTTCGCACAGCCGCGCCAGTCTGGAATCGGCCGGGGTCCCGGTGGTGGACACGCTGGCCGACGCCGTCGCCGCAGCTCGCGAGATGGCCGGATAGCGCCACCCGGCACGACCGGATGGCCACGTCGCTGGCCAGAGTGTCCAGGTTTCCCCCCGGGATTTGTACAGATGCTGTCAATGACGACCGGGGGGTGGGGCGAGATAGCCTTGTACCCGTGATCAGCGCGATAGTCCTCGGGGGCACGGACGCCCCCGGCCCGCGCCCGGCGCACCTCCGTGCCCGGGCCGTCGCTGGTCCCCGCCGCCGGGACGTCCGCCAGCCCATGGCCGAATCCCTCCCGGCCGGCGCATCCGGCGTGATCACGCCGACACCCCATCCGGACGCACGCACCGCCCCGGGGCGGAGCCGCGTCCATCCTTCCTTCACCTACGTCACGCAATGGCGCGCGACAGGAGCCAGAGGACATGCAGACCAAGCTGGACGAAGCAAAGGCCGAGCTGCTCGCGCGGGCGGCACGGGTAGCTGAGAACAGCCCGGCCGGGGGGCTACTTCCGACTGGGTCCGAGCAAGGGGAGCGTCCCGACCAGGACACGACGCTCTCCTACCTCCAGCGCTACTACCTGCACACGGCGCCCGAAGACCTCGCCGACCGCGACCCGGTCGACGTGTTCGGCGCGGCGCTCTCCCACTACCGGCTCGCCGAGAACCGCCCGCAGGGCACGGCGAACGTCCGCGTGCACACCCCCACGGTCGAGGAGAACGGCTGGACCTCCAGCCACTCGGTCGTCGAGGTCGTCACCGACGACATGCCCTTCCTCGTCGACTCCGTCACCAACGAGCTGTCCCGCCAGGGCCGCGGCATCCACGTCGTGATCCACCCGCAGGTCGTCGTGCGCCGTGACGTCACCGGCAAGCTGATCGAGATCCTCGGCCCCGACTGCGACGCCCATGGCCCGCGGACCGCGCGCCCCCACGACTCGCTCGTCGAATCGTGGATCCACGTCGAGATCGACCGCGAGACCGACAAGGCCGACCTCAAGCAGATCACCGTCGACCTGCTGCGCGTCCTGTCCGACGTGCGCGAGTCCGTCGAGGACTGGGAGAAGATGCGCGACGCCGCGCTGCGCATCGCCGACGAGCTGGCCGCCGAGCCCACCGCGCCCGACCTGCGCGAGTACGAGCTCGAAGAGGCCGGCGAACTGCTGCGCTGGCTCGCCGACGATCACTTCACCTTCCTCGGCTTCCGCGAGTACAACCTCCTCGACGGCGACGCCCTGACCGCCGTGCCCGGCACCGGCCTCGGCATCCTGCGCTCCGACCCGCTGCACAGCGGCAAGGAGGACGGCCACCCGGTCTCGCCGTCCTTCAACCGGCTGCCCGCCGACGCGCGCGCCAAGGCACGCGAGCACCGCCTGCTGGTGCTGACCAAGGCCAACAGCCGTTCCACGGTCCACCGTCCCTCCTACCTCGACTACGTCGGCGTGAAGAAGTTCGACGCCGAGGGCAACGTGGTGGGCGAGCGCCGCTTCCTCGGCCTGTTCTCCTCCGCCGCCTACACCGAGTCGGTGCGCCGCGTCCCGGTCGTGCGCCGCAAGGTCGCCGAGGTCCTGGAGCGGGCCGGCTTCGCCCCCTCCAGCCACGACGGCCGCGACCTGCTCCAGATCCTGGAGACCTACCCGCGCGACGAGCTGTTCCAGACCCCCGTCGACCAGCTCCAGTCCATCGTCACCTCCGTGCTGTACCTCCAGGAGCGGCGCCGGCTGCGGCTGTACCTGCGCCAGGACGAGTACGGCCGCTACTACTCGGCGCTCGTCTACCTGCCGCGCGACCGGTTCACCACCGGTGTCCGGCTGCGCCTGATGGACATCCTGAAGGAGGAGCTCGACGGCATCAGCGTCGACTTCACCGCCTGGAACACCGAGTCGATCCTCTCCCGCATCCACTTCGTCGTCCGCGTCCCGCAGGGCACCGAGCTGCCCGCGCTGACCGACGCCGACGTCGAGCGCATCGAGGGCCGCCTGGTCGACGCGGCCCGCTCCTGGGCCGACGGCTTCGGCGAGGCCCTGACCGCCGAGCTGGGCGAGGAGCGCGCCGCCGAACTGCTGCGCAAGTACGGCACCGCGTTCCCCGAGGGCTACAAGGCCGACCACTCGCCGCGCGCGGCCGTCGCCGACCTGTGCCACCTGGAGCGGCTCTCCGCCAGCGAGAGCGAGTTCGCGCTGTCGCTGTACGAGCCCGTCGGCGCGGGCCCCGGCGAGCGCCGGTTCAAGATCTACCGCACCGGTGAGCAGGTCTCCCTCTCCGCCGTGCTGCCCGTCCTGCAGCGCCTGGGCGTCGAGGTCACCGACGAGCGGCCGTACGAGCTGCGCCGCACCGACCGGGTCAGCGCCTGGATCTACGACTTCGGCCTGCGGATGCCGCTGTCCACGGGCAACGGCGACACCCACCTCGGCGACGACGCCCGCGAGCGCTTCCAGGAGGCCTTCGCGGCCGTCTGGACCGGCGAGGCCGAGAACGACAACTTCAACACCCTCGTCCTCGGTGCCGGGCTGACCTGGCGGCAGGCCGTCGTCCTGCGCGCGTACGCGAAGTACCTGCGCCAGGCCGGCTCCACCTTCAGCCAGGACTACATGGAGGACACCCTCCGCAACAACGTCCACACCACCCGGCTGCTGGTCTCGCTGTTCGAGGCCCGGATGTCGCCCGGCCGCCAGTCCGCCGGCACCGAGCTCATCGACGCCATGCTGGAGGAGCTCGACGGGGCCCTGGACCAGGTCGCCTCGCTGGACGAGGACCGCATCCTGCGCGCCTTCCTCACCCTGATCAAGGCGACGCTGCGGACGAACTTCTTCCAGCTCAACGACGCGGGCGAGCAGCACTCCTACGTGTCGATGAAGTTCGATCCGCAGGCCATCCCGGACCTGCCGGCTCCGCGCCCGGCCTTCGAGATCTGGGTGTACTCGCCGCGCGTGGAGGGCGTCCACCTGCGCTTCGGCAAGGTCGCCCGCGGTGGCCTGCGCTGGTCCGACCGCCGTGAGGACTTCCGTACGGAGGTCCTCGGCCTGGTCAAGGCGCAGATGGTCAAGAACACCGTGATCGTGCCGGTCGGCGCCAAGGGCGGCTTCGTCGCGAAGAACCTGCCCGACCCGGCGGTGGACCGCGACGCGTGGCTCGCCGAGGGCATCGCCTCGTACAAGATCTTCATCTCGGCGCTGCTCGACATCACCGACAACCTGGTCGCCGGCGAGGTCGTGCCGCCCCAGGGCGTCGTGCGCCACGACGAGGACGACACCTACCTCGTCGTCGCCGCCGACAAGGGCACGGCCACCTTCTCCGACATCGCCAACGGCGTGGCGGAGGCCTACGGCTTCTGGCTGGGCGACGCGTTCGCCTCCGGCGGCTCGGCCGGCTACGACCACAAGGGCATGGGCATCACCGCCCGCGGTGCCTGGGAGTCCGTCAAGCGGCACTTCCGCGAGCTGGGCCACGACACCCAGAGCGAGGACTTCACGGTCGTCGGCGTCGGCGACATGTCCGGCGACGTCTTCGGCAACGGCATGCTCCTCTCGGAGCACATCCGCCTGGTCGCGGCCTTCGACCACCGGCACATCTTCATCGACCCGGAGCCCGACGCGGCCACCTCCTACGCGGAGCGCCGCCGCCTCTTCGACCTGCCCCGTTCCTCCTGGGCGGACTACGACACCGCGCTGCTGTCGGCCGGCGGCGGTATCCACCCGCGCAGCGCCAAGGCGATCCCGGTCAACGCGCAGATGCGCGCGGCCCTCGGCATCGAGGCGGGCGTCACCAAGATGACCCCGGCCGAGCTGATGCAGTCCATCCTGCGGGCGCCGGTGGACCTGCTGTGGAACGGCGGTATCGGCACCTACGTCAAGGCCACCGCCGAGACGCACGCCGACGTCGGCGACAAGGCCAACGACGCCATCCGCGTCAACGGCTCGGACGTCCGCGCCAAGGTGATCGGCGAGGGCGGCAACCTGGGCCTGACCCAGCTCGGCCGCATCGAGTTCGCCCGTACCGGCGCCGGCGGCGAGGGCGGCAAGATCAACACCGACGCCATCGACAACAGCGCTGGCGTGGACACCTCCGACCACGAGGTGAACATCAAGATCCTGCTGAACCACGTGGTCTCGGACGGCGACATGACCGTCAAGCAGCGCAACAAGCTGCTCGCCGAGATGACCGACGAGGTGGGCCGGCTCGTCCTGCGCAACAACTACGCGCAGAACACCGCGCTCGCCAACGGCGCCGCCCAGGCCCCGAGCCTGCTCCACGCCCAGCAGCGCTTCATGCGCCGCCTGGAGCGGGCCGGCCGGCTCGACCGGCAGCTGGAGTTCCTGCCCACCGACCGGCAGATCCGCGAGCTGCTGAGCAACGGCAAGGGCCTGACCCAGCCGGAGCTGGCGGTCCTGTTCGCGTACACCAAGATCACGGTGGCGGACGAGCTCATCGCCACCGAGCTGCCGGACGACCCGTACCTGCGCCGCCTGCTGCACGCCTACTTCCCGGGCGCCCTGCGCGCGAAGTTCCCCGAGCAGATCGACGCGCACGCCCTGCGCCGCGAGATCATCACGACGCTGCTGGTCAACGACACCGTCAACACCGGTGGTTCGACCTTCCTGCACCGCCTGCGGGAGGAGACCGGCGCGTCCATCGAGGAGATCGTGCGGGCGCAGCTGTCGGCCCGTGAGATCTTCGGCCTGGCCGACGTGTGGGACGCCGTCGAGGCGCTCGACAACAAGGTCGAGGCGAGCGTCCAGACCCGGGTGCGGCTGCACTCGCGCCGTCTGGTCGAGCGCGGTACGCGCTGGCTGCTGAACAACCGGCCGCAGCCGCTCCAGATCACCGAGACCATCGAGCTGTTCGCGGCCCGGGTCGAGCAGGTCTGGGCGCAGCTGCCGAAGCTGGTGCGCGGCGCGGACCTGGAGTGGTACCGGTCGATCCTGGACGAGCTGACCGGCGAGGGCGTGCCGGAGGAGCTCGCGGCGAAGGTGGCCGGGTTCTCGTCGGCCTTCCCGACGCTGGACATCGTCGCCATCTCGGACCGGACGGGCGTGGACCCGCTGGGCGTCGCCGAGGTGTACTACGACCTCGCCGACCGGCTGGACATCACGCAGCTGATGGACCGGATCATCGAGCTGCCGCGTTCGGACCGCTGGCAGTCGATGGCCCGTGCCTCCATCCGTGAGGACCTGTTCGCGGCGCACGCGGCGCTGACCGCGGACGTGCTGGCGGTGGGCGACGCGGACGCGACTCCCGAGGAGCGGTTCAAGCTCTGGGAGGAGAAGAACGCGGCGATCATCAGCCGGGCCCGCACGACCCTGGACGAGATCCGGGGCTCGGACGACTTCGACCTGGCGAACCTGTCGGTGGCCATGCGGACGATGAGGTCGCTGCTGCGCGTGCACGCGTAAGGGCGCGGCCGTACCGAGACGGGCGGGCCCGGGACCTCGTGGTCCCGGGCCCGCCCGTTCGCGTACCGGCGGTTCAGCGGCGCGTGAAGGCCTCGTAGGCGTCGCAGACCTCCTGGGAGGGGCCGTCCATGCGCAGGACGCCCGACTCCAGCCAGATCGCGCGGTCGCAGGTCTCGCGGACCGTGCCGATGCCGTGGCTGACGAGGAAGACGGTGCCGGCGCGGGCCCGCAGCTCCTCGATGCGGGCCTGGCTGCGGCGCTGGAAGGCGGCGTCGCCGGTGGCCAGGGCCTCGTCGATCATCAGGACGTCGTGGTCCTTGGCGGCGGCGATGGAGAACCGCAGCCGGGCGCCCATGCCGGAGGAGTAGGTGCGCATGGGCAGGGAGATGAAGTCGCCCTTCTCGTTGATGCCGGAGAAGTCGACGATGTCCTGGTAGCGCTCGCGGATCTGCCGGCGGGTCATGCCCATGGCGAGGCCGCCGAGGACCACGTTGCGTTCGCCGGTGAGGTCGTTCATCAGGGCCGCGTTCACGCCCAGCAGGGAGGGCTGGCCGTGCGAGTAGACCGCTCCGGAGGCCACCGGCTGGAGGCCGGCGATGGCCTTCAGGAGGGTGGACTTGCCCGATCCGTTGGAGCCGATGAGGCCGATCGCCTCGCCCTTGTACGCGGTGAAGCTGACGCCCCTGACGGCGTGCACCTCGCGCACGCCGGGGGTGGGCCCGCGCGAGAAGATCCGGCTGAGGGCGGCGGTGGCGCCGCCCTTGCGGGCGGTGCCGTGCACCTTGTAGACGACGTGGACCTCGTCCGCGATCACGGTGGGGATCCGGGCGCCGGGGGAGGCCGGCGCGGGGGTGGGGGGCGTCGTGCTGCGGGTCAGGGTGTCAGCCACGGCCGTACTCCTCCTCTGCCTTCCAGAAGTAGACGAACCCGCCGACGCCGGCGAGCAGGGCCCAGCCGATGGCGAGCGGCCAGACGTGGTGGGGCAGCGACGACGCCTTGAAGCCGTCGATCAGGGCGAAGCGCATGAGGTCGATGTAGACGGCCGCCGGGTTGGTCTTGAGCGCCAGCGCGACCCAGTGCGGCAGGTGGTCGGTCTTCAGGACGGCGTCGATGGACCACATCACGCCCGAGGAGTACATCCAGGTGCGCAGGACGAAGGGCATCAGCTGGCTGACGTCCGGGCTCTTGCTGCCGATGCGGGCCATGACCATGGCGCAGCCGGCGCAGAAGACGGCCATCAGGAAGAGGGCCGGGAGGGCGATCAGCCAGGCCGGGCCGGGGGTCTGGCCGAAGGCGAGGAGCAGGACGACCAGGGCGCCCATGGTGACGAGCAGCTGCTGGAAGAGCTGCACGACGGAGGAGAGGGGCAGGCTGGCGCGCGGGAAGTGCAGGGCGCGGACCAGGCCCAGGTTGCCGTGGATGGCGCGGGTGCCGGTGTTGATGGAACTGCCGATGAAGTCCCAGACGAAGACGCCGGTGATCAGGAACGGCAGGTAGTCGGGGACGCCGTGGCTGGCGTGCATCACGATGCCGAAGATGAAGTAGTAGACGGCCGCGTTGAGCAGCGGGGTCATCAGGTGCCAGACCTGCCCGAGCCGGGCGGTGCTGTACGTGGCGTGCATGCGGGCGGTGGCGTACGCCGTCACGAAGTGGCGGCGGCCCCAGAGCTCCGCGACGTAGCGGGGCAGGGAGGGGCGGGCGCCGCTGACGGTCAGGCCGTGGGCTGCCGCCAGCTCCGCGGGAGTGGGCGGTGCGCCCGCGTGGGTCACGGAATCGCTGGTCACGGTCACGGGGGTCGCTTTCGACGGGGGCGGTGAGCGCCGCTGGCGATGGGACGGGTCCGTATCGTCGCTACGGTGAGGTTAGGACGTACCCACGTCGGAACGCAACCGTATCGTCGTGACGATGCCGCCGCTATGCTCTGTGCATGACCACCGAGCCTGCCGCCCGCCCCGCCCCCCGCCGCGCCCCCGCCGGGGCCGCGGTCCTGCGCGAGGACGTGACCGAGGCGATCCGGGCGGCGGTGATGGAGGAACTCGCCGCGGTGGGCTTCGCCCGCATGTCCATCGAGGGCATCGCCCGCCGCGCCGGGGTCGGCAAGACCGCCGTCTACCGGCGCTGGAAGTCGAAGCTGCACCTGGTGCTCGACCTGGTGGGCGCCGTCGCCGCCGACGGGATCCCGGTCCCGGCCACCGGCTCGCTGTACGGGGACGTACGGGCCCTGCTGGAGGTCATGTCCCACGTGCTGCGCCACCCGGTGGCCTCGGCGGTGATCCCCGACCTGCTCGTGGAAGCCGCCCGCAACCCCGAGATCGCCGACGCGGTACGGGGGGCCCTGCTCGACGGGCAGAAGCGGCTCGCCGAGGGCATCGTCGCGGAGGCCGTCGGGCGCGGGGAGCTGCCCGCGACGGCCTGCCCCGACCGGGCGCTCGATCTGGCGATCGGGCCGCTGTACTGGCGCCAGGTCGTGGTCCGCGACGCCGTCCCGGCGGGCTACCTGGACGACCTGGCGCGCTCCGTGGTGGCGGGCCTGCGGGCCGGCTGACCCGCGCCGGCCCTCAGAACACGAAGCGGCGCGTCGGCGCCGGTTCCGCGGCCGGGGCGTGAGCGGCCGGCGCCGGCCGGCGCTCCTGCGGCGGGACGACCGCCGGGAGCGGGCCGGGCTGCCCCAGGAAGACGCGGCGCACGACCCGCTCGGCGGCGTTCCCGTCGTCGAAGGGGCAGAACCGGGCCCGGAACGCCGCCCGCAGCTGCGCCGAGCGCGAGCCCTGCCAGTGACCGGTGGCGAAGATGTCCACCAGCTCGTCCTCGGTGCGCGCGACCGCTCCCGGCGGGCACGTCCGCAGGTCGAAGTAGGTGCCGCGGGCGGCCTCGTACGCCTCCCAGTCGGCCGCGTGGATCACGATCGGCCGGTCCAGCGCCGCGTAGTCGAACATCAGGGACGAGTAGTCCGTGACGAGCGCGTCGGAGGCCAGGCACAGCTCCTCCACCGACGGGTGCGCGGTGACGTCGATCAGCCGGGGGTGCGGGTCGCGCGCCGGGACGGTGCCCGCGTACGTCAGGTGGTCGCGGACGAGCAGCGTGAAGCGCGGGCCCAGGTCCCGCAGGACCCGCTCGAAGTCCAGGTGCTCGGGCCGGGTGCGGCGGTAGTCGCGGTGCGTGGGGGCGTACAGGACGGCGGTCGAGCCCGGCGGGATCCCGAGCCGCTCCCGCAGCTCCAGCACCTCGGGCCGGGTGGCCCGGTGGAAGGGGTCGTTGCGCGGGTAGCCGTATTCGAGGGTGGTGTACGGGGCGGGCACGGCCCGCTCCCAGACCAGCGTGGAGTGCCGGTTCCCGGAGAGCAGGTAGTCCCACTGGCCGGCGCCGCGCAGCAGTGCCGTGAAGTCCGTGGTCGGGGCGGCCGCCGGGCGGTCCCGCAGGTCGAGGCCGACCCGCTTGAGCGGGGTGCCGTGCCGGGTCTGCAGCAGGACCTGCCCCGGCCGCTTGACCAGCGCCCGGTCGAAGCCGGCGTTCGTGGTGAGGTACGCGGCCCGGGCGAGGGCGCTCCAGTACGCCGCCGAGCCGGGCCGCAGCGGGGCCGTCCCGGGCGGCAGCGTCGCCTCGTGCTCCGGACCGCAGACCCACGCCGTGCGCATCCTCGGGGCCAGCTCCCGCAGCTTCGCCTCGATGGCCGCCGGGTTGCAGGCGTAGCCGCCGTTCCCGTACGCGGAGAAGACGGCCAGCTCCGGCCGCAGCGGCAGCACGCGCTGGAGGCGGTAGTGCGCGCGCAGGGCGCACGCGCGCAGCCCCCGGCCCAGGGCCCGGGCCGCGCGGGCCACCGCCGGGCCCGCCGGGGCGAGCGCCGACAGCAGCCGGTACGTGCGCCGCAGCCCGAGCCGCATCAGCGTGTGCCACAGCCGGTCGGTGCGCGTCGGCCCCGGCCACAGCGGCAGCGAGCCGGAGCCCCGGCCGACGGCCCGGTGGCGGCGCAGCAGGGCCGAGGCCCGCGCGAAGAACTCGGCGCGGGCGGCGCGCGGGAGGCGGCGGGGGTCGGCGTACAGGACGCGGAAGTGCTCCGCCATCCGCCGGTGCACGGCGGGCCGCCAGCGCTCCAGCGCGGGGCGGCCGGCGAGGTAGCCGAAGACCCGCTCGTACTGGTCGAGGACGTCGAGGTGGCCGCGGTCCGGGGCGGCCGGGGCCGGGCCGGTGCGGCGCCGGCGGTGGTGGACGCAGACCCGGTCCAGCACCGCGACGGACTCGGCGGCCAGCAGCGCCGGACAGGTCCAGGGGATGTCCTCCGAGTGGCCGGGCGGGAAGGTGAGGCCCTCGCGTTCCGCGTACTCGCGGCGGTAGGCCTTGTTCCACACCACCATCGGCAGGCCGAGCAGCGCCGGCCGGTCCGCGAGGCGGAAGCTGGCCGGGCCCTCCTCGCCGAGGCGGTGCGGGAGCGGGTCGCGCGCCGGCTCGCCGGTCCAGAGGGCCAGCGCGTGGTCGTAGACGAGGACGTCGGGGGAGCCGGTGGCCTTCAGCCGGTCGGTGACGGCCTGGAGCGCGCCGGGCGCCAGGGTGTCGTCGCCGTCCAGGAAGACCAGGTAGTCGCCGGCCGCCCGGGCCAGACCCGCGTTGCGGGCCGGACCCGGGCCGAGGTGGTGCGCCAGGTGCACGGCGGTGACCCGGGGGTCGCGGGCCGCGTACTCGTCGATGAGCGCGCCGCAGGCGTCCGGGGAGGCGTCGTCCACCACGATCAGTTCCAGATCCGGGTACGACTGGGACAGGACCGAGTCCAGACTCTCCTGGAGGTACGCCTGAACCTCGTACGCGGGCACGATGACGCTGAACCGGGGCACGGCACATCCAGGGGTCGGCGCGGGCGGGTGGCCCCGGGAAGGGGGCAGGTGGCCCCAGGAACCACGCGCGCGGCGACCGGGTTACGCACCGTGCGCCATTCGGGTGACGCTGTATCAACGCCGCACGTCAACGCCGCACGTCAACGCCTTGATCGCACCGCTACTTGACGGCCCCGGCCATCACCCCCGTCACGAACTGCCGCTGGAAGGCGAAGAAGACGACGAGAGGCACCACCATCGACAGGAACGCACCCGGGGCCAGCACGTCGATGTTGTTCCCGAACTGCCGTACCTGCTGCTGGAGGGCGACGGTGACGGGCGGGTGCGCCGAGTCGGCGAAGACCAGCGCGACCAGCATGTCGTTCCACACCCACAGGAACTGGAAGATGCCGAGCGAGGCGATCGCCGGGCCGCCCAGCGGCAGCACCACCCGTGTGAACAGCCGCAGTTCGCCCGCCCCGTCCAGGCGGGCCGCCTCCAGCAGCTCGCGCGGGATTTCCGCGAAGAAGTTCCGCAGCAGGAACACCGCGAACGGCAGCCCGAAGGCGGTGTGGAAGAGCACCACCCCCGCCGTCGTCTCGAACAGCCCGACCGCCCCGAACAGTTTGGAGACGGGGATCAGCGCTACCTGGACGGGGACCACCAGCAGCCCCACCACCACGAGGAACAGCGCGTCCCGCCCCGGGAACTCCAGCCACGCGAAGGCGTACCCGGCGAGCGCGCCCAGCCCGACCACTAGCAGCGTCGCCGGGACCGCGATCGCCACCGTGTTCAGCAGCGACCCGGTGATCGTGTCGTTGGCGAGCAGGCGCGCGTAGTTGGCCGCCGTCAGCTTCGACGGCTCGGTCAGCACCTGCCACCAGCCGCCGTCGTTCAGATCGGTGGGCGACAGGAACGAGGAGATCAGCAGGCCGAGGGTGGGCAGCAGCCAGAACAGCGCCGCCAGGACCAGGAAGACGCGTACGGCCCCCGACGCGGCGCGCGCCGCGAGCCGGCCGACGGCGGGCGTCGTCACGCTCATCGGGCCCCCTCCTTGCGCAGCCTGCGGATATTCACCAGCATCACCGGCACCACCAGCACCAGCAGCAGGACGGCGATGGCACTGCCCAGCCCCTGGTCGGCGTCCGTCCCGAACGAGGTCCGGTACAGCTGGAGCGCGAGCACGTTCGCGTCGTCCTGGACCGCGCCCGGCGCGATCACGAAGACCAGGTCGAAGATCTTCATCACGTTGATGACCAGGGTCACCAGCACCACCACCAGCACCGGCGCCAGCAGCGGCACCGTGATCCGCCGGAACACCTGCCACTCACCCGCCCCGTCCACCCGCGCCGCCTCCAGCAGCTCCCGCGGTACGGCGGCCAGCCCGGCCCCGATCAGCACCATCGCGAAACCGGCCCACATCCAGACGTACGCCCCGATCACCGCCGGGGTCACCAGCGTCGGACCGAGCCACTCCACCCCCGCGTACGCCGCCCGGAAGTTGGCGCCAGGCAGCCGCAGCCGCGCCCCGTCGGCCGCCGCCGGCAGGGAGAAGGTGCCGTCCGCGCGGGCCTTCGCCGAGGCCACCACCCGCCCGTCGCGCACCGCCTCCACGCGCATCCCGGAGAACCCCTGCTCGCTCGCGTCGACCGCGTTCGTACGGCCGCCGCCGCCCCGGGTGAAGTCCTGCCAGACCGTGCCCGTCACCTTCCCCGGCTCCGCCGCGGCCGCCGCGGCCCCCCGCGTGCCCGCCGGGAGGTCCTCCGGCGCCACCCCGACCAGCGGCAGCAGCACCGGCACCCCCGCCCGTACGGGGGCGCGGGTCACGAACGCGCCGTCCCCGGCCGGCTCCAGCGGGGAGTCCCGGCCCGGCCGGGCCTTCGGGAACGCCGAGGACTCCGCGAAGGTGTCGTGCACCCCCACCCACACCGCGTTCGCCACGCCCCGGTGCGGATCGTGGTCGTAGACCAGCCGGAAGATGATGCCCGCCGCCAGCATCGAGATCGCCATCGGCATGAACACCAGCAGCTTGAACGCCGTTCCCCAGCGCACCCGTTCGGTCAGCACCGCGAAGATCAGCCCCAGCGCGGTGGCCGTCGTCGGGGCCAGCACCACCCACAGCGCCGTGTTGCCGAGGGCGGTGCGGATCGTCGGATCGTGCACGATCTCCCGGTAGTTGTCCGCCCCGACGAACACGTCCCCGGAACGGTCGAAGACGCTGCGGTAGAGGGAGTAGCCGATGGGCTGCACGACGAGCGCGCCCAGCAGCACCAGCGCCGGCAGCAGGAACGCCGCCGCCACCAGCCGACGGCGCCGCGTGCCCGAACGGGATGCCGCGTTGCCGTTCCCGGTCGCCACCGGATCAGTTCCCGCCGCCGGACGCCGTGGGGAGCGCCCCCCATGCCTTGGCCGCGTCCGCCTCCAGTTTCGCCTGCGCGCCCGCCACGTCCGACGGGTTCGCCAGGAAGTCCTGGAGCGTCTTCCACTCCCCGGCGCCCGGCGTCCCGCCGAAGGCCGCCGGAGCCTGGTCCGACATGTCGAAGCGGAAGTCGTCGCCCGCCGCGATCAGCGCCTTCGCGATGTTCCGCTGGATCGCGTTCGGGTACGCGGCCGGATCCACCGCCTTGTTCGGCGAGACGAAACCGCCCTCCCGGGCCTGGATCTCCGCCGCGTCCGCCGACGCCAGGAACGTCAGCAGCGCCTGCGCCCCCTTCGACGCCTTCAGCGCCACCGCCACGTCACCGCCCGAGACCACCGGCGCCTTCGCGCCCACCGCCGGGAACGGGAACACCAGCGCGTCCTCGCCGACCTTCGCCTCGGTCTGCGCGATGTTCACCGCCACGAAGTCGCCCTCGAAGACCATCGCCGCCGCCGGCCGGTCCCCGCCGGTGAAGGTCTGCGTCACCGACTTCGGGAACTCCGTCGCCAGCGCCCCGCTCGCCCCGCCGGCCAGGAAGTCCCCCCGCCCGAACAGCTCGCCCAGCGTCGTCAGCGCCTGCTTGACGCTGTCGTCCGTCCACTTCAGCTCGTGCCGGGCCAGCTGGTCGTACTTCTGCGGCCCGGCCTGCGACAGGTAGACGTTCTCGAACCAGTCCGTCAGCGTCCAGCCGTCCGCGCCCGCCACCGACACCGCCGGGGTGCCCGACGCGGAGAGGGTGTCGGCCGCCGCGATCAGTTCCTTCCAGGTGCCCGGGGGTTTGACCCCGGCCGCCTCGAAGGCCTTCGCGTTGTACCAGATGAGCGACTTGTTGGCCGCCTTGTAGTACACCCCGTACTGGGTGCCGTCGACCGCGCCCAGCTTCTTCCAGCCCGCCGAGTAGTTCGCGTCCAGCTGCGCCGCGGCCTCCGGGCCCACCGGCTGTACCCACTTGTTCTTCACCGCCGACACCAGCGCCCCGACCTGCGGGAGCAGCGCCACGTCCGGCGGCTGACCGCCCGCGATCTTGGTGCCGAGGAAGTTGACGATCGGGTCCTGCGCCGGGACGAAGGTGACGGTGGCACCCGTCCGCTTCTCGAACTCCTTCAGCACCTTGACGAAGTTGGCCTGCTCCGGGCCCGTCCAGACCGCCGCGACCGACAGCTTCTCCCCGGCCAGCTTCGGCAACTGCACGCGCGGCGCCGCCGCCGATCCCGAGGGGGCACCCTCCGGCCCCGGCTGCGGATCGCTGCTCCCGCACGCCGAGAGCGCGAGCGCGCCCGCGGCCGCCAGGGCCGTCCAGCCGATCCTCGTACGGCTACGGCTCGTTCCGTGCTTGCGCATGCGTGTGCCCCCGATGCCCGTGCGTGCCCGTGGTGTGTCCCGGACCACAAGGTCTACGCCGACCCGCGCGCCCCCGCAATACCGCGTGACGGGCGCGGTGCGGGGGCGGGGCGGGTACGGGGGCGGTGCGGGGCCGGGGCGGGCCGTCAGGGCGCGGGCGGGGGCGCGGCCGGGGGTGCGGGCGGGAACAGCACCGGCACCGCCGACACCAGGTGGGAGGCCCGCTCCAGGGCACTGGCCAGCAGCGCCAGGTCCGTCGGGCCGTTGCCCAGCTCGCGCACCGGGCGGCGGGCCGGCGGATCGCCCATCCGCTCCCACTCCACCGGCACCACCGTCGGCCGCAGCGTCGCCGTCCGCGGGATCCGGCCCGTGACCCGGCCCGCCTGGAACGGCACCGCCCGCCCGTCCGCGTACCGCAGCACACCGCGGCCCGGACCCGGCCGGTCCGGGGCGTCCAGCTCCACCCGCAGCGTCGCGCGGCGGGCCGGCTCGGTCTCCGCCGTCCGGTCCGGGCGGGCACTGGCCGTGATCAGGTGCACCCCGAGCCGGGCGCCCTCGCGGGCCACCGCCTCCAGCGCCCGCACCACCGACCCGGCCGCCGGCCGGCCCGTGCTGCCCAGCGCCGGCGCCACCAGCGCGTCGAAGTCGTCCACCAGCACCACCAGCCGGGGCAGCGGACCCGGCCCCGCCGGCGGCTCCGCGCGGGTCGCCGCGGCCCGCAGCCGCAGCGTGCCGGTGCGCGGGGAGTCGAGGTCGCCGCGCAGCTCGCCGGGGGAGGGGCGGCGGGGCGCGATCATCCGGCCCGACAGCTCCCGGCCGGCGTGCCACTCCGCGAACGCGACCCCGTCCAGCAGCTCGTGGCGGCGCTTCAGCTCGGCGCCGAGGGCCTGCGCGAACTCCCGCATCCGCAGCGGGTCCGAGGCCACCAGGTGGGCCGCCACGTGCGGGAGCTCCGTGCACGGCAGGAGGCCGTCGCCGCGCTCCCCGCCGGCGCCGTCCAGCAGCAGCAGGCCGAGGCGGTCGGGGCGGGCCGCCGCCGCGAGGGACGCCGCCAGCGAACGCAGCAGCTCCGTACGGCCGCTCCCGGCGGGACCCTCCACCAGCAGGTGCGGGCCGTCGTGGACCAGCTCGGCGCCGACCGGGCCGCGCCGGCCCGCGCCGAGCACCACCTCGACCAGGCCGCCGACGCCCTGCCCCTCGTCGGTGGCCGCCGCCCAGCGGGCCATCAGGGAGGCCGGGGTGGCGCGGGCCAGGCCGAGTTCGTCGAGGAGCCGGGACGCCGCCGGCAGGCTCGCCGCCGCCAGGCGGTACCCCGAGCCCTCCGCGGTCGTACCGTCCGCGCGCAGCGGGGCCAGCGCCCGGGCGAACCGCTCCGCCCAGGCGGCCGAGACCGCGTCCGCGACGGCCGTCTCCCCGGGCGGCTGCGGCCGGCCGCCCGCGACCGGGAAGACCCGTACCGCCGTGGCGACGTCCCCGCTCAGCAGCGCGACCGCCGCGCAGTCCCGCAGCGCCGGGGCCGCCGCGCAGGCCGCCTCGTACGTCGCCGCCACCGGGGAGGCCGCGGTGGCCGCCGGGGCCTCCGCGAGCACCAGGACGTGGACGCCCGCAGCGGCCCCGTGCGAGGCGAGGCGGGCCGTGACGTCGCGCAGGGCGCCCGCGCCGGGATCGCCGTCCAGTACCACCAGCGTGCGCGGGCCCTCGTACGCCCGGGCCGCCTGCCACAGCGCCGCCGCGTCGGCCGCCGCCCAGTTCGTGCCGAGCGCGCTGTCGTCCAGCCGCCGGGCCAGCTCGCCCGTGCGGGCCGCCGCCTGCTCCCGGTCGTACGCCAGCAGCAGCCGGCAGTCCTGCCCGTGCGCCGGGCGTACGTGGGGCAGCCAGCCGAGCCAGCCCCAGTCGCGGCGCCGCTCCTGGACGGGGCGCGCCCGGTCCGCCGCCAGCAGCACGACCTCCAGCCGTGCGGGCGCGTGCAGCCCGGCCAGCTGGGCGATCACCGACCGGGCCACGCCGGTCAGCCGCGCCCGCGGCCCCGCGACGCCGAGCGAGCCGCACGCGGGCAGCGCCACCCGGCTGCCCGCGCCGAGACCGACCTCCAGGAACCCGGGGTGGCCGGGCCCGCGCGACCAGAGCCGCTCCGTGGGCCCGAGCGCCGCCAGCAGCAGCGCCGCCGGGTCGTCGGCGTCGGGCACCGCGGCCGCCGCCACCGCCTCCGGCCCGGCCTCCGCCTCCTCCGCGCCGCCGCCCTCGCCGCGCACCCACCGCCGCGCCCAGGCCCCGATCCCCCGCCGCCGCCCGCCGGCGCCCTGCCGGGCCTCACCGCCGACCCCGGGCGCCCCCGCCCGAGGCGTCCCGGGCCGCAGCCCCATCCCGAGGTCGGGCCCGGCACCACCGCTGTCGGGGGCCGTCGCCGCGCCGGGGTACGCGGTATCGCTGCTGTCCGGGCCAGCGCCCGTACCGGAGTACGTCGTACCGCCGCTGTCCGGGCCGGCGCCCGTACCGGAGTGCGCTGCACCACCGCTGTGGTGGCCGGCGCCCGTGCCGGGGAACGCCGTACCGCCGGCGCCGGGGTACGCGGTACCACCTCCATGCGTGCCCATCGGCGTACCGGGGTACGCCGTGCCGCCGGTGTCCCGGCCCGCGCCGGTGCCGGAGTACGTCGTGCCGCCGCCATGCGTCCCCGTCGCCGTACCGGGGCGCGCCGTACCGTCACCGTGCTGGCCGGGGCCCGTACCGGGGTACGTCGTGCCGCCGCCGTGCGTGCCCGTCACCGCGCCGGAGTACGTGCCGCCGCCGCTGTCCCTGCCGGCACCCGTGCCGGGGTACCCCGTGCCGTCGTGCCGCCCGGCGCCGGTGGCTCCGTCCGGCCCGTTCGCGCCCGGGCGGGCCGGGGCGTTGCCGGGGGCCGGGGGCCAGGCGGTGGCCGGGACCGGGCCCGTGTCGCCGCCCTGCGATCCCGGGCCGCCGGGGCCGGGGGTGGAGCCCCCGTTCCGGGAAGGGGCGGGGTGGGGGAGGGGCTGCGGTGTCCGGGGCCCGTCCGCGCCGTCCGCCTCCCCGGGCCGCCGGCCCGGCTCCGTACCGCCGCCGGAGGCGTCACCGCCGGGAGCGGGGTGGGCCGGGAGGGCGAGGTGGCCCTCCAGGTCCGGGACGACCGGCAGGGGACGCGGCCCCCCGGCGGCCAGCCGGAGCGTCGATTCGCCGATGCGCAGCAGCGCACCCGGCGGCAGCGCCACCGCCCGCACCCCCACCGGGGCCCCGTCGAGGGCCGTGCCGTTCGTCGAGCCGAGGTCGGCCACCGCCACCCGGCCGTCGGCCCCCACCGTCACCACGCAGTGCAGCCGTGACACGTCCGGGTCGTCCAGCGGCACGTCCGCGTCCGCCGAGCGCCCGATCCGCACCGCCCCGGGATGCAGGAGGTGGACGCCGCCCGCGTCGGGCCCCGCCACCACGTGCAGCTGCGGCGCACCGGCGGCGCCGTCCGCCGGGAGGGCGCCCTCGGCCACGGGGTCCGCGTCCGGCGCCGGCGCGTTCAGCGTCAGCACCGCGCCGTCCACCAGCGGCGGCTCCCCGAGCACGGCGCGCTGCGCGTCGAGCCGCCGGGTCCCGCAGTACAGCACCACCGTGCCCCCGGTGTCGGGGCCGCCGACGGTCGCCGCGAGCCCGGAGGCGACCGCGGCCAGCGCGGTCCCGGCGGGCGCCGTGACGAGTACGTCACAGCCGGCCGGCGCGGTGGCGGCCTGGTGGCCGCTGCGCGGCCCGAGGACGGTCAGCCGGATCTGCATCGCCGTCAGCGGTCCCTTCTGCGCGGAGCGCCGGCGCGCGGAGCGCGAGCGCCCGGTGCGCGGTGCGTGCGCCCGGCAGGGGGCGGCGGGACCAGGACACGCCTGCCCGGTGACCCCCCGCCCGGCACGGACGCGTCGTCCGGTCAGGTCTGCCCGGAAGGCGGGGCTCCCGTCCCCGCCGTTCCGTACGGGTGCATCCTCGCACCTGTCGCGTACGACACGCCCGGCACCCATCGACAAATGATCTTGATCGATCGCATGACCGTCCGGCCGTCGTACGAATACGGACACGGAGCTGCGGAAAATCGCCTCCGGCATACCCCGCGAACCTCACCCTTCGTACATATGTGCGGCAACCAACCTCCTCCGGGCCGCGTCTTCCCCGAGGACACCCCCTAGAGTTGGGCCGGAAACCCAACCAGCGGAATCAGCCGAAAACACTCCGGGGAAGACCCGGCGAACACGACAGCAGGGGAGCGCGAGACGTGCGGCCAGTCGGCAGCAAATACCTGCTTGAGGAGCCGCTCGGACGCGGCGCCACGGGCACCGTTTGGCGTGCCCGCCAGCGGGAGACCGCCGGCGCGGAGGCAGCCGTCGCCGGGCAGCCCGGCGAGACCGTGGCCATCAAGGTCCTCAAGGAGGAGCTGGCCCAGGACGCGGACATCGTCATGCGCTTCCTGCGCGAACGCTCCGTCCTGCTGCGCCTGACCCACCCCAACATCGTCCGCACCCGCGACCTCGTCGTCGAGGGGGACCTGCTGGCCCTGGTCATGGACCTGATCGACGGCCCGGACCTGCACAAATACCTCCGCGCAAACGGCCCCTTCAGCCCGGTCGCCGCCTGCCTGCTCACCGCCCAGATCGCCGACGCGCTCGCCGCCAGCCACGCCGACGGCGTCGTCCACCGCGACCTGAAGCCCGCCAACGTGCTGCTCGACGAGCGCGGCGGCCAGATGAAGCCGATGCTCACCGACTTCGGCATCGCGCGCCTCGCCGACTCCCCGGGCCTGACCCGCACCCACGAGTTCGTCGGCACCCCCGCCTACGTGGCGCCCGAGTCCGCCGAGGGCCGCCCGCAGACCTCCGCCGTCGACATCTACGGCGCCGGCATCCTCCTCTACGAGCTCGTCACCGGGCGGCCGCCCTTCGCCGGCGGCAGCGCCCTCGAAGTGCTCCACCGCCACCTCAGCGAGGAGCCCCAGCGCCCCGCCAGCCTGCCCGAGCCGGTGTGGACCGTCATCGAGCGCTGCCTGCGCAAGGAGCCCGACGAGCGTCCGAGCGCCGAGAACCTGGCCCGCGGCCTGCGCGTGGTCGCCTCCGGCATCCGCGTGCACTCCTCGCCCGACGAGGTCGAGGCCGCGCTCGGCGTCGGCGCCCTGCTCGTGCCCGACCCCTCGCCCGCGCCCGTCCCCACCGTCCCGGGCGGCCCCGCGCCGGTGGACGCGTACGACCCGAACGGCATGACCAGCGTGCTGCCGCCGATCGGCGGGGCCGACGCCACCACCGTGCTGCCCCACACCGGCGCCCCCGGCGGGCCGGGCGGCGCTCCCGACCCGACCTCGGTGATGCCCCCGGTGCAGCGGCCCGACTCGCCGCACCCGTGGGAGTCGCAGATGCGGGCCGCGCGGGACCGCAACGAGCAGACGCAGATGCAGTACCTCGACCCGAGCGAGGACCCGCTGCGCCGGCGCCCCCAGCGACAGGCCCCGCCGCCCCCGCAGCACCAGCCCCGGCCGCAGCAGCAGCAGTACCAGCAGCCGCAGCAGCCCCCGCAGTACCGCCCGGCGCCTCCGCCGCAGCAGTACCAGCAGCCGCCGCAGCACTACCAGCCGCAGCAGCCCCCGCAGTACCAGCAGCCGCAGCCTCCGCAGCGGCCCCAGTACCAGCAGCCGCAGCAGCCTCCCCAGCAGCAGCAGCAGCGGCGGCAGCCGGCGCCGCAGCCTCCGCCGCAGCAGCGCCCCGCCCGCGAGCCGCGGGAACCGCGCGAGCCGCGCCGCCGCAGCGCCAACCCGGTCAAGATCCCCGGCCTCGGCTGCCTCAAGGGCTGCCTGGTCATGATCCTGCTGCTGTTCATCGGCGGCTGGCTGGTCTGGGAGCTCACCCCGCTCCAGGAATGGGTCGGCACCGGCAAGAACTGGTGGGACCAGGTCTGGAGCTGGGGCGGCCAGGCCGTCGACTTCGTCAGCTCGATCGGCGACTCGGCGGGCGGCGGCACCCCCTGACGCGCGGGACGGGGGCCGACGGCGGCCCCGTAGCGCCGACTTCGTGGATTTGTCGACATCCAGGACGTGATTTCGCCCGCAGAAGTGAAGGTCGCCGCGATCCGGAGCGTCCAACCCCCATTCGGCCGCGTAGCTTGGTCGCGTACGCCAGCCGCTGAGGGAGCAGTCGTGGCACGGAAGATCGGCAGCCGGTACACCGCGCACCAGATCCTGGGGCGCGGCAGCGCGGGCACGGTGTGGCTGGGCGAGGGACCTGACGGGCCCGTCGCCGTCAAACTGCTGCGCGAGGACCTCGCCTCGGACCAGGAGCTGGTCGGACGCTTCGTCCAGGAGCGCAGCGCCCTGCTCGGCCTGGAGCACCCGCACATCGTCTCCGTCCGCGACCTCGTCGTGGACGGCAACGACCTCGCCCTCGTCATGGACCTCGTCCGCGGTACGGACCTGCGCACGCGCCTCGACCGCGAACGGCGGCTCGCCCCCGAGGCGGCCGTGGCCATCGTCGCGGACGTCGCGGACGCGCTGGCCGCGGCGCACGCGGCCGGGGTCGTCCACCGGGACGTCAAACCGGAGAACGTCCTCCTCGACATGCAGGGCCCGCTCGGCCCCGGCGGCGCGCACCCCGCGCTGCTCACCGACTTCGGCGTGGCCAAGCTCATCGACTCCCCGCGCCGGGCCGCCACGGCGGGCGGCGGCCGGGCCGGCGCGCAGGCCACCCGGATCATCGGGACGCCGGACTATCTGGCCCCGGAGATAGTGGAGGGCCTGCCCCCGCGGGCGGCCGTCGACATATACGCCCTGGCCACCGTGCTGTACGAGCTGCTCGCCGGGTTCACCCCCTTCGGCGGGGGGCACCCGGGCGCGGTGCTGCGGCGGCACGTCACGGAGACGGTGGTCCCGCTGCCGGGGATCCCCGACGAGCTCTGGCAGCTGATGGTGCAGTGCCTGGCCAAGGCGCCGGCCTCCCGGCTGCGGGCCTCCGAGCTGTCCGTCCGGCTGCGGGAGCTGCTGCCGCTGCTGGCCGGGATGCCGCCGCTGGACGTGGACGAGCCCGACGACGCGGACGCGGAGCCGGAGCCCTCGGAGGAACCGGCCGCGGAGCCCGTGCGGCGCCGCGGGGTGGTGCCGCTGGTGCCGGGCTCCGCGACGGACTCCAACCGGGACACCCACACCTCCATGCGGGTGCCGGGGCCGGACGAGCTGGCCGGCGGGGCGCTGGGCACCGCCCGGGTGCCGCGGCCGGCCGGCGGGCACCGGCCCGGCTCCGCCCGGCACCGGGCGGAGGCCGCGCGCAAGCGGCGCCTGGTGCTGTCCGCCTCGGCGGTGGCGCTGGCCGCCGCGGTGGGGGTCGGCAGCTGGCTCGCCCTCTCCGGGGACGACCCCGAGCCCCGGCCCCAGGACAACAGGCACTCGGCCCCGGCCGGCCCGTAACCGCGGCCTCCCCCCGCGGTCGGGCTCCGGGATCAGGCCGTCGTCAGGGCCGGGTGCCAGCGGCGGGCCACCGCGGGGTGGGCGCGGACCCAGCCCTTGAGCTCGTTGCGTCCGTACTGCGCGTGCAGCGGGTTCGAGGTGTCCTGCGCCAGCCCCGGCGCGGAGCGCAGGTACTCCCCGGGGACGGTCTCCACGACCGCGTCCAGCCTCGGGTTGTAGAAGAACGGCACCGAGTACCGCTCCACCGCCCCCGGCGGGCTGACCACCCGGTGGTCGGTGGCCCGCAGGTACCCCTCGGTGGCGATCTCCAGCAGCTCGCCCAGGTTCACCACGAACGCCCCCGGCAGTGGCGCGATGTCGACGTAGCCGCCGTCCCGGACCACCTGGAGCCCGCCCACCGCGTCCTGCAGCAGCAGCGTGAGGAAGCCGTAGTCCTTGTGCGCGCCGACGCCCTGGCCGGCGCCCGACGGCGCGGACCCGGGGTAGCGGATCAGCTTCGTGTGCAGGTGGGGCCGGTCCGCGAAGGCCGCGTCGAAGAAGTCGGCCGGGGCGCCGATCGAGGCGAGCAGCTCGCGGAGCAGCCGGTGCGCCACCGCCGCCAGCCGGGCCTGCCAGCCGAGGACCACCCCGCGCAGCTCCGGCAGGGCCGCCGGCCACTGGTTGGGGCCCTCCAGCCACAGGTACGCCGGGTCGTCCGGGCCCACCACCGGCGCCGGCCGCTCCGCGCCCACGTCCAGCTGGTCCCGCCAGTCGGAGGCGCCGCCCGTCAGCTCGTGCCCGATGCGGGTGTAGCCCCGGAAGTGGGGCGAGTTCAGGTTGCTCACCGACAGCCGGTCGGCCTCCGGGAGCGCGAAGAAGGCCCGGGTCAGCTCCAGGATCCGGGCGGTCTCCGCCTCGGTTATGCCGTGCCCGGTCAGGTACAGGAAGCCGGTGTCCCGCGCGGCCGCGTGCAGCTGCTTGAGGAAATCGGCCCGCTCGGCGGGATCGTCCGCCCGGGAGAGGTCGATGACGGCGAGGGAGGAGGAAGAAGAGGAGGGCGCGCGGAGCGAGGGCGAGGCTGAGAGGGAAGAGGAAGGGTGCGCGGACGGCATGACGGCTCCGTTTCGGATGTCACGGGGTCCCGTGCCCCAGAGATGGCGGGGCCAGGCGCAGGGAACTCGCCGCCGGCAGGGATGGCGCCGGAGGGCGGAAGGGCCGCGTACGGGACCGAAGTCGGATCGGGGTGGATCAGGCTCGTGCGGGGTCCGTCGGCTGACAGCTCGTGGTCGTGACACGCATGTGATCCACATGGCGGCGCTTCACGAGGAGAACAGTCATGCGGTGAGCGTACGCCCGTACCCGCCCCTCTTCGTACGGGTCGATCCGGCCTGGCCGGAGAGTGCCGTCCGAGGACCGGCTACGCTGGACCCGTGGCAGTCGTCGATGTTTCCGAAGAGCTGAAGTCCCTCTCCTCGACCATGGGGTCGATCGAGGCCGTCCTGGACCTCGACAAGCTGAGGGCAGATATCGCCGTGCTTGAGGAGCAGGCCGCCGCGCCGTCCCTGTGGGACGACCCGGACGCCGCCCAGAAGATCACGAGCAAGCTTTCGCACCTCCAGGCCGAGGTCCGCAAGACCGAGACCCTGCGCGGGCGCATCGACGACCTCGCGGTGCTGTTCGAGCTCGCCCAGGAGATGGACGACGCGGACACCCTCGCGGAGGCGGAGGCCGAGCTGGTCTCCGTACGCAAGGCGCTGGACGAGATGGAGGTCCGGACCCTGCTCTCCGGCGAGTACGCCGAGCGCGAGGCCCTGGTCAACATCCGCGCCGAGGCCGGCGGCGTCGACGCCTCCGACTTCGCCGAGCGCCTCCAGCGCATGTACCTGCGCTGGGCCGAGCGGCACGGCTACTCCACCGAGGTCTACGAGACCTCGTACGCGGAAGAGGCCGGCATCAAGTCGACCACCTTCGTCGTCAAGGCCCCGTACGCCTACGGCACCCTCTCCGTCGAGCAGGGCACGCACCGCCTCGTGCGCATCTCCCCCTTCGACAACCAGGGCCGCCGCCAGACCTCCTTCGCCGGCGTCGAGGTCCTCCCGGTCGTCGAGTCCAGCGACCACGTCGAGATCGACGAGGGCGAGCTGCGCATCGACGTGTACCGCGCCTCGGGCCCCGGCGGCCAGGGCGTCAACACGACCGACTCGGCCGTGCGCATCACGCACCTGCCGACCGGCATCGTGGTCTCCTGCCAGAACGAGCGCTCGCAGATCCAGAACAAGGCCAGCGCCATGAACGTCCTCCAGGCCAAGCTGCTGGAGCGGCGCCGCCAGGAGGAGCAGGCCAGGATGGACGCCCTCAAGGACGGCGGCAGCTCCTGGGGCAACCAGATGCGCTCCTACGTCCTGCACCCGTACCAGATGGTCAAGGACCTGCGGACGGAGTTCGAGGTCGGCAACCCGCAGGCGGTCCTCGACGGCGAGATCGACGGCTTCCTGGAGGCCGGGATCCGCTGGCGCAAGCAGCAGGAGCAGAGCGCGTAGGCGCCGCCCCCACCGCGTGAGCGTGCGAAAGGGCCCGGACACCCCGAGGGTGTGCGGGCCCTTCGTCATGACGTGTGATGACCGTCATCACGGTCTGCTACGCGGTCCGGGCCACCAGTGCCAGAGCGCCCACCAGCACCACCAGAAGCGCTATGAGCGTCACCGGATTCAGCCCGGCGAAGGGGCCCTCCTGCTGGAGGCGCTCCCGGTTCGCCCGGCACACAGGGCAGCGGCCCTGGCTCACGGGTGCGGCGCAGTTCGCGCACACGAGCCGGTCATAAGTCATGCGCTCCTCCTCTCGTCCCCTCGTTAACGGCACGGGGACGGAGTCCGTTCCCCCTACCACTGTGCCAGCTCCGCCGGCATTCGGCGCGGCCCCTGCGGACAAGCACGGAACACCTCCGCCGGCACCCGGGATAAAACGGGCAACTGCGGATGCCGGGTCCCCACCTCGCGCCCGGTCGCGTATGGTCACGCACACCTACTCCCGGCGACCGTGGTGCACCCGTGATCCGATTCGACAACGTCTCCAAGTCCTACCCGAAGCAGAACCGCCCCGCACTCAGAGATGTCTCCCTGGACATCGCCAAGGGCGAGTTCGTCTTCCTGGTCGGCTCCTCCGGCTCCGGCAAGTCCACCTTCCTGCGGTTGGTCCTGCGCGAGGAACGGGCCAGCCACGGCCAGGTGCACGTGCTGGGCAAGGACCTCGCGAAGCTCTCCAACTGGAAGGTCCCGCACATGCGGCGCCAGCTGGGGACCGTCTTCCAGGACTTCCGGCTCCTGCCCAACAAGACGGTGGCCGAGAACGTCGCCTTCGCGCAGGAGGTGATCGGCAAACCGCGCGGCGAGATCCGCAAGGCCGTCCCGCAGGTGCTGGAGCTGGTGGGCCTCGGCGGCAAGGAGGGCCGGATGCCGGGCGAACTGTCCGGCGGCGAGCAGCAGCGCGTGGCCATCGCCCGCGCCTTCGTCAACCGCCCCGCCCTGCTGATCGCCGACGAGCCGACCGGCAACCTCGACCCGCAGACCTCCGTCGGCATCATGAAGCTGCTGGACCGGATCAACCGGACCGGCACCACCGTGATCATGGCGACGCACGACCAGCAGATCGTCGACCAGATGCGCAAGCGCGTCATCGAACTCGAACAGGGCCGACTCGTGCGCGACCAGTCGCGCGGCGTCTACGGCTACCAGCACTGAAAGGTCCCCAGACGCCATGCGCGCCCAGTTCGTCATGTCGGAGATCGGCGTCGGCCTCCGCCGCAATCTCACCATGACCTTCGCGGTCATCATCTCCGTGGCCCTCTCGCTGGCCCTCTTCGGGGGCTCCCTCCTCATGCGCGACCAGGTCAGCGCGATGAAGGGCTTCTGGTACGACAAGGTCAACGTCACCGTCTACCTCTGCACCAAGAACGACGCCATCGACGCGGCCGGGGCCCCCGCCACCGCCGGAGCGCCCGCCGCGGGCGGCGGGAAGCCCTGCTCCAAGGGGGCCGTCACCCCCGAGCAGAAGCAGGGCATCGAGGCCGAGCTGAAGAAGATGGCCCTCGTCCAGACGGTGATGTACGAGTCCTCCGACGAGGCCTACAAGCACTACAAGGAGCGCTTCGGCCACACGGCCCTGGCCTCCGTCGTCACCCCGGACCAGATGCCGGACTCCTTCCGGGTCAAGCTGAAGAACCCCGAGAAGTACGCCGTCATCACCTCCGCCTTCGCCGGGCGCGACGGCGTCCAGTCGGTCGCCGACCAGAGCAGCGAGCTCGACAACCTCTTCGCCCTGCTCGGCACCCTCAACTGGGCCGCCCTCGGCATCATGCTGATCATGCTGATCGTGGCCCTGCTGCTGATCGTCAACACGGTGCGCGTCTCGGCGTTCAGCCGTCGGCGCGAGACCGGCATCATGCGGCTCGTGGGCGCCTCCGGCTTCTACATCCAGGTGCCGTTCATCATGGAGGCCGCCGTCGCCGGCCTCATCGGCGCCGGCCTCGCCTGCGGCATGCTCGGCGCCGGCCAGTACTTCGTGATCGACCACGGCATCGCGCTGCGCGACAAGCTCCAGCTGATCAACTTCATCGGCTGGGACGCCGTCCTCACCAAGCTCCCCCTGGTCCTGGTCATCGGCCTCCTGATGCCCTCCCTGGCCGCCTTCGTCGCCCTGCGCAAGTACCTCAAAGTGTGATGAGCGCCCCCTCCCCGGTCCGGGCAACGGCCCGTGGCCGCAGGGGGCTTGTCCTAGACTCGGCGGCATGCCGGGTCTGCCCGTCCTCTGTCTCCGGCCCCGCGGCCTACGCCGCGGGGCCGCTTTGACGTTGGTGTTCCTCGCCTGTGTGGGGGCCGGTGCGGGCAGTGGGTGCTGGAGTCCCCGGGAGGCCGGTGGGGGCCGTCCGGTCGCGCTCGCGGGCACTCCCTCGCCCGCCCCGCGCGAGAGCGGGACGGCGGACCGGGAAGCCGTCGCCCGCGCCGCCGCCGAAGCCGTCGCCGAGGGCAAGTCCGGCAAGAAGGCCGCCCAGGAGGTGGTCAGCCGCAGCGGGGACCGCTGGGGCACCGTTTACGACCGGGGCGAGTACGCCGCCTTCGCCGACGACCTCGACGGCCGCTGGACCGGCGTCGGGGTCTGGGCCGGCCGCCGCCGCGACGGCGCCATCGAGGTCGAGCGGATCCAGCCCGGCAGCCCCGCCGAGCGGGCCGGGCTGCGCGCCGGGGACCGGCTGCTCAGCGTGGACGGGCGCGGCGTGACCGGGCTCGCCGTCGCCGACGTGGTGGCGCTGCTGCGCGGCGAGGCCGGTACCCCGGTGGTGCTCGGCATCGGCCGCGACGGCGCCGAGCGCACCGAGACCCTGCGCCGGGAGCGGCTGCGTACCGAGCCGGTGACCGTACGCCGCCTCGCGGACGGCACCACCGTCATCAAGGTCGCCGCCTTCACCCGGGGCTCGGGGGAGCGGGTGCGCGACGCCGTCCGCGCGGCCCCGCCCGGCGCCGGGGTGATGCTGGACCTGCGCGGCAACCCCGGGGGCCTGGTCGCCGAGGCGGTGACGGTGGCCTCGGCGTTCCTGGACGGCGGGCTGGTGGCCACGTACGACGTACGGGGCTCCGAGCGCGCCCTGTACGCCCCGCCCGGCGGGGACACCGTGCGGCCCCTGGTGGCGCTGGTGGACGGCGGCACGATGAGCGCGGCCGAGCTGCTCACCGGCGCCCTCCAGGACCGGGGCCGCGCCGTGACGGTGGGCAGCCGCACCTTCGGCAAGGGTTCGGTGCAGATGCCCACCGCCCTCCCGGACGGCTCGGTGGCGGAGCTGACGGTCGGCACGTACCGCACGCCGGCGGGCCGCAGCCTCGACGGCGGGGGGATCGTCCCGGACCTCCTGGCGGGCGACGCGGCCGAGGACCGGGCCCGGACGGTATTGGGTGGCCTCGGGGTGGGTCCGTAGTGCGAAAATGACCGCACTATGGCTAAGGAAACAGGGCGCAAGCTGATCGCCCAGAACAAGAAGGCGCGGCACGACTACACGATCATCGACACCTACGAGTGCGGCATCGTGCTCACGGGTACCGAGGTCAAGTCCCTGCGCCAGGGCCGGGCCTCCCTGGTGGACGGCTTCGTGTCGGTGGAGGGCCGCGAGGTCTGGATGTACAACGTGCACGTGCCGGAGTACAGCCAGGGCACCTGGACCAACCACAGCGCGCGGCGCAAGCGCAAGCTCCTCATGCACCGGGAGGAGATCGACAAGCTGGAGCGCAAGGCGGAGGAGTCGGGCCACACGGTGGTCCCGCTGGCCCTGTACTTCAAGGACGGCCGCGCGAAGGTGGAGATCGCGCTGGCGAAGGGCAAGAAGGAGTACGACAAGCGGCAGACGCTGCGGGAGAAGCAGGACACCCGTGAGACGAACCGCGCGATCTCGGCGATCCGCCGCAAGCAGCGCGGTACGGTTTAATCTTCTGGCACGTGGTGGTCGTCTTCGCGTACCATGGCGTCAGCGCCACCCCGCGAGGGGCGGCAGTTTGTCAAAAAAACATGGGGATGATCGGTTTCGACAGCGGATGTCGATGCAGGGGAAGCGAGCCGAGGAAGCGGCAATGATCTCGCTAACCACATGTCGCAAACAATAATCGCCAACTCCAAGAGCGATAACTCCCGCTTCACCCTCGCTGCCTAATAACAGTGAGCTGAAGCCTCTGTGAGGAGCGTCAGCCCGGAAGTGGTCCCGGTCCGGATCCTGGCGTCAATTAGGGATCTAAACCTCTAGCCCCGGTCACGGGGGCTGGAGGGAAACCAAACAGTGACTGAGCCCGTCGGAGACTTGTCCGTGTGATCTCCGGGGCTGAGAAAAGCGCAGCGGACTGCGCTCGGAGAAGCCCTGCTTCTGCACCGTTGGACGCGGGTTCGATTCCCGCCATCTCCACTCATCCCATGTGGGCAAAGGCCCCGCAGCCTCTCGGCTGCGGGGCCTTTGTCATGCGGCCGCCCTGGTCAGCAGAGCGGGACCTTGTTGAGGTTCTGGGCGTAGCGGGCGGCGATCCAGCCGGTGCCGTCGGCCAGTTTGTACCAGATGGAGTTGCCGTCCACGGTCTGGCCGTTGGCGACCTTGCACTGGAGCTTCACGACCGTGCCGGTCTCGACCTTGCCGGTCTTCGCGGAGTCCGTGCTGGGGCCGGAGTGGACGCCGAGGCCGCTGTCGGGGGAGACGATGCGGGCGGACGGGGAGCCGGAGCCGGGCTGGTCCTTGTCGCCCTTGTCCCCCTTGCCGTGGTCGCCCTTGCCGTGGTGGTCGTCGCCCTTGCCGTGGTGCTCGTCCTTGCCGTGGTGGCTCTCGCACTTCTTGCAGGTGCCGGGCTTTCCGGTGTCGCCCTTGGGGCCCTGGGGGCCTTGGGGTCCCTGAGGCCCCTGGGGGCCCTGCGGGCCGCCGGACGGGCCGGTGTCGCCCTTGGGGCCCTGGGGTCCGGCCGGGCCGTGGTCGCCCTGCGGGCCTTCGGGGCCGCGGGGGCCTTGCGGGCCCTCGGGTCCCTGCGGGCCGCGGTCGCCGGTGTCCCCCTTGGGGCCGCCCGACGGGCCGCTGTCGCCCTTGGGGCCCTGGGGTCCGGCCGGGCCGTGGTCGCCCTGCGGGCCCTTCGGACCGTGGTCGCCCTTCGGGCCGTGCGGGCCCTGCGGGCCGCGGGGGCCGTGTTCGCCCTGGTCGCCGTGGTCGCCCTTGGGGCCGCGCTCGCCCTGGTCACCCCGGTCGCCCTTGTCGCCCTTGGGCCCCTGCGGGCCGCCGGCCGGGCCTTGCGGGCCCTGGGGTCCCGTCGGGCCGGTGTCGCCGCGGTCGCCCTTCGGGCCGCGTTCGCCCAGGTCGCCGTGCTCGCCGTGCTCGCCCTTCTCGCCCCGCTCGCCCCGGTCGCCCTTGGGTCCCTGGGGGCCGCCGGCCGGACCCTGGGGTCCCTGGGGTCCCGTGGGGCCGGTGTCGCCGTGTTCGCCCTTCGGGCCGCGTTCGCCCTGGTCGCCGCGGTCTCCCTTGCCGCCCCGGTCGCCCTTCGGGCCGTGCTCGCCCTTCTCGCCCCGGTCGCCGTGCTCGCCCCGGTCTCCCTTGTCCCCCTTGTCCCCCTTCTCGCCCTTGGGGCCCGGGCGGCCCGGCTTGCCGTGGTGGCCCGGCTTCCCCTCGTGACCGTCGTGGCCGTCCTCGCCCGGCCGGCCGTCGTCGCCCTTCGGGCCGGTGACCGGGGTGGCCACCGCGAACAGGGCCGGGGCCTCGGAGCCGGCGGCCCACTCGCCGCCGTCGAGGGTCGTGCCCTGCGGCGCACCGGAGTCCACCCGTACGGTCACCGCCAGCCGCGTCCGCGCGTTCGCCGGGAAGGCGAACCCGGCCCGGGTCCCGGAGTCGCAGGTCAGCAGGCGTGCGTCGGAGGACCGGGTGCAGGAGCCGCCCGCCCGCTGCCCGTTCCAGTAGAACCGCGCCTCCGGGAAGGTGGTGCGCTCCGGGGCGGTGATGCGGAAGGTGTCGCTGCGGGCCGGGTCCTCCCCGTTCAGGGCGGTGATGACGACCCGTCCGGACGCGCCGGGGGCGATCGAGGGGACGTACGGCTGCGAGAGCCGCAGCTGCGAGGAGTCGTCGGCCAGGGCCGGTGCGGCGGGCACCAGGCAGGAGGCGGTGACGGCCGCGACGAACAGGGCCGCCGAGGCACAACGGGAAGCAGGCACGGGGAGTTCCTCCGCGAAGGGAAGGGCGCTGGGAAGACCCCCCAGTTATTGCGGATCCCGGTCACCGGCCGTGATCACCACGCGGGTACGGTCACCCACCCGCCGGACAAAGAGGGCAAACAGGGCAGCGAGAGCCGGAAGTGTGTACGCGGTCGTGGTGCCCAGGCCGTCGACGGCGAGACCGGCCGCCGCCGAACCGGCCGCGATGCCCGCCAGGATGGCGGTGACGGCCAGGGTCATGCCCTCGTTGAGGCGGCCCGCCGGGGTCAGCGCGTGCACCCGGGACATGGCCGTGACCATCACCGGGGCCGTCGCCGTACCCGCCAGCAGCAAGGCCCCCGCCAGCAGCGGCAGCGAGCCGGACGCGGCCGCCGCCCAGGGCAGCGCCATCGCGACGGCCAGCGCGGCCAGGCAGACGGCCAGACTCCGGGGGCGGCGGGTGCCGTAGAACAGACCGGCCGCGCACGAGCCCGCCGCCTGGAGGGCCAGGACCGGCCCGGACGCGGCGCCCAGGCCGAGCCCCGCGAGGTGGGCCACCGAGGTGACCTCCATCGAGCCGAAGACCACCCCGGTGGCGAGGAACACGCCGAGCAGCGGGAGCAGCGCGCGCAGCGGTGAGGCGCCCCGGACCGTGCCGGCTCCGGCCGGCGGGGGCTCGGTCGCGCGGTGCGCGGTGAAGACGAGCATGCCGCCCAGCAGCAGAGCCGCCCCGGTGAGGGTGCCCGCCTCGGGGAAGACGGCGGTGCACAGGAGGGCCGCGAGGACCGGGCCCAGCAGGTAGCAGAGCTCGTCGGCGGCCTGCTCGAAGGACATCGCGGTGTGGTGGGCGGCCCGGGGCAGCAGGTGGGTCCAGCGGGCCCGGGACATGCCGCCGGTGTTGGGGGTGGTGGCGGTGGCCGCGTACGAGGCGAACAGGGTCCAGGCGGGGGCCTCGGTCCGGACGCACAGCGCCAGGCAGAGCGAGCCGAGGACCGCGATCAGGGTGGCGGGCACGGCCACCCGGGCCTGGCCGTGGCGGTCGATCAGCCGGGCCGTCCACGGCGCGACCACGGCGGTGGCGGCCAGGCCGGTCGCGGTGACCGCCCCGGCGAGGGCGTACGAACCGCGCTGCCCGGCGATCATCATCACCGCGCTGATCCCGAACATGCCCGCCGGGAGCCGGGCCAGGAGGCTCCCGGCGGTGAACCCGCGAGCGCCGGGGACGCGGAAGAGGCGCCCGTACGGGCCGGGGGCGCGGGAGGGCGCGGGGGGCGGGGACGGGGCGGCCAGGACCAGGGTGTTCCCGGTCACGGCCATCAGCGGGGTCGTCTGCGCGGTCGTCTGCGGCATGCCACGAGCCTGCGGCCCGGCCCCCGCCCCGGTCCAACACCTGTTCCGGGGCCATTCACGCACCGGCGTTGTTAGTCTCCGCGGGTGAACTCCCGTGACGTCGTGGACCCCCGGCTGCTGCGCGGCTTCCTCGCCGTGGCCGAGGAGCTGCACTTCTCCCGCGCCGCCGCCCGCCTGCACGTCGCCCAGCAGGCCCTCAGCCGCGACGTGCGCCGCCTCGAACGCGACCTCGGCGCCGCCCTGTTCCTGCGCACCACCCGGGCCGTCGAACTGACCCCCGACGGGGAACGGCTGCTGCCCTACGCCCGCGAGGTGCTGCGCGCCCACCGCGAACTGGCCGACGCCTTCGCCGGGCCGCCCCGGCCGCTGCTCGTCGACGTCAACACCGACGGGCCCGGCACCGGCCGCCGGGTCCTGGAACGGGCCCGCGCCCTCGCCCCGGGCTGCGAGCTGATGGCCCGCTTCGAGAGCGGCCTCACCCATGCCGCCGCCGAGATCGCCGCCGGCCGGCTCGACGTCTCCTTCGGGTACGCGGCCGGGCTGACCCCCGCGCTGCGCGACCGGCTCGCCCACCGGCCGGTGCGCTACGAGCCGCTCGCCGTGCTGCTGCCCGAGGACCACGCGCTGGCCGCGCGGGCCGTGGTACCGCTGGCCGCGCTCGCCGGGCAGACCGTGTACGCGGGGGCCGGGAACCCGCGGACCCTGGAGTGGACCGGGCTGGCCCGCGAGCTGTTCGCCGGGCGGGACATCGCGCTCGCGCCGCCCGCGCCGGTGGCCGTGGGGAAGGAGGAGTTCGGGCGGGTGATGGCCAAGACCCGCACCCCGGTCCTGGCCACCGTCGACTTCGCCGAGCTGCCCGGCTGCGTCAAGCGGCCCCTGGTGGACCCCGTACCGCTGTCCCCGCTCGCGCTGGTGTGGTCCCGCGGCCTGCGCCACCCCGGGCTCGACGCCCTGCTGGGGGCCGCCGACGAACTGGCGCGGGCCCACGGCTGGCTGGACGTCCCCCCGGGCAGCTGGCTCCCGGCGACGCTCACCCCGCTCGGGCCCGCCGCCCCGCTGGGCCCGCCCGCCCCGATTGGGCCGCCCCGCTCACACCCCGGGCCGCCCCCGGGTGAGAGCGAGGTTTCCCGGCGGTCATCGGGCGGGGCCGGGGCGGAAACGCGCCGTCCCTAGCGTCGGCCCCCACGGACGCGACAGCTGGGGAGGCGTGTGATGACCCGTACCACCGCACCGCGCGAAGGGGGCCGCTGGATCCGGCGGTGGGACCCCGAGGACGAGACGTTCTGGCGCGAGACCGGGCGCGCCGTCGCCCGCCGCAACCTCCTGTACTCCGTGCTCTGCGAGCACGTCGGCTTCTCCGTGTGGTCCCTGTGGTCGGTGCTCGTGCTCTTCATGGGCCCCGCCTACGGCATCGACCCGGCCGGGAAGTTCTTCCTCATCGCCACCGCCACCTGCGTCGGCGCCCTCGTCCGCATCCCTTACACCTTCGCCGTCGCCCGCTTCGGCGGCCGTGACTGGACCGTCGTCAGCGCCCTGCTGCTGCTCGCCCCCACCATCGCCGCGCTGGTGGTCATGGAGCCCGGCACCCCGTACGGGACCTTCCTCGCGGTGGCCGCGCTCACCGGGGTGGGCGGCGGCAACTTCGCCTCCTCCATGACGAACATCAACGCCTTCTTCCCGCTCCGCGAGAAGGGGCGGGCCCTCGGCCTCAACGCGGGCGGCGGCAACATCGGCGTACCGGTCGTCCAGCTCGCCGCGCTGCTCGTCATCGCCACCACCGGGGCCGGACACCCGCGCCTGCTGCTCGCCGCGTACGTCCCGCTGATCGTGGCGGCGGCCGTACTGGCCCTCGTACGCATGGACAACCTGGCGGCGGTGCGCGGCGACACGGGCGCCGTGCGGGAGGCGCTGCGCGAGCGCCACACCTGGATCGTGGCCTTCCTCTACGTCGGCACCTTCGGCTCCTTCATCGGCTACGGCTTCGCCTTCGGGCTGGTCCTCCAGACCCGCTTCGGCCACACCCCGCTCCAGGCCGCCTCGCTGACCTTCCTCGGACCGCTGCTCGGCTCCCTGGCCCGGCCGGCGGGCGGGGCCCTCGCGGACCGGTTCGGCGGGGCCCGGGTCACCCTGGCCGCCTTCGTGGGGATGGCCGCCGCGACCGGGGTGGTGGTGCTGGCCTCCGTACGCGGCTCCCTGCCGGTGTTCCTGACCGGCTTCGTGGCCCTCTTCGCGCTCAGCGGGGCCGGCAACGGTTCCACGTACAAGATGGTTCCCGGCATCTTCCACGCCCAGGCCCTCGCCCGGGGGCTGACGGGCGAGGCGGCGGCCGCGTACGGGCGCCGGCTCTCCGGGGCCGCCATGGGCCTGACCGGGGCCGTGGGCGCGCTCGGCGGCCTCGGCGTCAACCTCGCCTTCCGGCAGGCCTTCCAGGACGGCGGCACCGGCACGGCCGCCTTCGTCACCTTCCTCGGCTTCTACGCGGTGTGCTGCGCCGTGACCTGGGCGGTATACCTTCGCCGGCCGGGGCGGACGACGGCCCCCGCCGTCGGGAGCGCCGGGAAGGGGCAGCTCACCTCGGTGTGAGGGCGGTGCGTTACGGCGCGGAAATACCCTGGAACCGAGTCCGACACGACGCTTTGACACGCTCGGTCGGTCCACGCCCCACCCGTCCCCTCCACGGGGCAGTACCCACAGCAGCGGAGGCAGGTCACCCACGATGCCCACGACGCCCGCGACGCCCACGACCGACGAACCGGAGGACGGTCCCCTCGCGGGCTTCACCGTCGCCGTCACCGCCGCCCGGCGGGCCGATGACCTGATCGCCCTGCTGCGCCGGCGCGGCGCGGCCGTGGTGCACGCGCCCGCCCTGCGGATCGTGCCGCTGGCCGACGACGGCGAGCTGATGGCGGCCACCAAGGAACTCATCGACAGCCCGCCGGACGTGGTCGTCGCGACCACCGCCATCGGTTTCCGCGGCTGGATCGAGGCCGCCGAGGGATGGGGCGTCGGGGAAGGCCTCCTGGAGCGGCTGCGCACCGCCGAACTGCTGGCGCGCGGACCCAAGGTGAAGGGGGCCGTACGGGCCGCGGGGCTGGTCGAGGACTGGTCGCCGGGTTCCGAATCCCTGGCCGAGGTGCTGGACCGGCTGCTGGCCGGCGGGGTCGAGGGCCGGCGCGTCGCGCTCCAGCTGCACGGGGAGCCGCTGCCCGGGTTCGTGGAGGCGCTGCGCGTGGCCGGGGCCGAGGTGGTACCGGTGCCCGTGTACCGGTGGATGCCGCCGCGGGACCTCGCCCCGCTGGACCGGCTGCTGGACGCCGTCGCGGTGGGGGCGGTCGACGCCGTCAGCTTCACCTCGGCGCCGGCGGCGGCCTCGATGCTGGCCCGGGCGGCGGAACGCGGGCTGCGGGAGGCCGTGGTGGAGGCGCTGCGCGGGCCGGTGCTGTGCGCCTGCGTCGGGCCCGTGACCGCGCTGCCGCTCCAGGCCGAGGGGGTGGCCGCGGTGGCGCCGCAGCGGTTCCGGCTCGGACCGCTGGTGCAGCTGCTCTGCCAGGAGCTGCCCGCCCGGGCCCGCGTCCTGCCGGTGGCGGGGCGCCGGGTGGAGATCCGCGGGCACGCCGTCCTCGTCGACGGGGCGCTGCGGCCCGTGCCGCCCGCCGGGATGGCGCTGCTGACGGCGCTGGCCCGGCGTCCGGGGTGGGTGGTGTCCCGGGCCGAGCTGCTGAGCGTGCTGCCGGGGGCGGGCAGCGACGAGCACGCCGTGGAGACCGCGATGGCCCGGCTGCGTGCGGCGCTGGGGGCGCCGGGGCTGATCCAGACCGTGGTCAAGCGAGGTTACCGGCTGTCGCTGGACGCCGGGGACTGTGCGGGGGCGGGCGGGGTCGGTTAGCGTGCCCGGGTGATCGCTGACGGGGTGGAGATGAGGGGCGTCACGCTGGACGACGCCGCCGGGCTGGCCGACGTACTGGCGCGCAACCGGGCGTACATGAAGCCGTACGAGCCACTGCGGCCCGACCGCTTCTACACGGAGGCCGGGCAGCGGGAGCGCATCGAGGGGCTGCTGGCCGAGCGCGCTGCCGGGCGGGCCGTTGCGTACGTCCTGGTCGCGGGCGCGGACCCGGTCGGGGGGATCAACCTCGGCTCCATCGTGCTGGGCCCTCTCCGCAGCGGCGGCGTCGGCTACTGGATCGACCGGGAGTGGCACGGCCGGGGCCTGGCCACCGCCGCCGTCGAGGAGGTGTGCCGGATCGCCCGAGACGAGCTCGGCCTGCACCGGGTCGAGGCGGGGACCCTGCTCGACAACCTCGCCTCGCAGCGGGTGCTGGCCAAGACCGGCTTCACCGCGTACGGGGTCGCCCCCCGCTACCTCCACATCGACGGCGCCTGGCGCGACCACCGCCTCTTCCAGCGCCTGCTGCACGAGGACCCGCCGCCCGCGGGGTAGGGCCGTGCCGGGGGCTTCCGCTTCGCCCGCCGCGGCGGCACTCTGGGGAGGCGGCCCACGGTGGCGGCCCACGGCGAGAGCTAGGCGGTGACGCGCATGTGGTTCGACTCCGGGCGGGTCTGTCTCGACCTGCTGGCCACCTCCACCCCGCACGGGGACGCGGAGGGCATCCGCGACGCCGACGAGCTGCGGCTGTGGCTGGTCGGCGCCGGGCTGGTGCCCGACCGGACCCCGCTCGGCCGGCTCGGACCCGACTGGGTGGCGGCCTTCCGCGGGCTGCGCGCCGATGTGGCCGGCCTCGTACGGGCCGAACTGGCCGCGGCCACCGGGCCGGAGGCGGGCGCGGCGGCCGCCCTGGCCCTGGCCCGGGTCAACGCGGCGGCGGCGGGCCCGCCGCCGGGGCTGTGCGCCGTACGGGACCAGAAGGGGCACCTCGTACGGGAGTTGTGCGGCGGCGTCGAGTGCGCCGGCCTCCTCGCGGCGGTGGCCCGCGACGCGGTGGAACTCCTCACGGACCCCGGCGACCTGGCCCTGCTGCGCGCCTGCGAGGGCGACGGCTGCGCCCGCGTCTACCTGGACACCTCCCGCGGCCACCGCCGCCGCTGGTGCTCCAGCGAACAATGCGGCAACCGCGAACGCGTGGCCCGCCACCGCAGACGGATCCGCGAGGTGGTGGGGGCGCCGGGGGAGGGGTAGGGGCGGCGGGGTCGGGGTGTGCGGGGCCTCAGCCGGTCCGGATCAGGGAGGGGCTGGGGGTTTCCCGTCCGTCTCATCGTCCTTCCGGGGCGGGCCGGCGCGTCAAGGGCGCTCCCTCCGGTCGCGTCGCTTCGCGATGGCCTTCGGCCACCCTTGACCCACCGTCCCGCCCCGGAAAAACGAAGACTCCCGGGAAACCCCCCAAAAGAACGTTCACGGGTCCGAGACCGGGGAGGAGCGACCCCGTCAGCGACCCTCGACCCCTCCCCTCCCAGCCCCATCGGGCACACGGGCCCACTTCGCCCCGATTCCGGGATCACGGCGGGCTCAACCCGCACGAAACGTCGCCTGGACCACCCACCAGCCCCCACACGCCTCAGATCGCTCCGCGCTCCGCCCGTATCGGCGTCCGCCGACGCTCTTGGGTTGGTCGCAGCCGGGCCGTCCGGCAGGAATGACTCACTGCGGTGGGGACTGCCGATGCAGCGAGCCTTCCAGGAGGCCGGGGTAGTCGGCAGGCACGATGTTGCCCACAGCGGTGGTGAATTCGAGACCGGTCGCGTCCCGGATGTACGCCAGCCGTACCCACCGCTCGGCTCCGCTGTTCGAGACCTGCTCGTTGACCACAGCCATCAGCTCGCCTTCCGTACCGGACGCGATGTCGCGGACCTGGCGCCCCAGGAGCCGATGTGGCACGTACTCGTACCGCTCACTCATCCGACGCCTCCTCCAGCGAGGCGAGGAAGCGCTCCCAGCCAATCAGCGCGCGATCGAGCAGGTCCGCGCTAGGCCGGAACGCCGGGCAGGGGGCGTCTGTCGTGTCGGCGGCAATCTCACTCATGTTGCGGATCACTCCTCTAGCAGAGTGCAGCTCTGTCACTCATGTATAGGAGTGGCAGATAGAAGAGTGCCCGACTCCTATACATGAGTCAACTCGTCACGAACGGTGAGGTGCCTTGAGGCGAAGGTGGAGGGGTATCAATCGACAGCAGGGATGCGGAACTCGAAGACGAACTGGTCAGCTGCCATGAGGGTGTCGCAGACCTCGACCACACGACCAGCTTCCGTGATGGCTTCCCTCACCAAGTGCACCACCGGCGCACCAGGGCTCAACGCCAGTTCCGAGGCCTCGGCCTTGGCTGCGAGGCGTGCCTGCAACGTCTCGACGAACTCTGCGAAGACGTGACCGTGCTCCTCCAAGCGGGCGTAGATGCCACCGTCCCCTGGATTCTCGGCGAAGAGCTCGGGGATGTCGCGGACCACGTCCCACGGCAGATAGGACGTGGCGGTCTCCACCGGTGTGCCGTTACGGAAGTACAAGCGGCGGCGAGTGAGGACCTGGGCGCCGGTGTCCACGCCCAGCCGCCGGGCGACCTCCTCAGGCGCCTTCACCGGCCCGATGTGTATGACGCTGACCCTCGCGACGGCACCGGACTGCTCGGATTCGGCGAGGTATGCGGCCTTGCCGCCGCCCTGTCGCAGTGACCGCCGGAAACGGTCCGACGACCGGTGGCGCACCGGCGGACGGGCCTTCACGTATGAACCCTTGCCCTGCCTCGTGTCGACGAGACCGCTGGCGCGGATCTCCAACATGGCTTTGCGGACGGTCCCGCCCGAGACCCCGTAGCGTTCGGCCATCTCGGATTCGCTGGGCACCTGATCGCCAGGCTGCAAGGAACCCGCGCGGATCTGCTGGACGATGTCCTGAGCGATCTGCACATACCGGGGTACGGCTCTGGTCTCTCCTGCAGCTTCTCTCATGGTCCTTCGCTTCCTCCTATGCTCTTGTACATGAGTAACAGCCTCCGGTCTGACGGGTCAACGCCGCTTCATTCCGTCTCCGTAGCCGGCGCGGTGGTGCGGGATGATGGTCGGCTGCTGGCGATCAGGCGTGCCGACAACGGGAAGTGGGAACTGCCCGGCGGAGTGCTGGAGCTGGCCGAGACGCCCGAGGACGGCGTGCGACGGGAAGTCCTGGAGGAAACCGGCATCCACGTCGAGGTGGACCAACTCACCGGCGTCTACAAGAACACCGCGCTCGGCATCGTGGCCCTGGTCTTCCGCTGCAAGCCCTCCGGCGGCACCGCACAGGTCTCCACGGAGGCGACGGCGGTCCAGTGGCTCACTCCCCACGAAGTCTCCGAGCGGATGTCCGAGGTCTACGCGATCCGCCTGCTCGACGCGCTCGACGCAAGCGCACCGCCCGTCCGAAGCCATGACGGACACCGGCTCTTCAGGGCGCGCGCGGAGTGATCGAGCCGACCGTGGAAGGCTGTGTCGCATGGCCATCGCGAAGAAGGGGGCGCGGCGCATCGTCGTGGACGGGGAACGTTATCGGTGGGTGGTGGCGCCCGATGACGAGCCGGGTCTGGCGATCGTCGTGGAGCACGCGGAGGTTGCCGGGCAGCGCCTGGTGATGTGGGTGCGGCACGGCGTCGTGGTCGCACCCGGGATCGTTGCCGGGGCCATCCGCGATGCGTTGCTGCACCACGACTGGACGCCCCGCACGCGCCGCAGACAGCTCACACTGCGGTGCCCTGATGAAACTCCGGATCCTGCATATCCCAGGCCCGTCGTCTGGCCGCCGTCCAAGCCATGACTGTCGACGGACGCCATGCCGATGAGGCGCGTAGCGATCTGAGGCGCGGGGCGGCTGGTGGGTGGTCCAGGCGCCGTTTCGTGCGTGTTGAGCCCGCCGTGATCCCGGAATCGGGGCGAAGTGGGCCCGTGTGCCCGATGGGGCTGGGAGGGGAGGGGTCGAGGGTCGCTGACGGGGTCGCTCCTCCCCAGCTCTTCCCTGATCCGGACCAGCTGCGGCCCCCCGCCCCCGCGTACCACCCCATATCCCCCGCCGCGCCGGACCGGCGTGCGGAGTGGGGGCGGATTCGCGTACGGTTGACGGTCGCCCATGCACGTCAGAAGGGGGCCTTGGTGGCCGCGCAGAATGCCGCTGTCGACAGCACGGCGGATTCCGTCCGCGATCGGGAGATCGCGGCCGAGCAGACGCACCTCGATCAGGTGTACCGACGCCTTGAGGAGAAGATCCACGAGGCCGAGTTCCTGATGAACGACGCCGCCAAGCGGGGGCAGGTCGGCACGCCCGGCGCGCTCGCCGAGCGCGACGCTCAGGTGTTCCGCGCCGGGATCCACCTCAACCGGCTGAACAACGAGTTCGAGGACTTCCTCTTCGGACGCGTCGACCTCGTCCTCGGCAAGGACGGTGAGCGCGGCCCCGACGGCGCGTACACCTCCGTCGAGCCCGCCGAGGACGCGATCCGCGCCGACCTCACCGCCGACATCGCCGAAACCCTGCACATCGGACGCATCGGCGTACTCGACACCGACTACACGCCGCTCGTCATCGACTGGCGCGCCCCCGCGGCCGCGCCGTTCTACCGCTCCACCCCCAAGGACCCCGGCCGCGTCGTGCGCCGCCGGGTGATCCGCTCCAAGGGGCGCAAGGTGCTCGGCGTCGAGGACGACCTCATGCGCCCCGAGCTGACCGCCTTCCTCGACGGCCGCGAGCTGCCCGCCATCGGCGACGGCGCCCTGATGGCCGCCCTCGGGCGGGCCCGTACGCACTCGATGCGGGACATCGTCTCCTCCATCCAGGCCGAACAGGACCTGGTCATCCGGGCCCCCGCCGCCTCCGTCGCCGAGGTCGCCGGCGGGCCGGGCACCGGGAAGACGGCCGTCGCCCTGCACCGGGCCGCGTACCTGCTCTACCAGGACCGGCGGCGCTACTCCGGCGGCATCCTGATCGTCTCGCCGACGCCGCTGCTGGTCGCGTACACCGAGGGCGTGCTGCCCTCCCTCGGCGAGGAGGGCCAGGTCGCCATCCGCGCGCTGGGCTCGCTCGTCGACGGCGCCGAGGCGACCACGTACGACGACCCGGCCGTGGCCCGTATCAAGGGCTCCTCCCGGATGCTCAAGGTGCTCCGCAAGGCCGTACGGGGCGCGCTGGAGCTCGGCGCGGCCCCCGAGCGGCTGCGCGTGGTGGCTTTTGGGCGGCGCCAGGAGCTGGAGGCGCCCGAACTCGACCGGATCCGCCAGACCGTGCTCAGCGGCACCGCCCCGGTGAACCTGCTGCGCCCGCGCGCCCGCAAGCTCCTCCTCGACGCCCTGTACGCCAAGTCCGGCGGGGCGGGCCGGCACAGTGACCCGGAGCTCGCGGCCGAGCTGCGCTCCGCGTTCGACGAGGACATCTCCACCGAGGACGACTTCATCTCCTTCCTCAACGCCTGGTGGCCGGAGCTGACCCCGCGCAAGGTGCTGGCCGCCATGGCCGACGACCGCCGTCTGGGCCGCTGGTCGCGCCGGGACCTGAGTTCCCGCGAGACCCGCCAGCTGGCCCGGTCCCTGCGCCGGGTCGGCCCGGACGGCAAGGGTCCGCTGTCGGTGCACGACGTGGCCCTGCTCGACGAGCTGCACCAGCTGCTCGGCGCGCCCGCGCGGCCCAGGCGCAAGCGGGAGATGGACCCGCTGGACCAGCTCAGCGGGCTGGAGGAGCTGATGCCGACCCGCGAGGAGACGCAGTGGGAGCGGGCGGAGCGGCTCGCGGCGGAGCGCACCGAGTACGCGCACGTGATCGTGGACGAGGCCCAGGACCTGACGCCGATGCAGTGGCGGATGGTGGGCCGGCGCGGCCGTTCGGGCACGTGGACGGTGGTGGGCGACCCGGCGCAGTCCTCCTGGACGGATCCCGCGGAGGCGGCCGCCGCCCGGGACGAGGCGCTGGGGCGCCGGCCGCGCAGGCGGTTCACGCTGACGGTGAACTACCGCAACCCGGCCGAGGTGGCCGAGGTGGCCTCCCGGGTGCTGAAGCGGGCGATGCCGGACATGGAGCCGCCGACCGCGGTGCGTTCCACGGGCCTGGCGCCGCGTTTCACGGCCGCGGCGGAGGATCTGGCGACGACGGTCCGGGAGGAGACCCGGCGGCTGCTGGAGCAGGTGGACGGGACCGTCGGCGTGGTCGTGGCGATGGACCGGCGGGCGGAGGCCGCGGCCTGGCTGGCGGACCTGGGCGAGCGGGCGGTGGCGCTGGGCAGCCTGGAGGCCAAGGGGCTGGAGTACGACGCCACGGTGGTCGTCTCCCCGGCGGAGATCGCCGAGGAGTCCCCGGCGGGCCTGCGCGTCCTGTACGTGGCCCTGACGCGTGCCACGCAGCAGCTGACGGTGGTCTCGGCGGGGGGCGACCGCCCCGGCCCGGACGGGGTCCCGGAACTGCTGCGGCCCTGACGGGGCGGGCGCGGCACGGCCCCGGGGCCGGGCCCCAGGGCGGCCCCCAGGGCCGGATGGCCCGCGGCCAGGTGCGTGAGCCGGGAGACGGAGTCGCGGGAGGGGGATCGCATTCGGCGATCCTTTGTTAGCCTGGTTACGACACCGGCTCGATCCAAGCCCCCGGGCCCAACCTTCGTCGCCTAGAGCGACCACTTGCCGCGAGGCGAGCATGGCGGGTCGGTGTCGTCAAACTTGATGTGAAGAGTGTGAGAACAGGTCCGCGCCTCCCGCCTGTGGGGGGCGCGGACCTGTTTTGTATCAACCCACCATTCCGTCAGGGCCCTCATATCTCGTATGGTGGAAGTGTTCTTCCGAAATTTGTAGCTGGTTACCTTGTACCGGCTGGTAGGTGGGACGATCGGACAACGGGTCCCCTCACGCCTGCCGTGCGCGGGCCCTGTGTACAGCGAAATCAGGGACAGAAGAGGAACACGGCCATGGCAACGGCGCCCAGCGTCTCGTATTCGATGACGGTCCGCCTGGAAGTGCCCGCGAGCGGAACCGCGGTCTCCCAGCTCACCACCGCCGTGGAGTCTTCGGGAGGGTCGGTCACCGGCCTCGACGTGACCGCATCGGGTCACGAGAAGCTCCGTATCGACGTCACCATCGCCGCCACCTCCACCGCGCACGCCGACGAGATCGTCGAGAAGCTGCGCGGCATCGAGGGCGTCAGCCTCGGCAAGGTCTCCGACCGAACCTTCCTGATGCACCTCGGCGGCAAGATCGAGATGTCGTCCAAGCACCCCATCCGCAACCGCGACGACCTGTCGATGATCTACACCCCCGGCGTGGCCCGCGTGTGCATGGCCATTGCCGAGAACCCCGAGGACGCGCGCCGCCTCACCATCAAGCGCAATTCCGTCGCAGTCGTGACCGACGGCTCCGCCGTCCTGGGCCTCGGCAACATCGGCCCGATGGCCGCGCTGCCCGTCATGGAGGGCAAGGCCGCCCTCTTCAAGCGCTTCGCCGGCATCGACGCCTGGCCGATCTGCCTCGACACCCAGGACGCCGACGAGATCGTCGCCATCGTCAAGGCCATCGCCCCCGGCTTCGCCGGCATCAACCTGGAGGACATCTCCGCGCCGCGCTGCTTCGAGATCGAGGCCCGGCTGCGCGAGGCCCTCGACATCCCCGTCTTCCACGACGACCAGCACGGCACCGCCATCGTCGTCCTCGCCGCCCTGACGAACGCACTTCGCGTCGTGGGCAAGGCAGTTGGCGACGTCAAGGTGGTCATGTCGGGCGCCGGCGCGGCCGGTACCGCGATCCTCAAGCTGCTCCTCGCGGCGGGCGTGAAGAACGCCGTCAGCGCCGACATCCACGGCGTCGTGCACGCGGGCCGCCCCGACCTCGTCGACGCGGCCCCCGACTCCCCGCTGCGCTGGATCGCCGACAACACCAACCCCGAGGGATACACCGGCACCCTCAAGGAGGCCGTGGCCGGCGCCGACGTCTTCATCGGCGTCTCCGCCCCGAACGTGCTCTCCGGCGAGGACGTCGCCGCCATGGCGGACGGCGCCATCGTGTTCGCGCTCGCGAACCCCGACCCCGAGGTGGACCCGGCGATCGCCCGGCAGACCGCGGCCGTCGTGGCCACCGGCCGCTCGGACTTCCCGAACCAGATCAACAACGTGCTGGTCTTCCCGGGTGTCTTCCGCGGTCTCCTCGACGCCCAGTCGCGGACCGTCAACACCGACATGATGCTGGCCGCCGCGGCAGCCCTGGCCGACGTCGTCGGCGAGGACGAGCTGAACGCCAACTACATCATCCCGTCCGTCTTCAACGACAAGGTCGCGGGCGCGGTCGCCGGCGCCGTCCGCAAGGCGGCCACCGCCGCCACCGCCGCTCCCTCGGTCTGATCCCCCCGCCGGTCCGCCCCCGGCGCGCTGTGACGGGCCCCACGGCCCGATTCCGGCGCGTCGCGGGATGCGGGCCCGCCGGGGCGCCTCTAGGGTTGCGGGGATGCCGCGTGGCCCGCGGTCCGCATTCACGGCGGTCCGCCGGGTCCACCCGGCCCACGGACCCGTCGAAGCCTTCGATGCGGACGGAGCGTCACCGCGGCGTGACTGTGGCGCTTTTCGTGTGACCCTGGCGGGTGCCGGATTGGCTTTCCCGCCGCTGGTGGGGGCAGGATGCGTAACCGGGCGAGAGGGTCTGACGTTCAGACCCGGGTCCGGGGACTGTCCGAGGGCCCTGGCAGCATCGGCTTCGATCTCACGCCTCTAAGGCAAGTTGAACACGGGAGTACAACATGAACCGCAGTGAGCTGGTGGCCGCTCTGTCCGAGCGCGCCGAGGTGACCCGCAAGGACGCCGACGCCGTTCTGGCCGCGCTCGCCGAGACCGTCGGCGAGATTGTCGCCAAGGGCGACGAGAAGGTCACCATCCCCGGCTTCCTGACCTTCGAGCGCACGAGCCGTGCCGCTCGCACCGCGCGCAACCCGCAGACCGGCGAGCCCATCCAGATCCCGGCCGGCTACAGCGTGAAGGTCTCCGCGGGCTCCAAGCTCAAGGAAGCCGCCAAGGGCAAGTAGTACCGCCCTTGTGCCGGGGGCCGCACAGGCCCCCGGGACGGCAGTGGTACGTAGCACTTCGCAACGCCGAAGGGCGGCCACCCCCACGGGGGTGACCGCCCTTCGGCGTTGGTGCCCTTTTCCGCCCGCACCGGCCCTGAGGGCCTCCACGGGCCCTCCCAGGGCCTTTTGGAGCCCCGGGAGGGTGATCGGACGGGACCGGTCAGACGAGGTCGCCGTTCGGCAGCTCGACCTTGGCGCCCAGCTCGACGAGCTTCTCCATGAAGTTCTCGTAACCGCGGTTGATCAGGTCGATGCCGTGGACGCGCGAGGTGCCCTCGGCGGCCAGCGCCGCGATGAGGTACGAGAACCCGCCGCGCAGGTCGGGGATGACGAGGTCGGCGCCCTGGAGCTTGGTCGGGCCGGAGACGACCGCCGAGTGCAGGAAGTTGCGCTGGCCGAACCGGCAGGCGCTGCCGCCCAGGCACTCGCGGTACAGCTGGATGTGAGCACCCATCTGGTTGAGCGCCGAGGTGAAGCCGAGCCGGGACTCGTAGACCGTCTCGTGGACGATCGACAGGCCCGAGGCCTGCGTCAGGGCGACGACCAGCGGCTGCTGCCAGTCGGTCTGGAAGCCCGGGTGCACGTCCGTCTCCAGCGCGATGGCCTTCAGCGGGCCGCCCGGGTGCCAGAAGCGGATGCCCTCGTCGTCGATCTCGAACGCGCCGCCGACCCGGCGGAAGGTGTTGAGGAAGGTCATCATCGAGCGCTGCTGCGCCCCGCGAACGTAGATGTTGCCGCCGGTCGCCAGGGCCGCGGAGGCCCACGAGGCGGCCTCCAGGCGGTCCGGGAGCGCCTTGTGGTTGTAACCGCTGAGGCGGTCGACACCGGTGATGCGGATGGTGCGGTCGGTGTCGACGGAGATGATCGCGCCCATCTTCTGCAGGACGCAGATGAGGTCTTCGATCTCCGGTTCGACGGCCGCGTTGCTGAGTTCGGTGACGCCCTCGGCCAGGACGGCCGTCAGCAGGACCTGTTCGGTCGAGCCGACCGACGGGTAGGGCAGGCGGATCTTGCAGCCGCGCAGCCGCTGCGGGGCCTCCAGGTACTGGCCGCCCTCGCGCTTCTCGATCGTCGCTCCGAACTGGCGGAGCACGTCGAAGTGGAAGTCGATCGGACGGCCGCCGATGTCGCAGCCGCCCAGACCCGGGATGAAGGCGTGGCCGAGGCGGTGCAGCAGCGGGCCGCAGAAGAGGATCGGGATCCGGGAGGATCCCGCGTGCGCGTCGATGTCGGCGACGTTGGCGCTCTCGACGCGGGTCGGGTCGAGGAGCAGCTCGCCCGGCTCCTCGCCGGGCCGCACGGTCACGCCGTGCAGCTGGAGCAGCCCGCGCACGACCCGCACGTCACGGATGTCGGGAACATTGCGCAGCCGGCTCGGCTCGCTGCCGAGCAGGGCGGCGACCATGGCCTTCGGCACGAGGTTCTTCGCGCCGCGGACACGGATCTCGCCCTCGAGCGGGGTTCCGCCGTGGACAAGCAGGACATCGTTGCCGGTCATGGATCTCGCGTTCCGGAGAGGATGGGCAGGGGATCAGTGAAAAGGGTAAGGGTCACTACCCCCTTGTTTGTATGGCTGACGCGGCCGTAGGACTGTCATGAATTCGGCACAGCACCCAGGGTGTGCGGCTGATAGCGGAGTGTCGCGTTCCGGCGCTCTGGGCGGCGCGCGCTCCGTTCTGCCGCCGTGCGCCCTGAGCTGCGCGTGATCGGACCGGGCCGCCCGCTCCCCCTGGAGGGCGATTGTGCGAGATCATGTCCGCATGACCGAGGTGTCCTCCCTCACAGGGCGGCTGCTCGTGGCCACCCCCGCCCTCGCGGACCCGAATTTCGACCGCGCGGTGGTGCTGCTGCTCGACCACGACGAGCAGGGCTCCCTCGGCGTGGTCCTCAACCGGCCCACCCCGGTGGACGTCCGGGACATCCTGCTGCCCTGGGCGCCGTTGGCCGGTGACCCCGGGGTGGTCTTCCAGGGCGGCCCGGTCGGGCTGGACTCGGCCCTGGGGGTCGCCGTGATCCCGGGTGAGGAAGGGCCGCTGGGCTGGCGCCGGGTGCACGGCGCGATCGGCCTCGTCGATCTGGAGACCCCGCCGGAACTGCTCGCCGCCGCCCTCGGCGGCCTGCGCATCTTCGCCGGCTACTCCGGATGGGGGCCCGGCCAGCTGGAGGCCGAGCTGGGCGACGGCGCCTGGTACGTCGTCGATTCCGAGCCCGGCGACGTCTCCTTCCCGGACCCCGAACGGCTGTGGCGGGCGGTGCTGCGGCGCCAGCGCAGCGATCTGGCGATGGTCGCCACCTATCTGGACGACCCGTCGCTGAACTGACGCGCGCGGGGTTCAGTACCCTGGATTTCATGAGCACTCTTGAGCCCGAGCGCGGGACTGGTACGGGGACCCTCGTAGAGCCGACGCCGCAGGTGTCCCACGGCGACGGCGACCACGAGCGCTTCGCCCACTACGTCCAGAAGGACAAGATCATGGAGAGCGCGCTCGGGGGCACCCCGGTCGTCGCGCTCTGCGGCAAGGTCTGGGTGCCGGGCCGCGACCCGAAGAAGTACCCGGTCTGCCCGATGTGCAAGGAGATCTACGAGTCCATGGGCGCCGGTGGCGACAAGGACAAGGGCGGCGGCAAGGACAAGTAACGGCGGCGCGGGCCGGGTCCCCTCCGGGGTGGCCCGCCCGCGGTCCCGGCCGTCGAAGGCGGAGGCCCCCGGCGCGTGCGAGCGCGCGCCGGGGGCCTCCGCCTTTCGGGTTTCCCGGGGGGGTATTCGCGCGGTGCGGGGGCCTTTTGCGTGCCGCGGGGGCGGGCTAGGGTCGGCGCGACGAGCACACTGTGAAACCGTCGTTGCGCAGGGTGCAACAGGCTTGCCGTAGCGGAGGGCTGACGCATGGAGCTGGACCCGGAGACGAAGGCGGCGGCAGGGGCGGGGGGAGCGCTGGGCGCCGGCCTCGGCCTGATCCCCGCGCCCCGGGCCGCCGTCGTGGACCCGGCGGGACGCCGGTTCCGATTCGGGCCGGATCCGGTGCTCGCCGCCGGGCCCGGGGCCGAGGGGGTCGCCCGGTGGGTGCGCCGGGAGATCGGGGCCGCCACCGGCTGGGCGCTGCTGCCGCCCGCCCCCGGCGCGCGGGCCGACGTACGGCTGGCCGTGGACCCCGTACGGGCCGGCGGGCACGGGCCGGAGTCCTACCGGCTCACCGTCGGCGCGGGCGGGGCGGAGCTCACCGGAGCCACCGCCGCCGGGCTCTTCCGGGGCGCGCAGACGCTGCGTCAGCTGCTCGGACCCGCCGCCCACCGCCGGGCCCCGCTGCCCGGACGGCCCGCCTGGGGGATCCCGTACGCGAGCGTCGAGGACGGCCCCCGCTTCGCGTGGCGCGGGATGCTGCTGGACGTCGCCCGGCACTTCACCCCCAAGGACGGGGTGCTGCGCCACATCGACCTGCTCGCCGCGCACAAGCTGAACGTGCTGCACCTGCACCTGACGGACGACCAGGGCTGGCGCATCGAGATCAGGCGCCACCCGCGGCTCACCGAGGTCGGCGCGTGGCGGGCGCGCAGCCGGTGGGGGCACCGGGCCTCGCCGCTGTGGGACGAGACCCCGCACGGCGGCTTCTACACCCAGGATGACATCCGCGAGATCGTCGCGTACGCCGCCGAGCGGCACGTGCGGATCGTCCCCGAGATCGACCTGCCCGGGCACGCCCAGGCCGCGATCGCCGCCTACCCCTGGCTGGGCAACCGCGACGTCGTCGACACGGCGGCCCTGGAGGTGTGGGACGACTGGGGCGTCAACGAGAACGTGCTGGCGCCCACCGAGGACGTCCTGCGCTTCTACGAGGAGGTGTTCGAGGAGGTGCTGGAGCTGTTCCCGCCCGAGGTCTCGCCCTTCGTGCACGTGGGCGGCGACGAGTGCCCGAAGACGCAGTGGCGCGCCTCGGCGCTGGCGCAGGAGCGGATCCGCGAGCTGGGCGTCGACGGTGAGGACGGCCTCCAGGCCTGGTTCATCCGCCACTTCGACCGCTGGCTCACCGCGCGCGGACGCCGGCTCATCGGCTGGGACGAGATCCTGGAGGGCGGCCTGGCGGAGGGCGCCGCCGTGTCCTCCTGGCGCGGCTACGCGGGCGGGATCGCCGCCGCCGAGGCCGGGCACGACGTGGTGATGTGCCCCGAGCAGCAGGTGTACCTGGACCACCGTCAGGCGCCGGGCCCCGACGAGCCGATGCCCATCGGGTACGTGCGCACCCTGGAGGACGTCTACCGCTTCGAGCCGGTCCCGCCCGCGCTCTCGCCGCGCGCCGCCGAGCGCGTGCTGGGCGCGCAGGCGAACGTGTGGACGGAGGTGATGCAGCACCAGGGACGCGTCGACTACCAGGTGTTCCCCCGGCTGGCCGCCTTCGCCGAGGCGGTGTGGTCGGCGCTGCCCGAACCGGAATCCCGGGACTACGCCGGTTTCGAGGCCCGGATGACGGCCCACTACGCGCGGCTCGACGCCCTCGGGGTCGAGTACCGGCCACCGGCGGGACCGCGGCCCTGGCAGCGCAGGCCGGGGGTCCCGGGACGTCCGCTCGACGGCGCGCCCCCGATCGTGTGACCCGGGGCGGTGGCCGCAGGGGTGCGCGGGCCGGCCGGAAGCGGAACTCTTCGGAAACCTTTGGAACTCTCGCTGCAATGAGGTGGATAGGGGGGAAATCGGGCGTTCCGGTGATGGTGGGGTGCGGGGTGCGCAAGGGGAGCGCGGAGGGAGCACAGGGGCGCGAGCGGGGGGTGTGAGGGCCGCTCCAGGTTGCCTGCGGGTGGGCCCGCGGCCGTCGCGGGGCGGTGCGCGGGCCGTGACCGGGCGCCGTCGGGAGCGCGGACGGGCCGGCGGTACCCGGTGGACCCTCGCGCGGGGCGGTCCCGAAGATGTGCCAGAGTTGCCACGTCCCGGCGGTGAGCACGTACCGTACGGCGGACAGGCGTGAGCGCCGGGACCGGGACATCGGGAAGGGGCAGCTGGGTTGACCACGCACGCACCGCACGCATCGCATTCGACTCAGGGGCCGCCCGCGGCCCGGGCGGCGCAGTCCGTCACGCTGCCGGCCACGCTCGACGAGGCCGTGGCGGCACTCACCGCCATGCCCGCGGCCGTGCCCGTCGCGGGCGGCACCGACCTCATGGCCGCCGTCAACGCCGGGCTGCTGCGCCCCGCCGCGCTGGTCGGCCTCGGCCGCGTCAACGAGATCCGCGGCTGGCAGTACCAGGACGGGCACGCGCTGCTCGGCGCCGGACTCACCCACGCCCGCATGGGACGGCCGGATTTCGCCGCTCTGATCCCGGCGCTCGCGGCCGCCGCCCGGGCCGCCGGCCCGCCGCAGATCCGCAACGCCGGCACCCTCGGCGGGAACATCGCGACGGCCGCGCCGACCGGTGACGCCCTGCCCGTGCTGGCGGCGCTGGAGGCGGTGCTGGTCATCGTCGGCCCCGGGGGGCCGGAGGGGTCGCAGCGCGAGATCCCCGTCTCCCATCTGCTCGCCGGGCGCGAGATGTTGCGCCCGGGCGAGCTGATCGGCTTCGTCCGGGTGCCGTTGCTGCACGCGCCGCAGGTGTTCCTGAAGGCCACGGGGCGTACGGGGCCGGGGCGCGCGGTGGCGTCCGTGGGGCTCGTACTGGACCCCGCGCGCCGGGGCGTGCGCTGTGCGATCGGCGCGGTGGCCCCGATGCCGCTGCGGCCGCTGGAGGCCGAGCAGTGGGTGGCCTCGCTGATCGACTGGGACGGGGACCGCAGCCTGGCCCCCGAGGCGCTGGAGGCCTTCGGCGAGTACGTCGCGGCAGCCTGCGTGCCCGACCAGGGGGAACCGGTGTCCTCCGGAGTACTGCATCTGCGGCGGACGGTGGCCGTACTGGCGCGCAGGGCCCTGGCAAGGGCACTGACCTCATGAGTGAGAACGAGAACGTGAGCGGAACGACCGGGAACGCGGGCGGCGCCGGCAACGGCTGGGGCTGGGAGCCCGTGCCGCAGGGCGGCGAGTACGACAACGAGGCCACGGCCTTCGTGAAGCTGCCGCAGGACATGCTGGACGCCCTGGACAACGGGGAGCCCCTCGCCGCGCCCGGGCACGGGTACGTGCCGCCGCCGATGATCGTGCCGCTGGGCTCGGCCAGTACGGATCCCAGCGCCACCGGGGCCTGGGCGATGCCGGTGCAGACGCCGGTGCAGTGGCCCGAGGCGCAGGCGTCGCAGGCGCCCGCGCGGGGGCCGATCCCGGCGTCCATCCCGCTGCCGCCGTCGGTGGCGGCGGCCTTCGGGGAGCCGGGGGCGGGTGCGGGCGGTGCGGGCGGTTCCGCTGGTGGTTCCGGGGTGCATGCGGAGTCCGGGTCCACCGCCGAGTGGCGGTTCCCCGAGGCGGTGCACCAGGAGTCCGAGGCGCACGGGCTCGGGGCGGTCCACCATCCCGAGGAGCACGCCGGTGCCACCGGGCAGTGGACGCTGCCGGGGGATCGCGAACAGGGCGACGGGGCAGGGGAGTTCCGCGGTGAGTTCACGGGTGCGTTTGCCGGGGACTTCGCTGGTGAGTACTCCGGTGAGTTCCCCGGACGTGGGGAGTTTTCCGGTAGTGGTGAGTTCCCGGGGGCCGGCGGGTTCGGTGGGTCCGCGGACTCCTTCGGCGGTGACTCCTTCGGGGGAGCCGGCGCGGGGGACTGGAGTCAGGCCCCGGCGACGCTGCCGGGCGGGGCTTCGGCTCCCTGGGCTTCGGTTCCGGGGGCGGCCGGGGCTGGGGAGTCCGGGCCGTCCGGGGCCGGGGTGTCCGGGGCCGGGGCGTCCGGAGTGGCGAGTGGGGCGGGTGCCGAGGGGCACGCAGCCGGTGGGGCCGACGCGATGGGGGCCGGGGCCGGGGAGCCGATGAGCTCGGGCGTGCTGCCGGGCGAGGGGCCCGGGACCGGCGGCCTGGGACGCGGGCCGAGGGTGCTGGGCGGGCCGGGGGTCGGGACGCCGCTGGCGGAGACCTTCCCGCAGCCCGGGCCGGAGCCCGAGGGCGTGCCGCACGCCGCCCCCGACATCGACGCCGCCCACGGCCCGGCGCAGGCGCCGGTGGAGGAGCAGCGGCCGCGTCCGGTGGAGGCCGAAGCCGCGGGGGCGCGGGCCGACGGGGACGAGCCTGGTTCCGGGGACGGGCCCGGGCACGGCTTCGTGGAGGCCGGGGCCGCCGGTGGCGCCGGGGCGGCGGACGCCGTCGCCGAAGCGGGGGCCGGGCCGGTGCCGGGCGAGGACACCGCCGACAACGCTGTGACACCCCCGGACGAGGATGACTCCGAGGGTTTCCCGGTGCGGGAGGCGACGTACGAAGAAGAGGAAATCCCCGCCGTCGCGCACCACGAGCACCCGGCGGCTTCCTACGTCCTGCGCGTCAACGGCGCCGACCGGCCCGTCACCGGCGCCTGGATCGGCGAATCCCTGCTGTACGTGCTGCGCGAGCGGCTCGGCCTGGCCGGCGCCAAGGACGGCTGCTCGCAGGGCGAGTGCGGGGCCTGCGCGGTGCAGGTCGACGGCCGGCTCGTCGCCTCGTGCCTGGTCCCGGCGGCGACCGCGGCCGGCAGTGAGGTGCGGACCGTGGAAGGCCTCGCGACCGACGGGGAACTGTCGGACGTCCAGCAGGCGTTGTGCCGGTCGGGCGGGGTGCAGTGCGGGTTCTGCATCCCCGGCATGGCCATGACCATCCACGATCTGCTGGAGGGCAACCACGCCCCCAGCGACCTGGAGACCCGGCAGGCGCTGTGCGGCAACCTCTGCCGCTGCTCCGGCTACAAGGGCGTCATCGAGGCGGTCCGCGAGGTCGTGGCGGAGCGCGAGGCGACGGCGGCGGGTGAGGCGGCTGCCGGTTCTGGTGGCGGCGGCGGCGGTGGCGGCGGTGGTGGCGAGCCGTGGATTCCGCATCAGGCACCGCCCGGCGAAGGCGGCGTCCACGGCGGGCCCGGCCTCTACGACGCCTTCGGCGGCCAGAGCCTCCAGGGCGGCCACGACAACGACGCCCACAACGCGCACCACGCCTCCCACCACCCGCACGACGGGCACGGCGAACGCAACGGGCACGACGAATACGACGGCAACAACGGGCACAGCGGCAACAACGGCCACAACGGCCACAACGGCCACAACGGAGGCATGGCGTGAGCGGGCACGACGCGGCGGCCACGGCGACCTCGGCCGTCACCACGGCCGGCTCCGCGGCGGACGGCGACGAGCCCGTGCCGCCGTCCGGCCTGCGCGGCATCGGCGCCTCCCTCCCCGCGGCGGACGCCCGTGCCAAGACCGAGGGCACCTTCCCCTACGCCGCCGACCTGTGGGCCGAGGGCCTGCTGTGGGCCGCCGTCCTGCGGTCCCCGCACGCCCACGCCCGCATCCTCTCCATCGACACCTCCGCCGCCGCCGACATGCCCGGCGTCCGCGCCGTCATCACCCACGCCGACGTCCCCGGCGCCACCACGCACGGCCGCCGCATCGCCGACCGGCCGGTCTTCGCACACGACGTGGTCCGCCACCACGGCGAGCCCATCGCCGCCGTCGCCGCCGACCACCCCGACACGGCACGCCTCGCCGCGGCCGCCATCGCGGTCGAGTACGAACTGCTCGACGCCGTCACGGACCCCGAGCAGTCCTTCGGCGCCGCCCCCCTCCACCCGGACGGCAACCTCATCCGGCACATCCCCCTGCGGTACGGCGACCCCGAGGCGACGGGGGAGGTGGTGGTCGAGGGCCTCTACCGGATCGGCCGCCAGGACCCCGCGCCCATCGGCGCCGAGGCCGGGCTGGCCGTCCCGCGGCCCGACGGGGGCGTGGAGATCTACACCGCCTCCACCGACCCGCACACCGACCGCGACCTCGCCGCCGCCTGCTTCGGGCTCGACCCGGACCGCGTCCGCGTGGTCGTCACCGGCGTCCCCGGCGCGACCGCCGACCGCGAGGACCCCGCCTTCCAGCTCCCGCTCGGCCTGCTCGCGCTGCGCACCGGCTGCCCCGTGAAGCTGGCCGCCACCCGCGAGGAGTCCTTCCTCGGCCACGCCCACCGCCACCCGACGCTGCTGCGCTACCGCCACCACGCGGACGCGGAGGGCCGGCTGGTCAAGGTCGAGGCCCAGATCCTGATGGACGCGGGCGCGTACGCGGACTCCTCGGCGGAATCGCTCGCGGCGGCGGTGGCGTTCGCGTGCGGCCCGTACATCGTTCCGCACGCCTTCGTGGAGGGCTGGGCGGTCCGCACCAACAACCCGCCGTCCGGGCACGTGCGCGGCGAGGGCGCGATGCAGGTCTGCGCCGCGTACGAGGGCCAGATGGACAAGCTCGCCGCCGCCCTCGGCATCGACGGGGCGGAAGTGCGCATGCGCAACGTCCTGTCCACCGGGGACCTGCTGCCCACCGGCCAGACGGTGACCTGCCCGGCGCCGGTCGCCGAACTGCTGCGTTCCGTACGGGACTACCCGCTGCCCTCCCTCCCGAAGGACACCCCGGAGGACGAGTGGCTGCTGCCCGGCGGCCCCGAGGGCGCGGGCGAACCGGGCGCGGTGCGGCGCGGGGTCGGCTACGGCGTCGGCATGGTCCACATGCTCGGCGCGGAGGGCACGGACGAGGTCTCCACCGCCACGGTGAAGGTGGTCGGCGGCACGGCCACCGTCATCTGCGCGGCCGTCGACACCGGGCAGGGTTTCGCGACCCTCGCCCGCCAGATCGTCCAGGAGGTCCTCGGCGTGGACGAGGTGGCGACGGCCCCCGTCGACACCGACCAGCCGCCGGCGGGCCCGTCGGCGCACGGCCGCCACACCTGGGTCTCGGGCGGGGCGGTGGAGCGGGCCGCGAAGATGGTCCGTACGCAGCTGCTCCAGCCGATGGCCCACAAGCTGGGGATGTCCACCGAGCTGCTGCAGATCGCGGATGGCCGGATCACGTCGTACGACGGTGCCTTCTCGACGACGGTCGCGGAGGCCATAGAGGGCAAGGAGCTCTGGGCGACGGCCCAGTGCCGCCCGCATCCGACGGAACCGCTGGACGGGGACGGCCAGGGCGACGCGTTCGTCGGGCTCGCGTTCTGCGCGATCCGCGCGGTGGTGGACGTGGACATCGAGCTGGGTTCGGTGCGGGTGGTGGAGCTGGCGGTCGCCCAGGACGTCGGCCGGATCCTCAACCCGCGCCAGCTGGAGGCCCGTATCGAAGCGGGCGTCACCCAGGGCGTGGGCGCGGCCCTGACGGAGAACCTGCGCTCGGTCGCCGGCCTGGTCCGCCACCCCGACCTCACCGGGTATGCCCTTCCGACGTCCCTCGACGCTCCGGCGGTGCGCATCGTCCGGCTGGTGGAGGAGCGGGACGTGGTGGCGCCGTTCGGGGCGAAGGCGGCGAGCGCGGTGCCGGTGGTGACGACTCCGGCGGCGATCGCCTCGGCGGTCCGCGCGGCCACAGGGCGCCCGGTGAACAGGATCCCGATCCGGCCATCGGCGGCGGTGGCGGCGCCCAACTCGTGACCGTGTGACCTGCATTGCACGTGCAACCCGAGCTTGGGCCTGTCGGCGCTCCTCGATAGAGTGATCGACGGCGCCCGGAACGTGCGGGTGCGAACGGGGACGGGAACGGCGGTGGCAGTGGCTTCGCCGGGCCCGCGGGGAGACGGGGAAGCGGGGAGCCAGCGTGGCAGAGGACAAGGGGCCGGTGCCGGGACCGGGACCGGGGCTGTTCGACATGAACATCGGGGCGAGCGTGGCGGACGCCCTCAGGACCCAGGCGCAGGCCCTGGCGGTCGAGTACGAGTCGATGACCGGGTACAAAAAGCTGGTCGACGACCTGCTGAAGGACCTCGACGGCTCGGAGGCGGACGACAAGCGCCTCGCCCACGGCACCCTGCCGACGGGCACCCTCGGCACGGGCTTCGCCGAGGCGGACGCCCTGTTCAAGGCGTACTCGACGGTCCACTCGGAGCTGCAGAAGCTCTCCCAGGGCCTGGCCGGCCAGATCGAGGCCCTCGGCATCGCCATCATGACGGCGGGCAAGGGCTACGCGGGCGTGGACGAGGAGACGCAGGCCCGGATGCGCACCATCATCCGGCAGACGAAGAAGGACTACGTCGCGGACCGCGACCCGCAGGCGCACGAGCCGAAGACGTCACCGGGCGCGACGCCGACGCCGACGCCAAGCACGTCGAAAAAGGGCACGATCTGATGGCGACGGACTTCGAGGGTTACTCGCACGAGCAGTTGCTGGGGATGATCGCTTCGCTGGACGCGGAGACGGTGAAGGCGCGGGCGGCGCAGCTGGACAAGGCGGCGACTGCGATCAAAAAGATCGGCGAGGTGCTGAAGAAGCACCGGGTGAAGGGCTGGGAGGGCGAGGCGGCCCATTCGTATCAGGAGTGGGTGAGCAAGGCGGGGAGTGCGACGCTTCGTCTGGGTGATTTCAGTGCGGAGGGCAGTAAGTGGATGACGCATGCCGCGCAGACGATGATCGAGGTGAAGGCGAACACGCCGAAGTTCGATGCGGCGGCGGCGTCGAATCTTGAGGCGGCGCACAAGTTCCACAATGACCCGGACTCGCAGGAGATCGGCCGTAAGGCTTTCACGAAGCTGAACGGTGATCACCAGGAGGCGGTACAGCAGCTGACGAAGCTGGCGCAGTCATATGAGGTGTCGACGACGCAGATGAACAAGGCGGAGATTCCTACGTTTCCGCTGCCTCCGGGGTGGGTCGACCCTCCGGGTGTCTCCCCCGAGGGGTACGTCCACCGCTCGAACGGCGACTCCGGTGGTGGAGGGGGAAGCAGTACTGCCCATGCCCCGTCGCCGTCCTACGATGCCGCCTCAGTGCATCAATCCGCTCAAGTCTCCAGTCGTCCTTCTTCTCCGGGACCCTTGCCGCCGGTGGTCGGGTCGACGCCGACACCGGTGTTTCCCGAAGGGGGAGTTGACGTGGGCCTCGATCACGCGGTCACGCTTCCGGACACAACCCTGCCGCCTGTTACGGGATTGCCCGGCCAAGTCGGGCCCGTTCTTTCCACCGGCGGAGGGCCAGCCCCCGTCCCGCCTATGCCGCCCCTGACGCTCCCTCCGGTCCGGGGCGTCCCTGGGGCTGGGGGCGGCCAGCTTCCTGGCGTGCGATCTCCGGCGGGTAACAGCGGCAAGGTCGGCTTGCCGCCGCGCGACAACGGAATCGTAGGAGGAAAGCCCATTTCCTCTGGCGCGGCCGGTGCGGGAATTCCCCGGGGGACTGTCATCGGTGCGGAAGGCACGCAACCTGGCGGCAGAGGCATGGGTGGCCCGATGGGCGCTGGTGTCGGTAGCAGCCCCCAGAGCCCCCGCGGTAGTTCCCCGGTCGGCCGCCGACTGGCCATGGAGCCTGGGGGTGTGGCTGGCGGGCGCCAGGCGGCATCCGGCGGCCAGGCGTTCACTCAGGGCGGTTCGGGTCTCGTGCGTAACGGAGCAGGTTCCGGCATGACCGGCAGCGGGATGGGCCACGGAGGTGCGGGCACGTCTGCACCAGCCGGTGGGCGTAAAAACCGCGGAGGTGCTCGCCCCGATTACCTGGCCGAGGACGAAGAGACGTGGCAGGGCGACCGTCGTGTTGTCCCGCCGGTGATCGACTGAGTGGATCGGATGTTGCACGGGATGCGTATGCGCAAGGCGACCTCGGCCCTGGTGGGTTTGCTACTGGCCGGGATCGCCGCGACCCCAGCGCAGGCCCAGACGATTCGCGAGCGGCAGTGGCACCTCGATGCCATGAAAGCTGACGACATCTGGAAGATCAGCACGGGCAAGGGCGTCACCGTCGCAGTGATCGACAGTGGTGTAGGGCGAGTCGCTGAGCTGGAGGGGCAGGTCCTTCCGGGCAAGAATTTTGCTACCGCGCAAGATGGTGACGAACGGACCGACTACGACAACCACGGCACAGCTATGGCCGCGCTCATTGCCGGGACAGGAAAGCATCCCAGCGGTGACGGCGCGACCGGCCTGGCACCGGGTGCAAAGATCCTCCCGATTCGTGTTCCCATCGAAAACGACACAACTCACCCTGCTTGGACGCAAGCGATCCGTTATGCCGCAGACTCCGACGCCAAGATCATTAATATTTCTATGGCCGCGGACAAGGATGACCCCGCTCGGATTGATGCGGTGAAGTACGCACTCTCCAAAGGCAAGCTGATCTTTGCGGGCGTGGGAAATGACGGGGAAGCACTCAACAACCTCAAGTACCCGGCAGCCACGCCAGGAGTGGTGGGTATGGCGGGAATCGACCCTGACGGTGGTGCCACCAAGGAATCGGAGCACGGTCCGCAGGTGGACATGTCCGCTCCAGGGGTGGATATCTATACCGCCTGTTCAGGAAAGACTGAGGTCTGCGTCGGTCACGGCACGAGTAACGCCACCGCCCTCGCATCCGCCTCCGCGGCCCTCCTTTGGTCGGTTCACCCGGACTGGACGAACAACCAGATCCTCCGAGTCCTGCTGAACACCGCGGGGAAGCCGGTCGACGGTGCTGAGCGGAACGACTTCGTCGGTTATGGCGTTGTGCGGCCGCGGGTGGCGGTGCCCACGCCGGGTGATCCGGGGCCTGCGGATGTGTATCCGCTGCCGGATCTGGCGGCGGCCGATTCTGGCGGGAAGC
>NZ_JBVJLO010000027.1:0-79466 GCF_055584685.1 Streptomyces sp. NPDC102258
CCGTCATCACCAAGGCTGTCCTCACTCTGGAGAGGCAACGCTGAAAACGCTCAGTGGTTACGCAGTTGAGGTAAGACTGGTGGCTTGGGCGATGATGCGGATTGTGCGCGCTGAAGCAGATGAGGCAGACCACGATCGGTGGACGGCTGGCGCGCCGGAGCTCGTTGTGGCGCAAACGTGGCGAGGGGACGGGCTGGCAGATGTACTACCACCAGGCCACCCCGATCCCGCCCGAGGCCGAGTAGCCATGCAGATCACAAGCACCGATGGAGTAGGGATCGTGGCCTGACCCTCGATCCAGCGGGTGCCGGCGTCCGACGATCGCGAGACGGCCATGGTCTGCGGTCCGTCACTGACGTGGGACCTCGATGCCCGCCGCGCGTAGGTGCCCCTCGATCAGCGTGTTCAGCCGTGCGACGGACGGTGCCTCGTCCTCCCGGTGGTGGTTGACCACGCCGTACCGGGAGGCCGCGTCGGCCCGGTGCCGACGCGCGGTCGGCAGCGTCAGCAGCGCTCGGTCGGTCAGCAGGTGCCTGGCCACCGTGGAGGCCAGCTCCTCGATCCGCGGGTCGTCGGGATCCCAGGACCTCGCCTCCCAGCCGCGTTTGGTCAGCTCGACGAACTCGGGATCGCCGAGCCGGTGTTCGAGGTTGACCAGGAAGGCGTCGAAGACCTCGGGAGCCAGCGCCCGCGACAGCACCAGGGCTTCCCGCTGGGTGGCGACGTAGTGGGGGCTGAAGTCGAGCTCGGCGAGTCGGTCCAGGACCGCGCAGGCCCGGTCGGGCAGCAGGGCGCGATCACCGTGGGCGAGCCGGTGCAGGGTGTCGCGGCGGGCGGTCAGCTCCTCGATCTGTGCGGTGAGCCGGCGGCGTACGTCGTCCAGGGCGGTGGCGAACCGATCGGGCTCGGCATCGAGCAGCTCGCCGATCTCGGCCAGCGGCACGCCCGCCCCCGCCAGGGCCCTGACCTGGACAAGGCGCAGCAGATCGGCTGACCCGTAGCGCCGGTAGCCGGAATGGTCCCGTTCCGGTTCGGCGACCAGACCGAGCCGGTGGTAGTGCCGCACCGTCTTGACGGTGATGTCGACGAAAGCCGCCACCTGACCGATCGTGAGCCCGTCTGCCATGGGGCGAGCCTACCGCTCATCTGTCGCCTTGACCTTGACCTTAGGTCAGGGTCCACGCTCCTCTCACACCCGCTGACGCGAGATGAGGAATCACCATGAGCGAGCAGAACCCCGCCGCCGCGCAGGACCGCCCCGAGCTGCGGAAGGCGATGCAGGAGATCGTCGACGCCGGTTTCGCCGGCGTGCAGCTGCGTGTGAACGACGAACTCGGCGAGTGGGTCGGCAGCGCCGGGGTGAGCGAGCTGGGCCGGACCGCGAAGCCGCCGACCGACGGGCACTTCCGGATCGGCAGCGTCACCAAGACCTTCGTCGCGACCGTCGTCCTGCGGCTGGTGGCCGAGGGCCGGCTCGGCCTTGAGGACCTGGTGGCCGACCACGTGCCCGAGTTCGGACTCGACCGGCGGATCACGGTACGGATGCTCCTGCAGCACACCAGCGGGCTGTTCAACTTCACCGGCGAGTTCTCCCAGGACGGGTCGGTCGAGACCGGTGTGGTTGCCGGATGGGGCAAAGAGTGGGCGGACCTCCAGCGCGCGGCCTACCGGCCGGAGGAGCTGGTGCGGGGGGCGCTGGCGAAGCCGGCACGGTTCGAGCCGGGGACGGCCTGGAGCTACTCCAACACCAACTACGTCCTGGCCAGGCTGCTGATCGAACAGGTCACCGGCCGCTCGCTGCCCGAGGAGACGCACCGGCTGATCCTGGGCCCGCTCGGGCTGACGGGCACCGTGCTGCCGGAGACCGGCGAGGAGATCCCCGAGCCGCACGCCCACGGCTACTTCGGCTACGACGACGCCGGCCAGTGGAAGGTGGTCGACACCACCCGCTTCAACCCCTCCTGGATATCCGCCGCCGGCGACATGATCTCGACCAGCCGGGACCTCCACACGTTCTTCGCCGCACTGAACGGCGGCAAGCTCATCCCGTCCGAGCTGCTGGCCGAGATGCGCGTCCCGGACCCCACGATGGGTTACGGACTGGGCGTGTTCGTGGAGGAACTGGACGGCGGCGGCATCATCCTCCACCACAACGGAGGGTTCTGGGGCTGGGGTGCGCTGATGTACAGCACGCCCGACGGCACCAAGACCCTGACCGGCTCGCTGACCTCCGGGGACACCCAAATGGACCTGCCCACCATGGCCGGGACGTTCGAGAGGGTGAAGCAGACACTGGTCAGGGCGGTGTTCGCCTAGGGGGCGTCCCGGGGTGCTTCTTGTTGACTTTAGTTTGTTTCTGTTTACTCTCTTGGGGTGTGGCTCGACCGGGAGCTGCCGCACACCGACGAGACGGGCGAGTTCCGTGAAGCGAACCACGACCACACTCGCGGACGGCCGCGAGCTGATCTACTACGACCTCGATGACGGCGCCGACCGGCGCGCACCCGACCGGCGCGCGCCGGAGCCCGTCGAGAGCCGGTCGGAACTTCGGCTGGACAGGGCGACCGGGGACTGGGTGGCGATCGCCTCCCACCGGCAGGGGCGCACCCACCTGCCGCCGGCCGATGCCTGCCCCCTGTGCCCCTCCACGCCGGAGCGCCACAGCGAAATCCCGGCCGCCGACTACGACGTGGTCGTCTTCGAGAACCGCTTCCCGTCCCTGGCCGGCCGCGTCGGGCGGTGCGAGGTGGTGTGCTTCACCTCCGCGCACGCGCAGAGCTTCGCCGACCTCACGCCGGACCGGGCCCGCCTCGTGCTCCAGGCCTGGACCGACCGTACGGAGCGACTGGCCGCCCTCCCGGGCATCGAGCAGGTGTACTGCTTCGAGAACCGCGGCGCCGAGATCGGCGTCACCCTCGCCCACCCGCACGGCCAGATCTACGCCTTCCCCTTCATCCCCCCGCGCACCGCCAAGATGACCGCCACCGCGGATGCCCACCGCGCCGCCACCGGACGCAACCTCTTCGAGGACCTGCTCGCCGAGGCGCGCGCCGCCACTTCGCGCGTGGTCCTCGCGGGGGAGTACTGGACGGCCTTCGTTCCGTACGCCGCGCGCTGGCCGTACGAGGTGCACCTCTATCCGCACCGCCGGGTTCCCGATCTCACCCGCCTGACCGGGGCCGAACGCGCCGAGTTCCCCGGCATCTACCTGGAACTGCTGCGCCGGTTCGACCGGCTGTTCCTCCCCGACCCCGACCCCGACCCGGACCCCGACCCGGACCCCGGCCCAGCCACCCCGACCACCCCGCCCCCCACCCCGTACATCTCCGCCTGGCACCAGGCCCCGAGGACCGGCGGCCACGAACTCGCCCTGCATCTGGAGCTGTTCACGGTGCGGCGGACGGCGGACAAGCTGAAGTACCTCGCCGGGGTCGAATCGGGCATGGAGGCCTTCGTCAACGACGTGGCCCCCGAAGCCGCGGCGCGGCGCCTGCGGGACGTCGCGTCATGAGCCCGTACCCCGTCTCCGGCGGAGCCGGCCACGACGTCGGCGCTGCCTTCCGGCGCGTCTACGGAACCTCCCCGGGCGGGATCTGGGCGGCGCCCGGCCGGGTCAACCTGATCGGCGAACACACCGACTACAACGACGGTCTCGCCCTGCCCATCGCCATCCCCCGGACCACGCTCCTCGCCGCCCGCCGCCGCGAGGACGGCCGGCTGCGCCTGCACAGCGCCCAGGGAGACGGCCGCGTCGTCGACCTCGCCGTCACCGGCCTGGTCCCCGGCGCGGTCACCTCCTGGGCCGCCTACCCGGCCGGTGTCGTCTGGGCCCTGGCCGAGGCGGGCCACCGCGTCGGGGGAGCGGACCTCCACTTCGACAGTACGGTGCCCAGCGGGGCCGGCCTGTCGTCCTCCGCCGCGCTGGAGTGCGCGGTCGCCCTCGCCTACGACGACCTCTACGGCCTGGGCCTGGACCGGCCCCGGCTCGCGCTGCTCGCCCAGCGGGCCGAGAACGCCTTCGCGGGCGTCCCCTGCGGGTCCCTGGACCAGATGGCCGCCGCCTGCTGCACGGCCGGCGCGGCCCTGCACCTCGACGTCCGGGCCGACACGCACGAGCAGGTCCCGTTCCCCCTCGAAGAGCGGGGGCTACGGCTGCTGGTCATCGACACCGGGGTCAAACACGACCTCGGCGACGGCGCGTACGCCGCCCTCAGGGCCGGCTGCGAGCAGGCGTCCGCCCTGCTGGGGCTGGCCGCCCTGCGCGACCTCGCACCGGCCGGCCTGCCCGGGGCGGCGCGGGCGCTCCCCGAGCGGCTGCTGCCGCTGGTGCGGCACGTGGTGACCGAGAACGCCCGGGTCGAGGAGGCCGTCGCCCACCTGAGGGCGGGCCGCCTGGAGGACCTCGGCCCGATCCTCACGGCCGGTCACGCGTCCCTGCGGGACGACTACCGGATCTCCTGCGCCGAGACCGACCTGGCGGTGGAATCCGCCCTGGGGGCGGGCGCGCTGGGAGCGCGGATGACCGGCGGCGGCTTCGGCGGTTCGGTCATCGCGCTGGCCGGTGCGGACCGGGCGGAGGCGGTGGGCAGTGCGGTAAGCGCCGCGTGCCGGTCCGCCGGGTACCAGGAGCCGCACCTCTTCCCGGTGTCCCCGGCGGCCGGGGCCCGCCGCGTCGGCTGACCGGGTGAACGCGTACCGGACGAGGGCCCGGAGGCCGGGGACCCGGGCACCGTAGACTGTTCGTTTGTGAGAGTGCCGTGTGGAGTCGTACGCCTTCGGGTCCCCGCACGGCCGACGCGTGGAGGAGCGGGGACGAGCACGTGACGGACGCAGCACGCCTCGCACCCCAGCGCCGGGCCCTGATCCTGGAGCTCGTACGCCGTGACGGCGCGGTGCGCGTGGCCGAGCTGGTGGAACGCCTGGGCGTCTCCGACATGACCATCCGCCGCGACCTCGACGTGCTCGCCCGGGGCGGGTCCCTGTCCAAGGTGCACGGCGGCGCCATCAGAGTCTCGGGTACCACGGGCGACGAGCCGTCCTTCGAGACCAAGGCCGCCCTCGAATCGGGAGCCAAGGCGGCCGTGGCCGAGGCCGCGGCGGCCCTCGTGAAGCCGGGCAGCGTCGTCGCCCTCTCCGGCGGGACGACGGCCTACGCGGTGGCGACCCGGCTGCTGGACGTCGCGGGCCTCACGGTGGTGACCAACTCCCTGCCCGTCGCCGAACTCCTGCGCAGGGCCGGGGCGCAGGACGGCTCCACGGGCCACACCCTGCTGCTGACCGGGGGGAGCCCCACCAAGTCGGCGTCCCTGGTGGGCCCCTTGGCGGACCAGGCCATCCGCTCCCTCCAGGTCGACCTCCTCGTCATCGGCGCCCACGGCGTCACCGAACGGGCGGGCGCGACCACCCCGAACCTGGCGGAAGCCCAGACCAACCGGGCGCTGATCGCCTCCGCCGCGCAGGTGGCCGTGGTCGCCGACCACACCAAGTGGGGTGTGGTCGGCCTCAGTCAGTTCATCGCCCTCTCGGACATCGACTACTTCGTCTCGGACAGCGGACTCGACCCGCAGGCGCGGGCCGTTCTCGGCGATGCGGTGGGCCGGCTGATCCTGGCCGACGTCCGGGGGGCGTGACGCGCGGACCGCGTGTTAGAGTGCGGGCGTTGGTCTTCGGCCCCCCACGGGTGGGCGCGGAGGCTTTTTTTATGCCTTCAGACACCTCCGCGCCCGCCGCGCTCCCCCTCACCGGCTACCGCGCCCTCCTGCGCCACCGCGAGTTCACCGGCCTCTACGCCAGTTCCACCCTCACGGCGGCGGCCGGCACCCTTTCGGGCTTCGCACTCGGCACGCTGGTCAACCACCAGACCCGGTCCCCGTTCCTGACGGCCGTGAGCATGTACGGCGCCACGTTCGCCACCGTGCTCGGAGCCCTCACCCTGATGTCGGTCGCGGACGGGAAACGTCCGCGCCGGACCCTCGTCACCCTCCAGTGCGTCTCGCTGGCGGGCGTCGCCGCGCAGGCGATCCCCGGACTGCCCCTCGCCGCCCGGTTCGCACTGCTCCTCGTGCTCGGCTTCTTCCAGTCCCTCGGCACCGGCACGCGGATGGGGCTGCTCGCCGAAGTCGTCCCGGCTTCCGCGTACGCGCTCGCCCGGTCGCTCATGAACATCACCTCGGGCGGTATGGCGGTCCTCGGCTACGCCCTCGGCGCCGTTCTGCTGCGCTACCTGAGCCCGCGGGAGGTCTTCGCCGTCGCCGCCGCCCTGACCGGCGTCGCCCTGCTCATCGTGGCGGCGACCGCCCGCGACCGCTCGATCCGTCTCACCCGGCGCCCCGGACTGCGGCAGACCTGGACCACCAACGCCGCGCTGTTCTCCCACTCCGGCCGGCGGGCCCTGCTGCTCAACCTCTGGGTGCCCAACGGCCTGATCGTCGGCTGTGAGGCCCTGTTCATCTCCTACGCCCCCGACCGGGCCGGTCTCTTCCTCGCCGCCGGGTCGGCCGGCATGCTGCTCGGCGACCTGACGGTCGGGCGCCTGCTCAGTGCCGACCAGCGCCGCCGCCACGCGTTCGCGCTGCGCCTGCTGCTCGCCGTGCCGTACCTGCTGTTCGCGGTCGACCCGCCGATCCTGGTGGCGGCGCTCGCGGTGTTCGCGGCCAGCGCCGGATTCGCCGCCACCCTGCCGCTCCAGGAGCAGCTGCTCGCGCTGACCCCCGACCCGGTCCGCGGCCAGGTCCAGGGAGTCGAGTCGGCCGGCCGGATGACCTGGCAGGGCATCGGAGCCGCCCTCGCCGGCGGTGTCGCCCAGCACTTCTCACCGGGCGTGACGATGACCGCCGTGGCCGCGCTCTCCGTCGCCATCACCGTCTTCTCGCGGCCCTTCGTGGTCCGCGCCCGTACGATCCGGGCCGAGTGACGGAGTGACGGCACCCGCTCAGCCGGTTCCGGGCGCCCGGGCGGTGAGGCCTTCCGTGAAGGGCAGCAGGAGGGCGGCCGTACCCGCCGGCTCCTCCACGATGGGTGTGTGTCCGACGCCGGGCAGCCACTCGACGCTCGCCCCCGGAACGACGCGGTAGTCGGCCGCCGACGCGGGCCGCCACCTGAGGTCCTGGTCCCCGAAGACCACCAGGAGCGGCTTGCCGAGGGCCACCAGCCGCTCCGGCAGCACCCGCTCGGTGATGTAGGCGAGGGACGCCCCCATCGCCGACGTCAGCGCGCGATACGTCATCCCGCGCAGGTCGTCGATGATGTCCTGGGGAATCCGGTAGCCCGCGCGGAACGCGCTGCTCGCGAACAGGCGGGCCTCTTCCTCGGTCGGCGGCCACCGCGCGGGGTCCACCGGGCCGGTCCCCGGTGCGATGAGGGCGTCCATGCCGGGGCCCGTGTCGACGAGCGCGAGCGCGCTCACCAGATCGGGGCGCTCGTCGGCGAGCGCGGTAGCGGCGTAGCCTCCGCTGGAGTGGCCGACGGCCACGACCTGCTCGACGCCGAGCCGGTCCAGTGCCGTACCGATCCTGTGCCCCTGGGCGGGGATCGCGTAATCGCCGTCGGCCGGTTCGGCCGAGCGGCCGTGCCCCGGCAGGTCGATCCGGATGACGCGATGGCGCGGGGTCAGCAGCGGAACCAGTGCGTCCCACGAACGGCCCGAGGTCCCCGAGCCGTGGACGAGCAGGAGCGCGGGAGCGTCGCCGGGGCCGTCCTCGCGGACGTAGAGGCCGTCTTCGTACGTGTCCGAGTGCTGCGCGGGAGTGGTCATGGGCCCACTGTCACCGCCGGAGCCCGCCCGCGGCTTGGACGAATGTTCCCTTCCCGGCCCGCCCCCGCGGCCTGCGTAGCATGGGCGGATGAGGTTCACCGCACGGGAACGCGACGAGCCCTCCGCATGGGACGTCGCACGTCCACGGCAGATCGGCCGGGTGGCCGGTGTCGACATGGCCGGCTTCCGCATCCCCGCCGCGCCCGCCGGCGGCCTGCGGATGATTCCGCATCCGGCCGTGATGCTGATCCTGGAGCTGGGGGCGGGCCGGTCCACCGTGGCGGACGGGACCGGGCGGCACTACGGGGGAAGCCTCGTCGCCGCACCCGGGTTCGGCTCGGGCGGCGGGGCGCGGGCGTGGGGCGAACACATCGAGTGCCTCCAGGTGCGCCTGTCCCCCCTGGTCGCGGGCGCCATGCTGGGTGCCCCCGCGGCCGACCTGGCCGGCGCCCCGGTCTCCCTCGACGACCTGTGGGGCGGGGAGGCGGGGCGGGTGCGCGAGCGACTGGCCGAAATCCCCTCCTGGGAGGAACGTTTCGCGTTCACGCGGACGCTGCTCGCCGGGCGGGCCGAGGCGCGGCCCCCGGTCGACCCGGCGGTGGCCTGGGCCTGGAACCGGATCGTCGCCGGCCGGGGCCTCGTCCGGGTCGACCGGCTGGCGGCCGAACTCGGCTGGAGCCGCAAGCGCCTGTGGTCCCGGTTCCAGTCGCACCTCGGCATTCCGCCGAAGAGCGCCGCGAAACTCGTCCGCTTCGACCACGCCGCGCACCGCCTGGCCGCCGGCGAAGCCCCGGCCCGCGTCGCGGCGGACGCCGGCTACTGCGACCAGTCCCATCTGCACCGGGACGTCATGGCCTTCACCGGGACCACCCCGGCGGCCGTACCGGCCGAGCCGTTCCTGGCGGTGGACGACCGCGCCTGGCCGACCGCGGTGCATCCGGCCCGGCGCGACTGAGCCGCCTTCCAGGCGCGGGGGTGCGGCGTAGCCCTGCCGCCTGAGCGGAACCATGGGCTCCGCAAACGGCTGCACCCATCGGGTGGTTCGCGGGCCGGCCCGGATGGGAGGCCGGCCGGAGGGGGACGCATAGCCCGCGGGCGGCGGGAACCCGGCCCCAGGAGCCCCGGCCCCGGGACCCGGCCCCAGGAAGCCGGCCCGCCCACCGCATCCGTCCGGCCGCGGAACGGGGAACTGACGGAGAGTGCCACCTCACGACATGGAGGACCGAATGCGCGCACAGTCCGTCGAGCGGCCTCCGGTCGCCGCCGCCCGGGGACAGGACCCGCCAGGCCCCGCCGCCGTGTCCGCGGCGGCCGTCGACGCCGACGTGGCCGCCGCCGTCCACCGCGAGCTGGCCTCCTGCTGCGCGGACTTCACCGCCTTCGGCCGCTCCCTGGACGAGGTCTTCGCCGAGGACATCGCCGAGCGGCTCACCGCCTACACACTGGGCGGCGGCTCCCGTATCCGGCCCCGGTTCCTCTGGTGGGCCCTGCGGGCCTGCGGCGGTACGGACCGGCACGCGCCCGGCGCCCTGCGCGTCGCCGCCGCGCTCGAACTGATCCAGAGCTGCGCCCTGATCCACGACGACGTCATGGACCGGTCCGCCGTGCGCCGCGGCGCCCCCTCCTTCCACGCGCAGATCGCCTCGCGCCACCCCGCCCGCGCCGGGGTGCACGACCCGACGGCGTTCGCCCACTCGGCCGCCGTCCTCGCCGGGGACCTCGCCCTGTCGTGGGCCGACGACCTCGTCGCCGGCGCCGGGCTCGAAGGAACCGCGCGTACGGAGGTCCTGCGCGTCTGGCGGGCCATGCGGACGGAGATGATCGCCGGCCAGTACCTCGACCTGCACGGCCAGGTGACCGGCTCGCGCTCGCCCGCCCGCGCCCTGCGCACCGTATGCCTGAAGACGGCCCGCTACACGGTGGAACGCCCCCTCGCCCTCGGCGCTGCGCTGGCCGGCGCGGACGCGGCCACCGTACGCGCGCTGACCGCCGCCGGCCGCTGCGCCGGCGTCGCCTTCCAGCTGCGCGACGACCTGCTCGGCGCCTTCGGCGACCCCGAGGTGACCGGCAAACCCTCCGGGGACGACCTCCGCTCCGGCAAGGCGACGTACCTGCTCGCCCTGGCCCATGCCCGCGCCCGCGCCGACGGCGCCACCGCCGTCCTCGACCGCCTCCGCGCCTGCCGCCCGGGCGCCGGCCTCTCCGCGTCCGCCCTGTCCGCCGTACGCGAGGACCTGCGCGCCACCGGCGCCCAGGCACAGGTCGAACGGCGCATCGAGCACCTGGCCCGCGCCTGCGAACGCCACCTCGCCGCGGCCCGACTGCGCGGCCCCGCCGCCCGGCGGCTCGCCGAACTGCTGCGCCGGACCGCCTCGCCACCGCCCCGGCACACCACCGCCCGCGCGCCGGCCGATCACCCCGGAGGTCCCCGATGACGAAGACGGTCCCCGGCCGGACCGACCACGTCGTGGTCGTCGGCGCCGGACTGGCGGGCCTGTCCGCCGCCCTGCACCTCCTCGGCGCGGGCCGCCGCGTCACCCTCGTCGAACGCGACCCGCTGCCCGGCGGGCGGGCCGGCCGCATCGAACGGGGCGGCTACCGCTTCGACACCGGACCCACCGTCCTGACGATGCCGCACCTGCTGGAGGAAGCCTTCGCGGCCGTCGGCCTGACGATGTCCGACCGGCTGACCCTGCACCCCCTCCACCCCGCCTACCGCGCCCGGTTCGCCGACGGCACCGCCCTCGACGTCCACACGGACGCCCTCGCCATGGAGGCGGAGGTCGAACGCTTCGCCGGAGCCCGCGAAGCGGCCGGGTACCGGCGGCTGCGCCAGTGGCTGCACGCCCTCTACCGGGTCCAGATGGGCCGCTTCATCGACGCGAACTTCGACTCGCCCCTCGCGCTCCTGCACCCCGACCTGGCCCGGCTGGCCGCCCTGGGCGGTTTCGGCCGGCTCCAGCCGAGGATCGGCCGCTTCCTCGGCGACGAGCGCCTCCAGCGCGTCTTCTCCTTCCAGGCCCTCTACGCCGGCGTCCCGCCCGCCCGGGCGCTCGCCGCCTACGCCGTCATCGCCTACATGGACACCGTCGCCGGGGTGTACTTCCCCGAAGGCGGCATGCACGCCGTACCCGCCGCCCTCGCCGCGGCCGCCGCCGACTCCGGCGCCACCCTCCGGTACGGGGAGGACGTCACCCGGCTGGAACGCTCCGGGGAGCGGATCACCGCCGTCGTCACCGACCGGCGGCGCATCCCCTGCGACGCCGTCGTCCTCACCCCCGACCTGCCCGTCGCGTACGGGCTCCTCGGCATCCGCCCCCGCCGCCCGGTCGCCCTGCGCCACTCCCCGTCGGCCGTCGTCCTGCACGCCGGGACCGACCGGACCTGGCCCGAACTGGGCCACCACACGATCTCCTTCGGTGCCGCCTGGAAACAGACCTTCACCGAACTCACCCGTACCGGGCGGCTGATGAGCGACCCCTCCCTCCTCATCACCCGGCCCACCACCACCGACCCGCACCTCGCACCCCCCGGCCGGCACACCCACTACGTGCTGGCCCCCTGCCCCAACACCACCGTCGGCCCCCCGGCCGCCGCCTGGCGGGAGCTGGGCCCCCGCTACCGCGACACCCTGCTGAGGGAGCTGGAACGCCGCGGCCTGACCGGCCTCGCGGACTCCATCGACACCGAAGTGCTCGTCACCCCCGCCGACTGGTCCGCCCAGGGCCACGCCGCCGGAACCCCCTTCTCCGCCGCCCACACCTTCCCCCAGACCGGCCCCTTCCGCCCCCGCAACCTTCTGCGCGGCACCGCCAACGCCGTCCTCGCCGGCTGCGGTACGACGCCCGGCGTCGGCGTCCCGACCGTCCTGATCTCCGGCCGCCTCGCCGCCGCCCGCATCACGGGCCCGCCCGCGGCCCGCCGGCGGAGGCCGGCCGCCCCCACCCCCGCCCCGCAGGACGGTGGCGCATGACCCGGCGCGAACTCGACGCGGCCGCCATCGCCGACCCCGCCCTGCGCGCCGCCTACGGCCGGTGCCGCCGCCTCAACGCCCGGCACGGGCGGACCTACTTCCTCGCCACCCGGCTGCTGCCCGCCGCCCGCCGTCCCGCCGTGCACGCCCTCTACGGCTTCGCCCGCCTCGCCGACGACATCGTCGACGACCTCGCCGCCCCCGCCACGCCCGGTGAGCGCGGCCGACGGCTGCGGGAACTCTCCGAGGACCTGCGGACGGCGATGAGCACCGGAGCCCCCGGCCGCCATCCCGTCGTCACCGCCGTCGCCCACACCGCGTCCCGCTACGGCCTGCCCCACAGCCACTTCGACGACTTCCTCACCTCCATGCGCAGCGACCTCACCGTCACCGAGTACGCGACCCTCGACGCGCTGCGCGGCTACATGCACGGCTCGGCCGCCGTCATCGGCCTGCAGATGCTGCCCGTCCTCGGGCACGTCACCCCCCGCGAGGAGGCCGCCCCGCACGCCGCCGCCCTGGGCGAGGCGTTCCAGCTCACCAACTTCCTCCGCGACGTCGGCGAGGACCTCGACCGGGACCGCGTCTACCTGCCCGCCGACCTCCTCGCGGCCGAGGGCGTGGACCGCGAGCTCCTGTACTGGAGCAGACGCACCGGCCGCCGCGACCCGCGGATCACCCGGGCCCTGCGCGCGGGCGCCGCCCTCACCCGCGGTTTCTACGCCCGCGCACGGCCCGGCCTGGACATGCTCGACCCGGTCGCGCGGCCGTGCGTGCGCACCGCGTTCGTCCTCTACGGGAACATCCTCGACGCCGTCGCCCGCGACGGGTACGACAGCGTCCACCGCCGCTCCTCGGTGCCGCTGACCCGCCGGGCGGCCGTCGTGGCGGCGGAACTGACGCGGCTCGCGACCGCCCGCCGGGCCGCACGCCGCACCGCCCCCGCCGCCCGTCCCGCCACCGCCCCCGCGCGGACCGCTTCCGCGCTCACCACCCCCGCGCGGACCACCCCCGCGCGGACCACCCCCGCGCGGACCGCCTCCGCGCGGACCGCCTCCGAGGAGCCCGCCCCATGAGCCCGCGCCCTCCGCGCCGCATCCCCGTGCGCCTGCGCCGCCGGCCCGCGGCCTGGCACGACCAGACGCCGACCTGGCGGCAGGCCTCGCCCCGGCTCATCGACGCCGCGCTGAAGCGCGCCCAGGCCCGGCCCTCCGGCAACTGGTACGTCCTGGGCCCCAGCGGCGACATCCGCGCGGACACCGCCCACGGGCAGACCGTGGCCGGCACCGAGGTCGTGGCCTGGCGGGGCGCCGAAGGCACCCTGGTCGCCGGCCCGGGCGCCTGTCCCCACCTCGGCGCCCCCCTCGACCGGGCGCCCGTCCGCTGCGGCACCCTGATCTGCCCCTGGCACGGACTCTCCCTGAACGGCGCTCCGTTCGCCGGCTGGACCCCGTACCCCGCCCACGACGACGGCCTCCTGGCCTGGGTGCGGCTCGACGGCCACGGGGGCGAGGAACCCCTCGACCGGCCCGCCGTACCGACCCGCCCCCGCGCCGCCCTGTCCCTGAGCGCGGTCTACACCGCCACCGGCACCTGCGAGCCCGAGGACATCGTCGCCAACCGCCTCGACCCCTGGCACGGGGCCTGGCTGCACCCGTACTCCTTCGTCGACCTGACGGTGCTCGACGCCGGGGCCGACGGCGACGTCCTCACCGTCCGGGTCTCCTTCAAGCTGGCCCGGCGCGTCGTCGTGCCCGTCACCGCCGAGTTCACCGCCCCCGGACCCCGCACCGTCGTCATGCGCATCACCGAGGGCGAGGGGGTGGGCTCCGTCGTGGAGACCCACGCGACGCCCCTCGCCCCCGGCCGCGACGGCCGTCCCCGTACCCGTGTGACCGAGGCCGTCGTCGCCGCCTCCGCGCGCCCCGGCTTCGCCCTCGCCCGCACCGCGGCCCCCCTGCTGCGGCCGCTGGTGCGGCGCGCGGCGGGCCGCCTGTGGCAGGACGACCTCGCCTACGCGGAACGCCGCTGGGAACTGCGGCACACGGGCCGCTTCCCGGGCTGATACGCCCTCACGGAGTCCGCCGCCCCAGGCCGCCCAGCGCCCGGCACACCGCGGACCGGCCGCGCTCCGGCACCGTCCACAGCGTCTCCCCGCGCACACCCCACCGCTCCAGCAGCGCGTTGGCGGCCAGGAAGCCGCTGGTGGCGGCCCGTTCCATCAACGCGACGGGCAGACCCGTCCGCACCAGGTCCCCGGCGACCACCACCCGGCCGTCACCGGTCCGGACGCCCGGCCGGTCCCGGTAGCCGCCGACGGTGAACAACGGGCAGTCCTCGCGCCACGCGTGCCGGGCGTCGACCACCACCGCGCCCGCCGTCTCCGGATACACCTCCCGCAACCCGGCCACCAGCCGCTCCTCCACCTCCGTCCGCCGCTCGGCCGGGTCCACCGCGTAGCCGTGCAACTCCACCACCGAACCCCCGGTCCGCAGCGCCCAGCGGTGCGCCTCGCCCTCCCAGCGGTCCAGCACGCTCACATTGTCGAGGCCGCCGTAGCCGCTGGTGCCCAGGAAGCCGTGCCGGTCGCCCGCCACCGGCCGCGACAGCCACAACCGCGACACCAGGAAGGGCGGCGCGGTCCGCAGCCCGGCGATCCGGGCCCGCCACGCGGGCCCCACCAGCCGGGGCGACGCCCCGACCACCGCCCGCAGGCCGCCGGTGTCCAGCGCCAGCACCACGCCGTCGTACCGCTCGGCCCCCTCCGCTGCGAGCACCTCGACCCGGTCGGCGCCGCACGGGTGCACCTCCCGTACCGCCGTGCCCGTACGGATCAGGACGCCGAGGCCCTCCAGGTGCCGGGCCAGCGGGTCCCACAGGGCCTGCGGGAACGGTTCGCGCGGCACGTCGAACAGCAGGCCCTCGCTGGAGCCCAGGAAGTAGATGTGGAACATCAGCACCAGCTCCGCCGCCGACAGCGTCGCGGGATCGGCGAAGAAGCTCCGCGAGAACACCTCGAACGCCAGGTGCCGGGCGGCCTCCGGGAAGCGGATCGCGGCGAGGAAGTCGGCCGCGCTCACCGCGTCCAGCGCCTCGTACACCTGCGGCACCCGTACGTCGAGCAGCGGCAGGGCGGCGCGCGGATCCATCCGCCCCAGATCCCGCCAGCCGAACGAAGGACTGCGCGCGACGAACCCCAGCGCGCTCAGCGGCGGTGTGCGCGGCACCCGCGCGAAACCGTCCTGCCCGCCGTCGCGGTGGCGCAGCGGATAGTCCGGCAGGCCCGTCAGGCCGTGCAGCCCGGGATCGGTGCGGCGCAACAGGGCCCGGAGGTTGTAGTACTGGCGGAAGAAGGCGTGGAATCCCCGGCTCATGGTGGCCTGCGAGCCGTCGGCCAGCCGCGTCCGCCACCCGGCGAGCCGGCCGCCGAGCTGCTCGTCGCGTTCGTACAGGACCACGCGCACCCCGCGTTCGGCCAGTACCGTCGCCGCCGACAGGCCGGCGATGCCCCCGCCGACCACGGCCACCCGCGGCCCCTCGCCCTCGACGCGTTCCCGCCCGCCGCGGGCCTCCACGCGCCGGGCCCGCCGGTCCCGGCCCGGCAGCGGCCCGTTCACGCCGGGTTCCGGGCGACGAAGGTGTGCGTGATCCCCGTCTGCCAGCCCGGCAGCGGCAGCACCCGCACCTCCCTGAAGCCGGCGCTCCGCATCCGTTCGGCGAACACCGGCGCCGTGTCGAAGCCGAGGACGCTGCGCCACAGGTGCGCGTACAGTCGCGCGTCCCCGCCCGCCCGGCCCAGCGGCATGATCACGCTGCGGCACACGGCCGTCCACAGCGCCCGGTGCACCGCCTTCCCGCTGAGCGCGTACTCGTGTACGGCGATCCGCGCGCCCGGCGCCATCCGGGCCCGGACGCCGGCCAGCGTACGGTCGGGGTCGGCGACGTTGCGCAGCAGGTAGGCGGCGAAGACGGCGTCGTACGGCCCGTCGAGCCCCGCCTCGCCGAGCCGGTCGGCCGACGCCCGGACGAAGCGGACCGAGGACGGCCACCGCTTGGCCGCGGCCCGCTCCAGCATGCCGGGCGAGGCGTCCACCGCGGTGATCCGGGCCCGGGGCGCGGCCGTCAGCAGGGCGGCCGTCGACGCTCCGGTGCCGCAGCCGAGGTCCAGGACGCGGGCGCCGCCGCCCCCGTCCGCCAGGCCGAGCCGGCGGGCCGAGCGCCGCAGGTGCCCGTGGTACCCGGGGCTCGCCGCGACCAGCAGGTCGTAGCGGGCCGCGGCGTGGTCGAAGGCCGCCGACAGGGTCTCGTCGCGCAGCAGGGGCAGGGCAGCCATGGCGGCCTTTCAGCGGGGCCCCGGCCGCCAGGCCGGGACGGTACGGGGGAGCAACGGCAGTTCCAGCAGGGACCGCAGCATGGGGGCCACCGGGGTGCGCAGGCCGACTGCGAAGTCCTCCCAGGGCGTGGTGGCGCCGTCCAGGAACCGCAGCACCCGCTCGGCGGGCAGCGAGGCGAACAGCCGGACGAACAACGGCCCTCCGTGCACCCGGCCGGTGGCGAGCGCCCGCAGCAGCACCGCGTCCATCGCCCGGGCCCGGCGCCCGTGCACGGCGGGGACGCGGGCGGGGGAGCGGCCCGCCCGGACGGCCTCGGCCAGGTCGCGGCTCTGACGCTGGATCGCGGCGAAGGCGTAGCCCGTCGAGGGCCGGGTCGCGCCGCCCGCCGCGCCGATCAGGAAGACCCGGCGTCCGGCCCGGCGGGGGAACCGGCCGTCCGTCATCGGGATCACCCCGCGCTCGTGCCCCCGTACGGTGAACGCCCCGAGGCCCAGCACGCTCCCGCAGTAGTGGGTCAGGGCAGCCCGGTACGCGTCCTCCTCCAGCGGGGCGGGGGAGAACTCCGTGTACTCGACCAGCGCCTCGTGGCGGTCCAGCGGCAGCACGTAGCCGAAGGCCAGCCCGCGCGGCGGCTGCGGAACACGGAAGTCCATCAGCGTCGCCGCCCCGGGATCGAACACCGGCGCGGCCGTACGGACGAACCAGCCCCGGAAGTGCTGGAGCAGCGTGGTCCGGGCCGCCGGCAGCCGCCGCGGCGGCCGGGAGTCGAAGACCAGTCCCGACCGGAGCGTCAGGGGCGCCCGCCCGGCGTCACGGCCGTGGACTTCCGCGCACCGGCCCGCGTCGCGCACCGACTCCACGGCCATGCGCCGCACCTCGACGCCCGTGCCGCGCAACCGGTCCACCATGGCCGCCTCGAACCGGTCCGAGCGCAGCATCTTGTACCGCAGCGGCCCGAGCGGCCGGTCGATCACGGCGCCGTCCGGGGCGACCACCCGTACCCGTCCCCAACTGGCCTCCAGCAGCCCGTCGTACGGCCCCGCACCCGCCTCCCAGTAGCACCAGGTCCGTACGGCGGGGCGCAGTGGTCCGGGCGGCGCCTCGACCACCGCCACGCGGGGCGCGCCCCCGGCGCCGGGGCCCGGTCCGGCGAGCCGCGCCGCCAGGGACAGCCCCGCGGCACCGGCCCCGACCACCGTCACATCGGCGTCCCAGCTCATCCCCATCCCAGGCCTCCCGCACCGCGCGTCACGGCTCTCCTTCGGCGCGCGCCCCCCGGGCGGATGCGGCCCCCGGCCACCACCAGGCCGCCGCACGGCGTGCGCGCGCCGCGCCCAGCATGCCCGCAGCACCGGAGGGACCCGGCCCCGCCACGCGGCCCGCCCGCCGGCGGAACCGGTGACCGGACATGCAAAACGGCTCCGCCCGGTGGGGCGGAGCCGTTTCACGACGTTCGGCGCGTCAGGCGTGACTGCGCCGGCCCCCCGTGAGGAGACGGTAGACGGCGAGAAGGATCAGAGAGCCGATGATGGCGGCGATCCACGTGGAGAGGTCGAAGAACCCGTCGATGGAGTCGACGCCGAAAATGACCTTTCCGAGCCACCCGCCCAGCAGGCCTCCCGCGATCCCGATCAGGATGGTGATGATGATGCCGCCCGGGTCCTTGCCCGGCATGATCATCTTCGCGATGATGCCCGCGAACAGTCCGATGAGAATCCAAGCCACAATGCCCATGACGCCTCCGTAAAAGCTTACTGTCGATAGCGCTTCTTAACCGTTTGGCCGTCCTCAAACCTGTCGGACGGAAAACCGGCCGCGACGCGCTGCGCAGCAACCCGGACGGCGGACTCAGGCGCGGCGGTGCCCGACCGCCGCCAGGGCGTCCTTGACCTCGCGCACCACGCGGGCCGCGTCCTCGGGGACGTTCACGACATCGGTGCGGTTCATGTCGATGACGAGGACGTCACTGGCCGAGTAGTGCTGGTGGACCCAGCCGTCATAACCGGACCACAGCGTCCGGTAGTACGCGATGAGGCTTTCGTCCTGTTCGAAATCGCGGCCCCGCAGCCCGATGCGGTGCAGCACCGTCTCGAAGTCCGCCTTGAGATAGACCATGAGATCGGGAGCCTTGCGGTACGGCAGGCCGTCGATTTCCCGCATCATCTCTTCGAGCAGCCCCTCGTACACCCGCATTTCGAGGGAACTGATCCGGCCCAGGTCGTGATTGACCTTGGCGAAGTACCAGTCCTCGTAGATGGACCGGTCGAGGACGTTGTCGCCCTGTTTGTACGCCTCCTTGATGGCGGCGAACCGCGTCTGGAGGAAGTAGAGCTGGAGCAGGAAGGGGTAGCGCTTCGCCTGGATCTCTTCGGGGCTCGCGGTGTAGAAGAGGGGAAGGATCGGATTGTCTTCCACGCTCTCGTAGAAGACGTGGCTGCCCAGCTCCTTGGCCAGCAGCTCGGCCACGCTCGTCTTGCCGATCCCGATCATGCCGCCGACGCAGATCACTGGCATACCTCACTTCTCCCTGGGGGTCTTCTGTCCGTGGGCGGCTGGGCCGGTCGGCCCGCACCACCGAGACGCGCTTCGGCGCTCTCGCGATTCCCCGGGATGTTCACGATCAGCTTCAGGTGGCCCGGCCGGACCGTTCCACGATCGCGGCGCACGGCGGGGAGCCCAGCCCCGCGGCCGCCTTGAATCTTAAATGATGTTTTACGCCCCCCAGGCCAGGGCCCCGGCCGCCTGGCCGTGATCAGAGTGACCGGTCGCCCGGGCCGGACGACGGGTCCAGCCAGGCGCCGATGGCCGGCAGTGCCGCAGGGCCGTTGTCCCGTTCCACCGAACCGACCAGATCGGCGATGGTGACCCCGCGCAGCGACTCCCGCCAGGCGGTTTCCGCCGCACCCATCACGCGCGCGATCCCGCACGGCTTCGCGCAGGCCTCGGGCGGGGCTCCGAGCGGACCGCGCTGCCGGATCTCGGTGCACAGGAACGCCGGATCGGCTCCGTCGACGGCCAGCACCACATCCAGGACGGTGATCTCGGAAGCGGGCCTGGTCAGGACGTATCCGCCCGTCTTGCCCTGGACGGAGGCGACGAGGCCGGCCCGGGACAGCGCCTGCATCTGCTTGGCCAGGTAACTCGGCGAGACGTCGTGCAGCAGTGCCAGGCGGGCAGCCGGCACCGGCCGGTTCGCCGCGGTCAGCGCCACGCAGCAGTGCAGCGCCCATTCGACGCCTCCGGACAGTTTCATACGGCCTCCCCTTGACTCGGATACATACTATCCGAGTAATATCTCGGACAAGGAGTATCCGAGTTTGATGGGGCAAGCGGCCGCATCCGGTCTCCCGCAGGGAAGGGCACAGTCATGAAGATCACGGTCATCGGCGGCACCGGACTCATCGGTTCCCAGCTCGTCCACACGCTCCGCGCGGCGGGGCACGAGGTGGTCCCCGCGTCCCTGTCGAGCGGCGTCGACCTGCTCACCGGCGCCGGACTGGACGAGGCGCTCGCCGGCGCGGACACGGTCGTCAACGTGTCGAACTCGCCCACCCTCGACGAGGCGTCCCCGGACTTCTTCCGCACCACCACGGGGAACCTGCTGGCAGCGGGGGAGCGGGCGGGCGTCCGCCACCAGGTCATCCTGTCGATCGTCGGCGTCGACCGGGTGCCGCAGCTCGACTACTACCGGGCCAAGACCCTCCAGGAGGACCTCCTCAAGCAGGGACCCACCCCGTACTCGATCCTCCGCGCCACCCAGTTCTTCGAGTTCATGGACGCCGTGCTGTCGTGGACCGCCGACGACCGCGGCGTCCGCCTGCCCTCCACCCCCGTCCAGCCGATCGCGACGGCCGACGTCGTCGCCGCCCTCGCGGACGTCGCCACGGGCGCACCGCTGAACGGCACCGCCGACGTGGCGGGCCCCGACGTCTTCGCCCTGGACGAACTCGGCCGCCTCACCCTCGCGGCCCGCCAGGACCCCCGTACCGTCGTCACCGACGAGCGGGCGGGCATGTTCGCCGCCGTCGAGGGCGATGTCCTGACCGGCGGCCCCGGCGCCCGCCTGGCCCCCACCTCGTACGAGGCCTGGCTCGCGGCGACGCGCTGACCGGCGCCGCCCGCGTGGTGCGACGCCCGGTCAGGCGGCCGGCGCCGTCAGGTCCGGGGCCCGGTGGCGGTCAGGACGAGGATCGCCTGGTCGTCGTCGATGTCGTGGCCGCCGGTGAAGGCGCGCACGGCCCGGGTGACCGCATCGATGACCTGCTGCGCCGCGGGCCGGGCCGGAGCGCCGGCCAGCGCGTCGGCGAGACGTTGCTCCGCGAACAGTTCGTCGTCGGGGCGGCGCGCCTCGGTGATGCCGTCGGTGTAGAGCACCAGGCTCTCGTCCGGTCCCAGGTGCAGGCGGCGGGGCGTGAGGTGGGAGTCGGCGGTGACGCCCAGCAGGACCCCGGACGCGTTGACGGGATGGACGGCGCCCTGGGCGTCCAGGTGCAGGGGCAACGGGTGACCGGCCCGCACCAGCTCGACGTCCAGCCCGGCGGGGGTCGGGGTGAGCTGGCCGTAGACGAGGGTGACGAAGCCGGTGCCGTGGCTGCCGGGCCGGTTGATCAGCGCCCGGTTGACGGCCTCGACGACACCGGCGGGGCCGGGCAGGAGCGGCGCGACGGCGCGGGCGGTGTGGCGGACCAGGGCGGTGGTGGTGGCGGCGATGGCGCCGCGTCCGCACACGTCGCCCAGGAGGAACGCCCAGCGGCCGTCGTTGAGGGGGAAGACGTCGTAGAAGTCGCCGCCGATGTCGAGCCCCTCACCGGCGGGGTGGTAGTAGGTGGCGACGTCGGCGCCGGGCACGTCCGGCAGGTTGGGCAGCAGGAGACCGGCCTGCAGGTCGCGGGCCAGGCTGGCGCGGTGCGTGTACTGGCGGGCGTTGCGGGCGGCCAGGGCGGCGCGGCGGCCGACCTCCTCGGCGAGTGCCACGGTGTGGCCGTCGAAGACGTGGTCGCCGGTGGACAGCAGGGTCATGGTGCCGAACGGAGCGCCGCGGTCCATCAGGGGGACGCACAGGTAGCCGGTGACGCCGAGGTCGTGCCAGGGACCGGGGCCGGTGGGCGTCCGGCGGGCGACCTCGCTCGTGCCGGAGGCCAGGACGCGGGCCACGGCGTCGTCGTCGGCGTCGTAGACGGGACGGTGGGAGGCCAGCAGAGCCTGCTGGCCCGGGGTGGGGGCGGCGGCCGCGACCCGGCGCACGCGCCCGCCCTCGATGATGTCGACCGCGCACAGCGGCGCCAGGGTGGGGGCGCAGGAGGCGGCGAGGCGCCCCAGCGTCTGGGCGGCGTCCAGGTCGGAGGCCAGCAGGGAGCTGGTCTTCAGGAGGAAGGCGAGATCGTCGCGGGCGGCCTTCTCACGGGCTTCGGCCGCCTTGCGCGCCTGTTCGGCCTGGTGGCGTTCGATGGCCAGGGCGGCGGTGTCGGCGAAGAGCCGGGCGAGCGCCAGGTCGGCCTCCTGCAGGGCGCGCGGCGTGCGGTGGTACATCGCGAAGGTGCCCAGCAGCGAGCCGTCGCGGGCCAGGATCGGCGCGGACCAGCAGGCGGCCACGCCGGCCTTGTCGGCCAGGTCGCGGAAGTCGTCCCAGAACGGGTCCGTGCCGATGTCCGTCACGATCACCGGCTGGCGGCGGTGCGCGGCCGTGCCGCACGAGCCCACGCCCTCACCGGTGGCGATGCCGTCGATGGCCTGGTTGTAGAAGTCGGGCAGGCTGGGCGCCGCGCCGTGGTGCAGACGGCGGCCGTCGGGGCTGGCGAGGAGGACGGAGACGAGTACCTCTTCGGGGGCGAGGTCCTCGATGGTCCTCGCCATACCGTCCAGGACGTCGGGCAGCGGGGCCTGACGGGCGATCTGCTCCAGCAGCAGCCGGTGCTCGGCCGCCAGCCGCTGGGCGTGCTTGACCTGGGTGGTCTCGACCCCGATCAACCGCACGCCTATGACGTTGCCGCCGGCGTCCAGCCGGGGCTCGTACGTGAAGTCGAAGAACGTCTCCCGCGCGGTCGCCCCCTCACCCAGCAGCACCCGGGAGTCGCGGCCGGTATAGGGCGTGCCGGTGCGGTAGACCCGGTCCAGGAGCGCGATGAAGCCCTGCTCCACGAGCTCCGGCATCAGCCGTCCGAGCGGCACACCGGTACGGGTGCGCTCCGGCCCGCCGATCGTCGCGAAGAAGGCCGCGTTGGCCGTCTCCAGCATGTGCGCCGGCCCCGCGAGGGACGCGAAGACGGCCGTCGACCGGCCGAACAGCGTCCGCAGATCCTGGTCGGCGTCCGTCGCACCGGCGGCGCGCGTACCTGCCGCCCCGGCAGGCTGGGGTCCGTGCTGCCCCGGTACGCGCGTCATATGTTTCGTTTCTCCTTCGGCTGTCCCGGATCCGCTACGTCGGCCACGATGTCATGGAACGGGGCCGCGCCGGCCCCCAGGGCTTCGGCCGCGTCGGCGTAGACGGCGAAGAGCTGGTCCAGCCCCGTCAGCGCGAACAGCCGGGCCACCGAATCCGGCACCGCCGCCAGCCGCAGCACCCGCTCCTGCGCCGCCAGCTGCTGGAAGAGGCGGACCAGGGCGCCGATGCCGGACGAGTCGCAGAACGTCAGGCGGGCACAGTCGGCCACCACCGGCGCCCCGCCCGGCCCCCTGGCCAGTTCCCTCTCGGCGGCCTCGTGCAGCTGCACCGTGCTCTCGAAGTCGAGCTCCCCGCGCAGCGCGAACACCACACCCCGCGGCTCCTGCGTGACCTGCACCGAGAACACTCTCAGCTTCCTCCATGTGAAACTTCCGCCGTCCCCCTCATGGTAAGGACCCGCCCCGCCAACCGAAGGACCCCACCGCCCGCGAGCCGGGATCACGTGGACGGGGAGAGCTGGGCGCGCACCCAGGAGGGGTCGGGGTTGGTGTGCGCCCGGCCGGCGACGACGACGGTCGGCACGGTCTCGTTGCCGTCATTGGCGGCCCTGACGACCGCCGCTCCCGCCGGATCGCGCCAGATGTCGACCCAGTGCAGCCGACGGGCGTCACCGCCCAGCTGCCTGCGCAGACGCAGGCAGTACGCGCAACCCGGCCGCCAGAAGACGACGGGCCGGCCGTCGGCCGCGCTGCGGCGTCGGGCTTCCAGCGCATCGATCGACTTCGGGAACATCAGCGCCGAGTTCCGGAACGCGAGCACCACGAACACCAGGAGGAGCGCCGCACCCGCGCCGGGGCTCCCCCTGACCACGAGCACGGCCGCCACGGCCACACCGCACGTCACGAGTACCGCCGGCAGGGCCCAAGTGCGCTTCATGAGGACGCAGGCTATCGCGGACCGGCCGAGCGCCGGACGGATCGCACGGGGGACGCGTAGGCCGGAGCCTTCCGGGCACACGGGGTCTGGGCGGCGCCACGATGCTCCGGCTGCCGACGGTGCCGGAGGCGAACGGCCCGCCCTAAACGAGACGTAATGGAGGGATGGTTCGTATGGCTGACAATGTGTGGGGTTACCGCGAGACGGCCGGCCGTGCGGCCGGTGCCGATCTGACCGGCTACAAGGTCGAGGCGACGGACGGCTCCATCGGCAAGGTCGACAAGCACTCGGATGAGGTCGGCTCCGCGTACATCGTGGTCGACACGGGTCCGTGGATCTTCGGCAAGGAGGTCCTCCTGCCCGCGGGCACGATCGAGCGGATCGACGCGCAGGAGGAGAAGATCTACGTCGGCCGGACCAAGGAGCAGATCAAGGCGGCTCCGGAGTTCGAGAAGGACAAGCACCTCGGCGACGAGGGCTACCACCGCCAGGTCGGCGGCTACTACGGCGACCTGTCCAACCGCCTCTGACCGGCGGTTCTTCTCGAAGACGGCGTGCGGGGGTGGCAACCAGCGGGTTGCCGCCCCCGCACCCGTGTACGTACGGGCCGGTCGGGAAGCTCCCGTCAGGAAGAGCGGGCGAGGGCGTCGCGGCCCGAGCGGAGTTCGGCCAGGAGCCGGCCGGCGTCGGTGAGGAGCGTCCCCTGGAGGGTGTGCGCGGCCGGCGAGGCTTCGGCCACGGCCCGTTCGTGCGCCTGGACGCGGTCGAGCTCCGCCACCGCCGCGTCGATCCTGCCGCCGAGGTCACCGGGATCGGTGGGGGAGGTCTTGCCGATCTCCGGCATCGCGGTGGCGACCTCCCGCAGCAGGGAGCCGAACGCGGTGCGGAAGGAGCCCGGCAGGTTCGCGATCTCTCCACTGGCGAGGGCATAGTCGAGCGTACGCGTCATCGAGCGCAGGTGGTCCAGGACGCGTTCGGCGACGGTGACGGCCTCACGGGCCCGGGGCAGCGCGAGGTCCGGGCTGCCGGGGCTCGGCCGGGGATGGAGGCGGCTGTTCTCGACCTCGGCGTCGATGGTGCGCCGGATGCGTTCGCAGTCGGCGGACAGCCGACGCCCGTCCCGGCGCCACTCCCGGACGCGCTCGGAGCCGGTGTCGTTCCCCTCGAAGGCTCCGGCCAGCCCGTTCAGGCGCTCGCCCATCGCGGAGTAGAGGTCGGCCACGGCCTGCTGCTGGTGGTGGACGTGGCGGGCGGGCGCGAGGACGAGGTGGGCGGCGAGACCGCACAGCGCGCCGAGGAACACGGACGCGGCGAGGTGGCCGATGTAGTCGATGCGCCCCTGGCCGGTGGAGAACGCGAAGAAGCCGATGATGGCGACCTGAGTGCCCTGGGCGCCCAGGCGCCGGATCCGGCCGACGCAGAGCGCGATCAGCGTGAGCAGGCCGAAGGTCCATCCGTGGATCCCCGCCACGGCGGCGAGGGCGGCGGCCAGGGCCGTCCCGGCCACCATGGCCAGCAGGTACTGCACGCAGTCCCGTACCGAGCGGTACACGGTGGCCTGCAGGGCGACCAGCGCGGTGAAGGGGGCGAAGGTCGAGACCGTGGGCGGCAGCAGGTAGCGGGCCAGCACCCACGCGGCCATGGCGGCGAGCACCGACTTGGCCACCAGGAGCAGATCGTCGCGCTCGCCTCCCGGCCCCCGCACGGCCCGTCGTAGATAACCGGCTCTTTCCGCGACGGCTCCCCGGACTCTTTCCGGCACGTTCGTCCACCTGGTCATGGCCATCACCTCCTCAGCGACCGTGTTCCCCGCGATCCCGCGCCGCACGACTGTGAGGAACGACGCCGTTTCAACGGGCGGCGCCGCCTCCGCGCTCCGGTCGCGCCCGATCGCGGTGAGCCCCGCGCGAGCTCCCAGCGGGCACGTGTCGTGACCGGGCGACCGCGCGCCGTGCGGGCGCGACCACAACGGTCCGGCTCGGGGCGTGGCCCCGGCGGGGCGCGGTGGAGGAGGATGGTGGCATGGACCTGTCCGCGCTTTCGGGCCGCACCCCGCGCGAGAGGATCGGCGCCGGCCTGTTCGCCCGGGTGGCGGGCCCCGACGGCCCGCGCAACCGTATCCGCATCCACACGGCGCCGGGGCCCCGCTGGTTCGGCCCCGACCGCCCCATCCGCACCGTGCACGCCGACGCGTCGATGTTCATCGGAGGCCTCGGCGCGCTGCTGCTCCAGTCGCTGCACCCGCTCGCCATGGCCGCCGTCGCCGCGCACTCCGGCTTCCGCGGGGACCCGTGGGGCCGGCTCCAGCGCACCAGTACGTTCCTCGCCGTGACCACCTACGGCACGGCCGAGGACGCGCAGCGCGCCGTCCACCGGGTCCGGGCCGTCCACGAGCGGGTCAAGGGCACCACCGCCGAGGGGGAGACCTACCACGCGGCCGACCCCCATCTGCTGGCCTGGGTCCACGCGGCGGAGGTCGACACCTTCCTCCGCGCCCATCAGCGGTTCGGCGCCCACCCCCTGGACGCCGCGGGCTATGACGCGTACGTCGCCGACACGGCCCGGGTCGCCCGCGCACTCGGCGTCCCGGACCCCCCGACGGACCGCGCCGCGCTGACCGCGGTACTGGCCGGCTACCGCGGGGAACTGCGGGCCACCCCCCAGGCCCGCGAGGCGGCCCGCTTCATCCTGCGCCACCCGCCGCTGCCCCTGGCGGTCCGCGGCCCCTACGCGGTGCTCGCGGCGAACGCCGTACGCCTCCTGCCGCCCTGGGCCCCGGCCATGCTCGGCCTGCGCGAGCCGCGAAACGGCCCGTGGGGGCGCTGCGTCGACCTGTCCGGACAGGCCCTGACCCGCACGATCAGATGGGCACTGGCCCCACCCCCGATCGCCGGGCCCGGCCCCGACAGCCGGTAGGACCTCCGGTCACGCCTCCCGGCGCGCCGCAATCCGCTTGCCGTCCCGTCGCCGTCCGCCCATCCTGCTGCGATGCGCTTCTCTGTCAACATCCCGAACTTCGGTGACTTCGCGGATCCCCGGAACGTCGCGACGGTGGCGGCCGCCGCCGAAGAAGCCGGCTGGGACGGCCTCTTCGTCTGGGACCACGTCCTGCACCGGCAGCACCAGGGGCGCCCCTTCGCGGACCCGTGGATGCTGCTGACCGCGGCCGCCCTGGCGACCTCCCGGATCCGCCTGGGCACCCTCCTGACCCCGGTGCCCCGCTACCCCGTACAGCAACTGGCCCGCCAGGTCGCCACCCTGGACCAGCTCAGCGGCGGCCGCGTGATCTTCGCCGCGGGCCTGGGCGGTCCGGTCGACGACGAGTACCGCAGCTTCGGCGACACCGCCGAGCCACGCGTCCTCGCCGAGCGGCTGGACGAGGGCCTGGAACTGCTGCGGCGCTTCTGGTCCGGCGAGGCGGTGGACCACCGCGGCCCGCACTACGAGGTCCGGGACGTGACCCTGCTGCCCGCCACCGTGCAGCGGCCCGCACCACCGGTGTGGATCGGCGGTTTCTGGCCGCACCGTCGGCCCATGCGGCGCGCGGCGCGGTGGGACGGCGCGGTACCGCTCTTCGAGACGGCCCGGCACGGCCACGTGCCCGACGTGGCCGAGGTACGGGAACTCCTCGCCTACGTACGCCAACACCGCACGGCCGGGTCCGAGCGCCCCTTCGAGCTCGTGCTCGGCGGTGCCACGCCCGCGGACCCGGCGAAGGCCCGGGACGTGATCGGTCCGCTGCACGACGCGGGCGCCACCTGGTGGGACGAACGGCAGCTCCAGACCGGCCCGGACCTGGACCGCCTCGCCCCCGTGCTGCGCCGCGTCGAGGCGGGCCCGCCGGTCGTCTGACGAGCCGTCCGCCCCCCGGCTACAGGTCGGTGTACGGGGGGATGACGCGGACGAGCGCGACGAGGCGCAGCCGGGGCAGGGGCAGGGCGTAGAACCATCCGTCGGCCAGGAGCGGGATACGGCGCACCCCGCCCGGCACGCCCCGGCGGCCGCCGTCGCCGATGTCGCTGATGTCCACGCCGACATCGGCGAGGGCGACGATCTCAGCGGCCAGCCGCTCGACCTCGTCGACGACGCGCGGGGCCAGGCCCCTGACGACATGCTCGGCGTCCGGTTCGTACTCCCACCGCCAGCCGCTCAACACTCCCCGCCGCGTCCGGGCCCGCCCGCCCACGGCCGGCGGCTGTCCTTCCGGCCGCGCCCCACAGTCATGGGGCGAGGCTGCCCCACCCACCCCGGCGCCCGCAACCGCGCTTGACAACCCGCCCCGGGCAGCGGATGCGGCCGCTGGAGTCGTCCGACCAGTCGTAGCAGGCGCAGGCGGTCACACCGGCCGTGTACTCCCAGGGCAGGCAGCACGGTGGACACCGCACCGCCGCACGTCGTGCTCGGCGGCGGCCTGTTCCTGTCCGTACGCACGAGCGAGGTGCTCACTCGTTCGTGAGTTCCTCCCCGCCCGTGCCCGGCGTGACGGGACGCTGACCAGGGCGACGCGCGACCGGCGTCGCACCGGTGCGCCGTGAACGGGGGATGGGATGACGCGGGGAGCGGAACGACGCGGGGGCCTGGACGAGCAGGCGGTGTTACTGGCGGCCGGGCTGGCCGATCTGACGGTGAGTGCCCTGGGCTCCGTACTCGGGACGGCGCGCGGGCTGCTGCGCCGCTCGGACGCCGGGGAGCTCGCGGCGGACGCCCAGCAGGATCTGATGGCGCGCGGGCGCCTGGTGCTGGACCGGTACACGGCCGTCCCCCCGGCCCACCTGGAGGTCCTGGCCCGCCACGCCCTGGCCCGCCGCGCCCTGGCACGGCAGCCCTCCGATGGTGTCTGACCGGTGGGAGCCGACCGCCTTCAAGTCCCGCGTCGACGAGGTGCTGCACGACTTCGTCGCCGGGGAAGCCGACCAGCTGTGGCAGATCGATCCTCTCCTGGAGCCGGTGGCCGCACAGGTGGAGGCGGCGGTCGCGGACGGCAAGCGGCTGCGCGCGGCGTTCTGTTACTGGGGCTGGCGCGCGGCGGGACAGCCGGACAGCGACGCGCTGGTACGGGCGGCGGCTTCCATGGAGCTGGTGCACGCCGCGGCGGTGGTGCACGACGATCTCATCGACGAGAGCCCGTTGCGGCACGGCAAGCCCACGGCCCATATCGCCCTGCGTGGCGCCGTGCGCGGCCGCCCGGATGACGTCGCCGCCGCCAGGTCGCTGGCGATGCTGGTCGGGGACCTGCTGATGTCGCTGGCCGGGCAGCTGTTCGCCACCAGCGGGCTGCCCGCCGCCTACCTGGCGCGGGCGCGCCCGCTGTGGTCGTCGCTGGCCCGGGACCTGATCGCGGGGGAGTGCCTGGAGATCCTGCGCACCGGCGCCGATCCGGACACCGCGGCGGCGGTCAAGGTGATCCGGTACAAGACGGCCAAGTACACCGTCGAGCAGCCCCTGCTGATCGGTGGTGCCCTGGCCGGGGCCGGCGAGCGGCTCCGCGCGGGCTTCTCCGCGTACGGGCTGCCGCTGGGCGAGGCCTTCCAGCTACGGGACGACCTGCTCGGGCTGTTCGGAGATCCGGAACGCACCGGGAAGGACAGCGCCGACGATGTGCGCGGCCACCGGCCGACGGCCCTGCTGGCGGAGGCCTGGCGCCTCGCCGGTGACGACGACCGGGCGCGGTTGCGAGCCGTACTCGGCCGATGCGACCCGGACCGGGAGAGCCTGGACGCCGTCCGCGAGGTGATGCGCCGGCTGAAGGCCCCCGACCGCGTCGAAGCCATGATCACCGCCCGGGTCGAGGAGGCCCTCGGAGCCCTGCACGAGCTGGACGCACCCGCGCACGCCGCGGCGGCCCTGACCGCGCTGGCGCGCGCGGCGGCGGTCCGCCTGTCCTGACCTCCCCGGCGCGGGGACGTCGACCGTTCCACCTCCGGCATTCCCCCTCCGGCCGCCGCCCCGGCAGCCGGTGACCGACCGCCGACGAAGGACGAGGAGCCCTGACATGACCTACACCGAGGCTTCGATGGATGCCCTGCGGCAGGCCGGAGACGAACTCGCCGACGCCACCGTCGCGACCCTCTTCGCACGCGGGGAGGTGGGCACGTTCAACACCCTGATGCGCTACGTCTCCACCGTCGGCGCCCCCCTGCCGGACGGACTCCCCGACGTCGCCCGGGAGTACCTCCGGGCCACGAGCGTTCCGCCGGCCTGGGTGGACTGGGAGGAGATGGAGAAGGCGAGGCTGTTCTTCATCGACAACAACGTCCACATCTCCACCGCGCTGTCCTTCGCCTCCATGCCCGCCTGCTACGTCGTCCCGCACGTGGCCCGACTGCTGTCGGCGACCCACGGCCTGAAGTACCCCTCCAAACGGATGGCGGAGACCGGCCAGTTCACCGTCTACCTGATGCAGCCCGGCGCCTTCGAAGCCGGCAGCCGCTTCATCCCCGCCGCGCAGAAGGTCCGCCTCCTGCACGCCTCGATCCGCCACCACCTCACGCGGGAGAACCGCTGGGACGCCGCGTCGCTCGGGACACCGATCTGCCAGGAGGACATGATCGGCGGGCAGATGTTCTTCTCCCTGCTCGTCCTGGACAGCCTGCACCGGCTCGGCATCCACATGTCAACGGAAGGCGCGGAAGCCTATTACTACGCCTGGCGCGTGGTCGGCGCCATGCTCGGCGTCGACCAGGACGCCGTACCCCGCACGCTGGAAGAGGCGCGCCACTTCCTCGACCTGTACATGATCCGACACATGGGACCGTCCGAGGAAGGCGCCCACCTGACGCGGCAGCTCATCGACCTCTACGAGGAGGTGGTGCCCGGCACCCTCTTCGACCCGGTCGTCTCCGCACTCATCCGCCACCTCGTCGGCGACACCTGCGCCGACTGGCTCCGGGTCCCCCGCACCCGGTGGGACACCGCCGTCAAGGCCGTACCGCATCTCCTCGGTGTCCTGGAGACCATCGAGGACCGCTCTCCCCTCGGCGCCTGGGCACTGGACCGCCTCGGCCACCTGACCACCCTCCTCGAACTGTCGTCCCTCACACGCGGACGCGTGATGCACTACGCCATCCCCGAAGACCTCAAGAAGGAGTACGACGTCCCCGCCACCCCGCTTCCCTCCCGCCGCTGGACCCCACCCGCCGCCACCGTTCCCCACTGACCCCTCGCCCAAGCCGTTGACCCATCTATCGAAACTCGATAGATTCCCATCGTAAGTCGATGGGGAGATCGAGGGATGGGTCATGGGAAACCTGGCAGTGCACGCGTTGCGCGCCGTGCTCGCGGTGGTGCTCACCGGCACCGTGTTCGTACAGGCCTTGATGGTGTGGGCGTTGGCCACCGACCCGGAGGACGGGTCACTCCCGCTCACCGCGTTCCGCGTGATCACGATCCTGGGCATGGTGGCGGCCCAGGCCGCGCTGATCTGCGTAGGTCGGCTGGTGAAGATGGTGCGGCGGGGCACCGTGTTCTCCTCCACCGCATTCCGGTACGTGGACGTCGTGATCGGCGCGATCGTGTCGGCCGCCCTCCTGTGGTTCGTGGTGACGGCCGTCAACGCGCCGGGGCAACGGGAGGACCCGGGCGTTACCGTCATCATGGGCGGGATCGGCCTGGCCATCCTGGGGGTCGCGCTCATCGTGTTCGTCCTGCGCATGCTGCTCGCCCAGGCCGTCGCGCGGGACGTGGAAGCCGCACGGATGCGGGCCGAGCTGGACGAGGTCATCTGATGCCGATCGCCGTCGACATCGACGTGATGCTGGCCCGGCGGAAGATGTCCGTGGGCGAACTGGCCGAACGAGTGGGGATCACGCCCGCCAACCTGGCGGTACTCAAGAACGGCCGCGCCAAGGCGGTCCGCTTCGCGACGCTCGCCGCGCTCTGCGAGGTGCTCGAATGCCAGCCGGGCGACCTGCTGCGCTGGGAGGCCGGGGAGCCCGTGTCGGACGCCGCTGGTAGCGTGCCCCGCTCAAGCGAAAGATCATGAAGGGGGCGGCGGAAGTGCCGGAAACAGCATCCCACGACGTCGACACCGCGCGTCTGGACCAGGCGCTCGCCGACATACGCGGACGTGCCTTCGGGCGTTGGCACTCCATGCGGTACGACTCCATGTCCATGGGGCGGCTGGAGGAGATGCGCGACGAACTGCTCGACCACGCGGCGGCCAGGTTCGCCGGCGGTTTCTCCCCCGATCAGGAACTGTGCGAGGCCCTGCACACGGCCGCGGAATGCTCCCTCGGCCTGCTGAGCCTGGGCTGCTTCCCGGACGGGGACCAGGAGATCCTCTTCCCCCTCATAGGCGAGAGCCTGACCAGCGAGGACAAGGACTTCGACGCGATCGTCAAGACTGCGCCGACCGCGGCCTCGTGGCTGGAGGCCTTCGTACTGTGCCTGGTCAGCGGGCGGGTGTGGGACCACCGGCGGGTGATCGGCCTGCTGCTGCGGGAGGACTACGCACCCGCGATCCGTGAGGGCGTGCCCTACTCGCGCTTCGACTCCGTGTCGTCCCCCGCGGACCTCGCGCAGATGGACGCGCTGAGCCGCTACCTGACCCCGTCCTCCGGACACCTGCCGAGCCGTTGGCCGACCGTGACGCTGTGCCTGCCGGACGCTTCGGAGCGGGCAGAGGCCGCGGGGAGGCTCGACGCGGCAGGCTCCCTGACGCCGGAGCAGCGCCTGCTGCGCGTACTCCTCGACGACGACCAGCCGGCCTTCGAACAGGCCCTCGTCATCTGGCTGGAGCAGTACCGCCGAGGTGCCGGGGACGATCCCGCGCCCAGGACCCTCCTGCCCCTCCAGACCCTTGCCGTGGCCGCCCTCGCGGTCCAGACGCACGGCTGGGAGCTGGGCGTCCGCTCCCGGTACCTTCCCCAGCCGTTGCTCGGCGTTCCGGACGCCCTGGCCCGGGCCGGCGCCGGGCCGGGCGCGGACCCGGGCCACTGGGGCGCCCGCTAGGACACGACGCCCCGGCCGGACGGTGCGCCGCCTCAGGCGCGCCGACTCCCGTCCCCGTCCAGGCGGTCGGCCAGCCCGGCGGCCGTGAACGCGGCTTCCAGTACGTCGCGGCCCTCGGTGAAGTGGGCCCAGCTGTCGCAGTGGACGGGAACGACGCGCCGGGCACCGAGGATCCGGGCGGCCTCGGCGGCCTGGGCGCTGTCCAGGACGAGCAGCCCCCCGTCGAAGAGGGCGGGGAAGCGGGGGGCTCCGGCGAAGAGGATCGCGGTGTCCACCGGGCCGAAGCGTGCGGCGATCTCCTTGACCGCGTCGAGCGAGGCGTTGTCCCCGCTGACGTACACGGTGGGCAAGTCCTCGCCGGTCAGGACGAAGCCGACGACCTGCCCGACGACCGGCTCGACTTCCTCGCGCGCCCCGGGCCCGTGAACGGCGGGCACGCCGGTCACGGTCACCGTGCCGCCACCGGGCCGGTCCAGCTCGACGGATTCCCAGTCGGCCAGCCCACTGGCCTTCTCCCCGAGGCGCCGGCCGCCACCGGGGGTGGTGAGGGTGAGCGGTATGCCGGCGAGCAGGGCCCGGCCGGAGCTGTCGAGGTTGTCGGGGTGTTCGTCGTGCGAGAGCAGGACGACGTCGATGGGCCCGAGGTCGCCGGGAGCGGCGGCGGCGGGGGCGGTCTTGGTCAGGTGCACGCCGGGCGCCGGGTATTCGCCGGGGCCGTCGAAGGTCGGGTCGGTCAGGAAGCGCAGGCCGCCGTACTCGAAGAGAGCGGTGGGGCCGCCGAGAACGCGGACGGGAAACTGTTCGGCTGACGCGGACGCAGAAGACGCAGAAGACGCAGAAGACGCGGAATGCGCAGAAGACGCAGAAGGCGCGGAAGACACGGCGAGAACACCTCACGGATAGATTCGGATGAACCGTGAGGTGACCGTAGCGGTCTCTCACGGATGACCGCAAGCCGTACCATGAGGAACATGAAGGAGTCCGTAGCGGAAGAACCCGTCGTGCCACCCGCTCCGGGCGAGGAGGAGCGCCTCTCCCTCGCCCTCGCGAACAGCGCCACCACGCGGCCCGGCGGGCACACCACCGATCTCCTGACGACCCCCGCGCAGGCGAACGTCTGGCTGACGCGACGCGGTCTCGCCCCGCGCGACGCCGGGATGCGGGAGATGTGCACGAGCCAGCTGCGCGCCCTCCGCGAGCAGATCAGGTCCCTGTTCGCGGCCCGGGCCGAGGGGCTGCCCGCCCTCCCTGCCGCCGTCGCCGCCGTCAACGACGCGATGACCCGCGTCCCCACCGCCCCGCTGCTGCGGTGGGACGACGAGAACGGCCCCTACCGCGCGGCCGTCCACCCCACCACGGCGATCCTCGACCACGCCCTGGCGACGCTCGCCGCCGACGCCGCCGACCTCCTGACCTCCCCGGACGCCGAACGCCTCACCGCATGCGGCTCGCCCCCCTGCAACCGCTACCTGCTCCGCCACGGCCGCCGCCACTGGTGCTCCACCCGCTGCGGCGACCGGGCCCGCGCCGCCCGCGCCTACGCTCGCCGCACCCAGACCGGGACGGGGTGACGAAAGCGTCCCGGGTTTGCCTTGTGGCACCTGCCGGTACATGCGGCGATTTTCGGCCATGATGTCCGGATGTGTCATGGCCCGGTCAGGCGTGAGGGGCGGTCGGGGCGGACGAGTTCGGCCATCATTCCCGCCGGTCGGCCCCGGGCCCGGCCAACCCGCCCCGCGCGTGCTTCACGTACGCGCACCGCAAAGCCCGCCCCTCCGCCATCTCCTCTCGGCTGTGGGTGGTGGCTGGATGTCGGCGCTCCGGTTGAGCTTATGGATCATCGGCCCTTAGGGTCCAACTAGTTGCTCAAGTCAACCAATGGGACCGGTATGTACGACACCACCGAACACTTCCGCAGCCACGTGGAGGAGATTCTCGACGCCCTGGGAAAGGAACCGGGCCGCGAGGCCCTGGTCCACGGCGACCGGCGCCTGCGCGCGGAGGAACTGCGCGGCCTCGTCTACGGCATGGCCCGGGCGCTGCACGACCGGGGGGTGCGGCGCGGTCAGACGGTCACGCTGCTGGCCGGCAACCTCCCCGAGACGATCGCGGCCCGCTACGCCGCCGGCCTGCTCGGCTGCGCGGTCAACCACCTCTACGCCGGGCTCTCGGCCGACGTGCACGCCGACATCCTCCGGGACGTCGAGACCCGGACCCTGATCGTCGACCCCGCCTCCCGCGAGCGCGCCGCCGAGCTGTCCCGGCGGGTGCCGCTGGAACGGGTCCTTTTCCTTGGGGCGGCAGCGGGCACGGACGCGGACCAGGACCTGTCGGCGCTCGCCGCCCAGCAGTCCACGGACGTCATGGCCTCTTCGGCGCGGCCGCAGGACATCTGCACCATCCGCCACACCGGTGGCACCACCGGCCACCCCAAGGCCATCTGCACCACCTTCGGGCAGTGGACGTCGACCGGCCCGGACTGGTCGGGCGAGGGGCAGGTCAGGGCCCTGGTGTGCACCACCCTCGCGCACGCGGCGGGCCTCATGGCTGACGCCGCCCTGCACCACGGCGGCACCGTCGTCCTGCTGGACGAATTCGACGCGGGCGCCGTGCTGGCCGCCGTCGAGCGCGAACGCATCAGCCACATGTTCCTGCTGCCGCCGCTGCTCTACCAGTTGCTGGACCACCCCGCGGTCGACCGCAGCGACACCTCCAGCCTGCGCCTGCTCACGTACGGGGGCTGCGCCTCCTCCCCGGCCCGGCTCGCGCAGGCGGTTCGTTGCTTCGGACCCGTACTGAACCAGTTCTACGGCCAGAACGAGGCGGGCGGCATCAGCGTGCTCTCCCCCGAGGACCACGACCCCCGGCGCCCCGAACTGCTGCGCACCGCCGGAAAGGTCATGGCGGACGTCGAGGTCTCCGTACGCGACGCCGCCGGCCGGCACCTGCCCGCCGGCGAGCACGGCGAGATCTGCGTGCGCTCCCCGCACGTGATGCAGGGCTACTGGAAGCAGCCCGAGCTCACCGCCGAGGTCCTGCGGGACGGATGGCTCCACACCGGTGACATCGGATTCGTCGACGCCGAGGGCTACCTGACCATCGTGGACCGGATCAAGGACATGATCGTCGTGGTGGGCGGCCACGTGTACACGGTGGAACTGGAGGACGTGCTGAACTCCCATCCCCAGGTCCTGCAGAGCGCGGTCTTCGCGGTCCCCGACGCGAACCTCATGGAACGCGTCCAGGCCGTCGTCGTCCGCGTGCCGGGCGGCGACGTGGACGAGGCGGAACTGCGCGCCCTCGCCCGGGACAGGAAGGGCGCCATGTACGAACCCGCACACATCGACTTCGTCGAAGCCCTGCCCCTGACCGACGCAGGCAAGCCGAACAAAAAACTCCTCCGCACCCAAGCCCTCACCCCCACCGACTCCCCCCGCCCCGGGGAGTGAGGAATCCGCGAAGTGGGGACGGCGGTGGCCCGTGGTGGGCACGATGGGGCCATGGACCGTGGAGACGAGGGGCCGGCCGGTGCGCGCCTGGTGGTGGTGCGGGTGCCGGTGGAGCCGGTGGAGGCCGCAGTCGAGGCCGACGCGGTCGACGCCATCACCCGCGCCGGTGATGTGATCGTGCGCGGGCCGCTGTTCGGGGTGGCGGCGCAGCATGCCGCGGACGGGCCGCGATGGCGGGTGGTGATCGAGGTGACGGCCGGCTGCCCACAGCTGGCCCGCGACAGCCTGAACAGCCACCTGTGGTTCCGCGCGAAGGACGAAGCGCAGGACAGGGCGGAGCGCCGCTGCCTGCTGGCGGCGGTCGCCCGGCTGGAGACCGAACGGGTCGACGAACTCGAAGCGGCCGGAACCCGGTACCGGATCGTACGCGCCGAGGAGTACGCGGGCCAGGGCCCCGGCGGCTTGGAGCAGCCCCGCCCCACGGACCCGGAGCCCCCCGTTCCGGACTGGAACCGCAACGTCCGGGAGCCGGAGGTCGATGACGGCCTGGTGCTGGACCCGGACGTGCCGCTCACCCCGAGCCACGCCCTCGAACGGCTGGCCCTGCGCGGCCTGGTGTACTCCGGGGACCGGTTCCCGGCTGCCGTCCTCGGCGACTCGCGGCGGGCGCTGGACACCCACCCGGACGTCCTCCTGCTGCCGGCCACCTTCGCCGTGGTCAAGCAGACCGGCCGCGGCTGGAGCCCCGTCAGCGGCCCGCACGCCACCGCGCACGAAGCGCGCAAGTCCCTGGAGTTCGCACTGGCCTGGGCCTGGCCCCGCAGGAGCGGCGTCATCCCCGCCGACGCAGACCCGCACGCCGACGCCCACACCCTGGCCGCGGCCGGCGGCTCGACGGCGCCGGAACTGGCCGCGTACGCCGATGCCGCCGAGAGGCTGCGTACGGGCCGGCGTATCAACCGGCTGGAATTCCAGGGCGCCGAGTACCGGATCGGCCGCACCCGCCGCCTGCTGCGCTGGGGCCCTGACGGCCCGGAAGGCCCCCGGCCGTCCGACACCAACAGCCAGGGCCCCGACCGCATCCACCCGTTGCTCGACGAGGACGGCAATATCCTCCCCGAGGACTGAGCCGGCGGGGTGTCAGGAGTACAGGTCGTCCAGGGCGTACTGGGGGCCGTAGTAGCGCTCCAGCTCCTCCAGCGACCGTTCCGGCTTCTCCAGGCTCTTGGAGATCCGGGCGCGGGAGGGCGCCGCGTCGGGGTCCCACGTCTCGGTGTCCCACAGGCCGGAGCGCAGGAACGCCCGGGAGCAGTGGAAGTAGATCTCCTCCGTCTCCACGAGCAGGGCGATCGTGGGCCGGTGGCCCTTGACCGTCATCCCGTCGAAGAACGGGGCATCGCGCAGCAGCCGCGCACGGCCGCTGACGCGGAGCGTGTCGCCCCGGCCCGGGACCATGAAGAGCAGTCCCACGCGCGGGTTGGCGAGGATGTTGCGGTAGCTGTCCGCACGGCGGTTGCCGGGGCGGTCCGGGATGACGAGCGTCGTGTCGTCGAGCACCTTGACGAAGCCGGGCGGATCGCCCTTCGGGGAGACGTCGCAGCTCCCGTCGGCGCCGGCGGTGCCGATCAGGCAGAGCGGGGACCGGGCGATCCACTGCCTGTGGTGGTCGTGCAGGGACCGCCGCGCCTTCGCGGCGGCCACGGGCGCCACCGGCCCGAGCAGCTCCCTTAGTTCGGCTTCGGATGTTATTTCCACGGATCCTGTCGGCTCCACTGTCCGTTCCCCCTCGATCGGTTGACGACTGGCCGCGTCCGCCGCGCCGGACGACCGGCCTGCCACGACGGTCCCATGATCGCTCGTCCGGGCCCCGAGGGTGTCCGAGGGGCCCGCCGTCGCCGGCCGGCTGGCCGCCGTCACTGTTCCTCCAGCCCTCCCGGAACCAGGGCGCGGAAGTGGGCGGCCGCGCGCTCGGCCACGGCTTCGACGTACGGCACGTACGCGTCGGGATCCGCGTGGTCCGTCATGGGGAAGGCCAGACGTCCCTCGTGGCCGGGAGCCCGGAAGGTGACGATCTCGTTGTGGATCAGCCGCTGCGCGAACTCCTCGATGCTCCATCTGAACCAGGAGTAGCTGTAGCCGTAACCCCCCGGAGGGATCGTCACCCTGTGCTCCGTCGCGAAGCCGTACTCGCCGGATCCGCGCACCGTGAAGATCCGATCGGGGGGCAGGTACAGCTGGTAGTGCCAGTCCTGCGCGTCCACGCACCCCGCCGGCACGTCCGGTGGCGTCAGGAGCCGGGTGGTGTCCGGCAGGGCCGACCAGTCGAAGTGGATCCACCATCCGAGAAGCACGCCCTGGGCGTTCCCCCGGATGGTCTGGATGCCGGGCCTGCCCGCATCCTCCAGTGCCGCGGCCGTTTCGGTGATCGCCTCGACGAGTCTGCGTACGGCCCCCGCGCTCGCCTGCCTGTTGCGCACCGAGGCGCGCACACCGGCCCACCACGCCGCGAGGTCACCCACCGCCGACCGCACTTCCGCGGGCCAGCTCGTCGGGTCGTCTCCTCTCGCCGCCATCTGGCGGGGGCTGAGGCCGTCGGACAGGGGGCGATCGGCCACCTCCTGCCGGCTTCTCCACTCCCTGAACCGGGCGGCCACCTCCCGCCACTTCCGCTCCCTCTCCTGATACGCACGCCTGCGTGCTTCGTTCTCTCGAGCCTCCCGCTCGGCCAGACGTGCTTCGATGACGTCCCGCACCGGCTGGTAGACAGCCGCCGCGGACCGCACGGCTTCGAGGAACGACGCCCGCGCGTCGTCACGTTTCGCCTGCGCCCGCCGACGCGTCACCACCAGGCCCCACCACTGGATCCGCTCCTCCGCCTTCCCCAACTTCCGCTCCTCGGCGGCGATCTGCCGCACGAACGAGACGGCGGCGGCGGTCCACGCGGTGACCTCCTCCGGCGTGCCACCGACATCCACCTGCCGGATCGGTGCGATGCGCCACGCGCCCAGCGCGTCCGCGACGTAGCCCGCCGGCCGATCGGGTTCCCGGGGGAACCAGTACACGGTGATGTCGAGATCCTCACCGAGCCGTCCGCCCCTGTACGAGATCTGTAAGGCCATATGCCCACCATGGCAGTTGGCCGGCCCCGGGTACACGCGGAAGGCCTATCCAGCCGTGGCCGTGGCGATGCGGTCGAGCAGTTCTGTGAGCAGGCCCCGCTCACCCGCGGTCAGTACGTCGGTCCGGGGGAGGAGCGCGCGCAGGGCGACGGCCGCCCCTGACGGGCCGGGAGCGGGCGTGGTGGGGGCGTCGGTGGTGATCGCCGCGATCACCGCCTCCCTCGCCAGGTGGGACACACTTACGTCCCGGCGGTCCTCGGGGGTGGCGATGAGGGCGAGAGTGGTGCCGCCACCCACCGCGTGGACCAGCTGGGCGGCGCGCGCCTCGTCGATCCGCAGGCGTCCGGCCTCGGCGACCCGGCGGATGTGGGCGGCGAGCACCTCCAGCGCGGCGACGGCCGCGGGCGGCGGGCCGCCGGGACGGGGCTCGGCGTACATGAGGGTGTACAGGGCGGGGTGGGCGAGGCCGAACTCGGTGTTGCGGTTCCAGCCGGTGCGCAGGTCCTCCACGGGATCACCGGTGGGCTCAAGCGCACTCTTGTCCGCGAGATAGCGCGCGAAGCCGTGCGCGGCGACCGCGTCGAGCAGGCCCTGCTTGTCACCGAAGAGCCGGTAGATCGTCGGCGCCTGGAGGCCGGCCGCGGTACTCACCGCGCGCGTCGACACGACCTCCCGGCCGTGTTCCGCGAGCAGTCGGGTGGCAGCCGCGAGGATCCGTTCGCGGTTGTTTTCCGCCGCCGGGGCGGAGTGATCAGTATCGGTCTTCATGTTTCCGATGATAACGGCAGGACGTTAACGACTTGCGCGTATCAGCGATAGCGTGCAAGTGTTAACGATGGAAACGGCGGTGCCAGGGTCGGCCACCCAAGGCCACCCACCCCGCTCCCAGCGCGCCGCACTGACCGACACCCCCCTCCCGGAGGCTCCCGTGATCGTCCTTACCGCCCCCACCGGCCAGATCGGCAGGCAGACCCTCGACCGGCTGCTCGACGCCGGCCAGCCCGTCCGGGTGATCGTCCGCGACCCCGAACGGCTGGACCCCGAGGCGCGCGAGCGCGCCGAGGTCGTCCGGGGCTCCCACCGTGACCCCGCCGTCCTCTCCGAAGCCTTCGAGGGGGCCGACAGCGTCCTGTGGCTGGTCCCCCCGGACCCGGGAGCCGCCGACATCCGCGAGCACTATCTCGGCTTCACCCGTCCGGCCCGCGACGCCCTCATGGCTCAGGGCGTCAGGCGCGTCGTCGGCGTCACCAGCCTCGGCCGGGCCTACGGGGAGCACGCCGGACTGCTGTCACCCGCGTTCGCGATGGACGACATGATCGAGAGCACCGGGGTCGCCTACCGGGCCCTGGCCATGCCCTTCTTCATGGAGAACCTCCTCCACCAGGCCCAGGCGCTCAGGACCCGCGGCCTGTTCTCCCTGCCGAACACCGCGGACCGCCCGCTGGCCATCGTCGCCACCCGCGACATCGCCGCGGCCGCGGCCCGCCTCCTGGCCGACGACTCCTGGTCGGGTCAGGACGCCCTCCCGGTGATCAGCGCCGACGCGCTGTCCCCGAACGGCATGGCCCAGGTCCTGTCCGAGGTACTGGAGCGGCCGGTCGGCTTCCAGCAGACCGACGGGGAGACGTACAAGGCGACGGCCATGGGGTACGGGATGAGCGACGCCTGGGCGCAAGGCCTGCTCGACATGGCCACGGCCCAGAACAACGGCATCTACGACGCCGAACGGCACGCCCTGGCCACCCCCGCCCCCACCGGCTTCCGCCAGTGGTGCCAGGAGGTGCTCAAGCCCGCCGTCCTGGCGGGGTGAGCGCGGCTTGACCTTGCCGCTGGCGGCAGGGTTGAACGATGGCCGACATGATCAACACCGCACCACACCACCGCAGGACCGTCGTCGTCACCGGGGCCGGCACCGGAATCGGCCGCGCCACCGCCCACGCCTTCGCCGCCGAGGGCGCCCACGTGATCGCGGTCGGCCGCCGCCCCGAACCGCTCGCGCAGACCGCTGCCGGATACGACCGGATCACGCCGCTGGCCGCGGACATCACCGCCGAAGGCGCCCCCGAACGGATCGTCCGCATCGTCCTGGAGACCCACGGCCGGCTGGACGTACTGGTCAACAACGCCGGCATCGTCCGCAGCGGCGCCCTCGGCACCCTCACGCCGGAGATGATCACGGCTCAACTGGCCACCAACCTCATCGCGCCCGTCCAGCTGGCCCAGGCGGCCCTGCCGCTCCTGGAGGCGTCGCCGGGCGGGGTGATCGTCAATGTCAGTACGTCCATCGGACAGCGGGCCTGGCCGGGCAGTTCGGTCTACGCCGCGACCAAGACCGCCCTCGAATCGCTGACCCGCAGCTGGGCGGTCGAGCTGGCACCCCGAGGCATCCGGGTTGTGGCGGTCGCCCCCGGCGCCGTCGACACTCCTATCGGCGAACACCAGGGCCTGACACCGGAGCGCATGGCCGCCGTACGGGCATGGCAGCTGGCGCACACCCCCTTGGGCCGGGTCGGCCGGCCCGAGGAGGTGGCCTCGGCGATCACTCATCTCGCCGCGCCCGCCGCGTCGTTCGTCACTGGAGCCGTACTCCCGGTCGACGGCGGTGCGGTGGTGGCGTGATAGGAGTGGTCCCGGAGGTGGAACGCGTGCGGATCGGTGAGCTGGCCGGCAGGACGGGAACGACCCCTCGTGCGCTGCGGCACTACGAGCAGGCCGGGTTGATCTCCTCCGAGCGTGCCCCCAACGGCTACCGCGTCTATGGCGAGCGGGCGGTGGCGCGGATCCGCAACATCCGCTACCTGCTGGCCGCCGGGCTCACCCTGGACGACGTGCGCGTCTTCCAGTCGTGCCTGGACGGGGACGTGGCCGCCGCTCCGCCCTCGGACGAGGGCCTACGGGTCGCGCTGGAACGCCTCGCGGTCCTCAACGAACGGATCGCCGCCCAGACCGAGGCCCGCGACCGGCTGGAATCCGCACTCCGGGCGAAGGCCGGTGATCGGACCCGTCCCGTGCCCTGCCCCCGCGCAGGAACGGCCGTTTGAACGTCGTTTAAACGGCGGTTACCTGGGAAGACGCCGCCTGACCGCGCCCCGGCCGCGTACGCGAACGGTCGGCGTGCGGCGGCGTACGGCAAGGGAGGTGGGCGCACATGGAGCAGGGGCGACCGAGGACTCGTCGCGACGGGGCGGTCGACGCCCAGGCGGACCGAGCGACTCCGTGGCAGGACCTCAAGGCGGTCCTCGACCAGATGCTCGATCTCCTGGAGGGCGGCCGCACCGACCCCGCGACAGCAGGCTGGCCCGCCGGCGACGGCGGGCACACGGGCGGCCGAGTTGCCGAAGGCCGTCGCGGCCGGGAACCCCGCGACGGCTCCCGCCCCTGAGCCAGCCTCCGCATCGGGCGCTTTGCCCGAACTGACGGAGGACGGGACAGTCATACCCCTCAGGCCTCACGACGTACCTTCCAGCGGGTGACGCAGCCGCGTTCCTGAGCCGCATACAGGGTGCCGTCCGGGGCGAAGGCCAGCCCAGGGGGTTCGCCGTCCGGGACCGCGGGAGGGTGCTCGGCGACCTGCCCGTCCGGGGTTGACGGAGCCAAATCCGGCCGCTGCCCCACTCGGTGCACCACGAGCTGCTGATGGTCCGCACCGCTCCCGACCCGCCCCTTTCGCGCCGCGCCGCCGCGACCACCGCCGTAACGGCCCGCGCCGACGCCTTCGGCACACCGAACTGGCCCCGCCCGCCCCCCGGTGGCAGCCCACGGCGGCCGCGGCGCCCCCTCCCCATGAGCTCCGGCCCCCCGGCCACCCCCTCCATGCGATGACCCGACAAATAGTCAGTACGGGTTGAATCGGCGTAAGCCCCCTATGACCCGGACATGCGGCGCTGTCATATTCGTCCCCGGTTGCCCCGCTCATCTCGTTGCACCCATCAGAGGGGAAGGCAGGAACATGGGCACATTCAGGTTCGGAACGACGGCGTCGGCCATCGTGCTGACCGCCTTGGGCTCGCTCGCGGCCGCAGGAGGCACGGCCCACGCGGAAGCGGCTCAGGACAACATCACCATGCTGAAGCAGGAGAAGACCCAGTGGTGTTGGGTCGCCTCCGGGCTCACCATCGCCAAGTTCCAGGGCTTCGGCTCCACTCAGACGGACTTCTGCAACCGAGCCCAGCCGTACTACGGCTGCAACAACCAGCCCGCCACGCTCGACGACATGGCCCGGGGTTTGAGCAGCCTCGGCCTGACCCACACCGGCTCGGGTCTGAGCAGCGCGGCCACGTTCAGCCAGGTGTCCACCGACGTCAAGGCGGCCCGGCCGATCGGCGCCCGCATCGGGTGGACGTCCGGGGGCGGCCACATGAACGTGGTCTACGGCTTCGACACCTCGAACAACACGATCGCCGTGGCCGACCCGTGGCCGGACACCACCACGTACACGTGGTGGAACTACAACGACTACGTGAGCAACAGCTCGTCGAAGTGGACCCACTCCCGCATCGGTATCTCCCGCTAAGGCAGGCGACATGCCCCACACCGAAATGTCCGGCAAGCGGGCCTCCTCTCGCTTCTCCCGTCTGTCCATCGTCATCGCCCTGAGTGCGTCCGCACTGCTGTCCGTCGTCGGTCCGGCTCACGCCGCCGCCCCGGCCAGGGACCCCCTCCCGGCCGACATCCCCGACTACCAGGCCGCCCTCAACGCCGTGAAGTCCACCGACGTCCGCAACGCCGTCTGCCGCTTCCTGCGCAGCCCGGTACCCACGGGCGCGGGCGGACCGGTCCAGACGATCCCCGACACGGCCGAGCCGTGCCAGGGCCTCCCCGCCTTCACGATCAAGGACCCGCTGGCACGGAACGAGATCACCCCCGGATTCGTCGCGGGCACCGCCAAACCACTGCCCACCGAGGCGATCAAGCTCACGGCGCTGGTCTCCGCACTGAGCGGCACCGTCAACGGCCGCAGCGCGACCGTCCTGCTCGCCCCCACCCAGGGCGGCGGCTGGCATCTGGCGGCCATCCGTGACGGCGACAGCGATGCCGCGTACGCCGGCAAGGCGGCCGTGGGCACGTTCGTCTTCACCGAACCGCAGATCCGCGGCTGGTACCAGCTCAAGCTCACCACCGTGGAACCACTCAACGACGAGGCCCGCCAAGGCCTGGGCGGCCAGGCGTCGGTGTCGCTCAGCGACTACCAGAACCTGGTCAAGGCCCGCTACGCCGACAAGCTGCCCGGCTCGCCGTACGCCAACGACGGTTACTCCAGCGGCTACAGCTCCCCGCCCAAGACGGATGACACCTCGTCCTCCACCTTGCTCCTCGCCGGCGGCTCCAGCGCGGCCCTCGCCGTCGCGGGCGCCGCCGCCGTCCTCTTCCGCCGCCGCCGGCACACCACCACCAGCTGAACCCCGACCCGTACGCCGCACCCTCCGTCCCGGCCCGGGCAGCCGGCCGGCCGGGACAGAGGAGACGCGAAGACAGCCGCCCCGGCGTCCAGGCGGCCCGCGCCGCAGGCATGCGGAGCTTCGGCTACGCCGGTGGACTGACCCGAGCCGAGCGGCTCGAAGGCCCCGACACCATCGTCTTCGACGACATGCGCAAGCTCCCCCAGCTCATCGCCGAGCAGTAGTCCCGCTCGACCGCCGGTCGCTACCGTTGCCCGGAGAGGGTGTCCGGATAGAGCTGCGTGACGACCTCGCCCCAGAGATCGCGAGCGGTGAGGCTCTCCGCGTTGCTGGCGTTGGTCATCACGACGACGCTGGACTTCTGGGAGGGAAGGTAGAACACCATGGTGCTGTACCCGAAGATGGCTCCGTCGTGCCCGATCCAGTCCCCGATCCGCATCAGCCCCAACCCGTATGCGAGCCGGACGTCGCTGCCGGGATTCGACATGGGCGTCCATCGCTGACGTTCCTTGGCCGTGGCCGGCTTCAAACCGGCTCCCGTCGCCAATTCGGGAGCGAGCGCTGTCATGTCCGACACGGTGGAGACGACGGCCCCGGCGGTCCAGGGCACCTGCGGATTGCTGCGGGTCATATCGACGTGACAGCCGGAATCCGAGGGTGAGGGTGAGGGGGTGGACGGACCGGCGGTAGGACAGAGCGGCAGCGGGGAGCCGACCGGGGGCGTGTACCAGTAGCCGTTGGAATAGGGGCGGGGCAGGTCCACGCTGGTGGCCGGGAACGTGGTGTTCTTGAGTCCGAGATCCCGGATCGTCTTGCCGATGTAGACGTCGGCCGGCTGTTTGGCCACTTTCTGTATGACGATGCCGAGCAGGATGTACTCGGAATCCGAGTACACCGTCTTCGTGTCGGGAGGACGGAAGTCCCCGGCATGCTGCCGCATGATCTTGACGGCGTCTGCAGGCTTCCATTCCGGCCACAACGGATTCTTGGCGTATTGATCAAGAAATCCTTTGTCGTCGGCGTAGTTGTAGATGCCCCCACGCATGCCGAGGAGATCCCGAAGCGTTATCACGTTACCGTTGGGAAAATCTGCGACGTACTTACCGACGGTGTCCTCCAGCGACAGTTTTCCCTGGTCGGCGAGGCGCAGGACCGCTTGAGCGGTCAGTGTTTTGGTGATGCTGGCCGTCCGGTAGTGCACGTCAGGAGTCATCGGGCGGCCGCCTGTGGCTGCCTTCCCATAGGCCTTGAGAAGGGTTCCTCGGGCCGGATCTGAGACACTGACGACGGCGCCGGTTATCTGATTTCCCAGGGTTTGCCTGGCAGCGGCATCGATCTTCGCGATGTCCGACGGGCTGAACCGATGGATGAGGGAAGCAGGAGCGCTGCGAGCCGCAAGAACTGTCGCTTGGCTTTGGGCGCATGCCGTGACCGCGAAAAGCCCGCACGCGGCGAGACAGCAGCCGAAACCCCCCGCGCGCCGCGAACGCCTGTGTCCCGTCCCCGAATTGTCTCCCGGAATGAACCGACTCTGGGGCATGGTTTCGACCCATCTGCAGAGGCGACAGTCGCTGGCACCCCCTGAGTGGGGCAGCAACCACAGAAACATGGTACGGCGGCCGCCCTTTGCACACCAAGGGCGGGACGCTCACACCAATGGCCACGTCCCGGTCTCAGGAACGTGGCCATTTCGAGAAGTCGACCCTGTCGCTGTTCAGCTCTTGCGGGCCAACGGTTGCCCGCTAAAGCTCACCCCTGCCAGGCCGTGGGCCATGAGGTTGCGAATGTTGCCGTGATCCGTGCCGTTCGGCGTTGCCACCACGCCGCGGTAGTACTCACCGAATGCCAGCAGCGCCTCCTGGTCACTCAGTCCTTCCAGCAGGGCCAGACCCAGCGTCTTGCAGGAGCCCTCGTTCTCACCTGCCGCGTTTTCCAGTTCCCCATTGCGGAACGCCTGCGGCCGGTACTCGTAGTGCGCGGCGACGAAGGCCAAGGTGTCGGCGAACTCGTGCTCACCCGACGCGAGGCTCGCCCGCAGCGAGTTCAGATCAGTCATGTGGGCTCCCCTGAGTTGGACGGACGAACCGACTGCCGTCCGTGACCGGACGACGATACCCCCTTGTGCCGGACCGCCGAGTATCGCGCCACCATACGGTCGAGCGGCATCTCCGCAGGTCACCACGCATGCCGCGCGGGGCCGAGGCTGGCCAACAGGCCCTCACCACTCCCGCCCCGCGCCACAGGGCGGGTCGCTCCCTGCCAGGGCAAGTAGCGAGCGGTCAGGCCATGGCGTTGTCAGTGGGGAGCACGATGATGACCTTCATGACCGAAAACAGCACCCTCCTCTCTCCCGCCGCCTACGCGACAGCCGTGACCACCGCCCTGGCGGCGTCGGCCGCGTACTACGGCGACGGGGCCACCCCGCTCGGCGACGACGAGTACGACGCGCTGCTGCGCGCCATCGCGGCCTACGAGCGGACCCACCCGGACGAGGCGCTCGCCGAGTCGCCGACCGGGAAGGTGGCGGGCGGGGCCGTGCAGGGCGACGTACCGCACTCGGTGCCGATGCTCTCCCTCGACAACGTCTTCGACGCCGACGAGCTCGCCGAGTGGGCCGCAGCACTGGAACGGCGTCTCGGTCGCCCGGTGGCCGGCTGGTGCGTGGAGCCGAAGCTCGACGGCCTCGCGGTGGCCGCCCGATACCGGGATGGCCGGCTCGTTCAGCTCCTCACCCGCGGCGACGGCCTGGCCGGTGAGGACATCACCCACGCCGCCGACGCCGTTCTCGGTCTGCCGCCGGTCCTCGCCGAGCCGATCGACGTCGAGTTGCGCGGCGAGGTGCTGCTGACGACGGCGCAGTTCGAGGAGGCCAACCGGATCCGGCTCGCCCACGAGGCCACACCCTTCGCGCACCCGCGCAGCGGGGCGGCCGGCACACTGCGGGCCAAGGACCGCCCGTACCGGATCGAGTTGACCTTCTTCGCCTACGGTGCGATCGGCCTGGACGACCTCGGCCACGTCGCTCTGCTGGAGAAGCTGGCCGCGCTCGACGTGAACACGGCAGCCGGCACGTCCGCCGCCCCGATGCGCTGCGAGACCGTGGAGCAGGTGCAGGAACGTATCGACGTGGTCGCCGGCCTGCGCGGAGACCTGCCGTTCGGGATCGACGGTGTCGTCGTCAAGGCCGACACGGCCGAGGACCAACGCCAGGCCGGGAACGGCTCGCGCGCCCCGAGATGGGCGGTGGCCCGGAAACTGGCGGCCGAACACAAGGTGACGCGCCTGCTGGCGGTGGAGTGGAACGTCGGCCGGACCGGAATCATCGCCCCCCGCGCCGTCCTGGAGCCCGTGGTCATCGACGGGGTGACGGTCACCTACGCCACGCTGCACAATCCGTCCGACATCACCCGCCGCGGGCTCATGATCGGCGACCAGGTCTTCGTCTACCGGGCCGGTGACGTGATCCCCCGGGTCGAGGCACCGCTGGTCGACCAGCGCACCGGCGCCGAGAGCCCGATCGTCTTCCCCGAGACGTGCCCCCGCTGTGGCGACGCGATCGACACCGCCGAGCAGCGGTGGCGGTGCGTACGCGGCCGGAGCTGTCAGGCCGTGGCCTCGGTGATCTACGCGGCAGGCCGGGACCAGCTCGACATCGAAGGTCTCGGCGGCACGCGCGCGATCCAGCTGGTGGAGGCCGGTCTGGTCAAGGACGTCGCCGACCTGTTCACGCTGACCCGCGAGCAACTCCTCGGGCTGGAACGCATGGGCGAGACCAGCGCCGCCAACCTCCTGGCCGCCCTCGAAACCGCCCGCGGGGCCGCGTTGAGCCGCGTGTTCTGCGCCCTCGGTGTCAGAGGCACGGGGCGTACGATGTCCCGCCGGATCGCCGCTCACTTCGGTTCGATGGCCGCGATCCGGGCCGCCGACGCGGACGCGCTGGCCGAGGTCGACGGCATCGGCACCGAGAAGGCCCGCGTCATCGCGGCCGAACTCCTCGAACTCGCCCCGCTCCTCGACAAACTCCAGTCCCAGCGGGTCGGCACGCAGATCACCGAGCCGCAGAAGCCCGCGACCGCCGCGACCGAAGGCGAGGGCTCGGCGCCCGGCCCGCTGACCGGCGAGGCCGTTGTGGTGACCGGATCCATGACGGGCCCGCTCGCGGCGTTGTCCCGGAACGAGATGAACGAGCTGATCGAGCGGGCGGGAGGAAAGGCGTCGTCGTCGGTCTCCAAGCGCACCACCCTCCTGGTGGCGGGCGAGAAGGCCGGCTCCAAGCGCACCAAGGCCGAAGACCTGGGCATCCGCATCCTCGCCCCCGAGGACTTCGCCGACCTCGTCGCCCCCTTCCTCCCCACCCCCCAGAACTTGCCCGCCCGATCACTCGCCTCGTCAAACTGACGCCCAGCCTCGGCCTATCGGCCTATCGCCTTGTGAGCCCGGAGTAGCGAAGACGCGGGCATCAGCAGGGACGGCTACCGTCGTTTCCTGAGGTTGATGACGACGGGGATGACCACGCAGGCGATCGCCACGATGAAGAGGACGACGCCGAGCGTGCCACCGGGAGTCCATCGGTGTGCGGCCATGTACATGCTGTCGGATCCTTTCATCGGTGGCGGCGGGCCGGGTCGCAGGCGCTCATGACGCTCGTCGGGAGCGAAACGCGAGCCAGACCACGAGGCATACGCCATCGACCACTACGGCGACCAGGAGAACGGGAAAGGCGGCTGGCCAGCCGCCCTTCGCCGCGAGAAGGGCCGCCAACGCGTAGAGGACGATGGAGCTCGCGACAACGAACCAGGCGTTTCTGCGAATGGCGGACGGTGACCCGTATCCGCCGACCATGCGTTGCATTTCCTTCGTCCCTTCACATCAACTGAACGTGACGTCGGTTGGACCCGGGTAGCCGACATGGGTCGGTTACCCCTCGCGCAACCGGCTAGTACTTGGGATTGCTTTCCACGGTGTTGCCCACCCAGTCACCGGGCGGCGCTCCCACAGGCGCAGCCCGCTTCGACGGCGACTGCTCCGGCGCCGGCGTGGGTGCTCCCGCGGTGAGGTTGTTGCGGGTGTCCCAGCCGTAGTCGGTCACGTGGGCGCCCCCTTCCTCCGACGCCCATCGCGTCACTGGCGGTGTCCACGTTGTGATCCGAGGCAGCGGTCTCCGTGGAGCGCAGCATGGAGGTGAAGGACGAGGTTCTTGCGTCGGCATCGGAGGGGCGGCAGGCCAGGCGGGGGCGGGGGCTGTCCTGGTGGTCACCTCGATCTCGATGTGCTCCTCGCCGTGCCGGACCAGGACCGTCGTCCCCGGCCCGGGTGCGTGCTTCATCGCGTTGGTCAGTGCCTCCTGCACCACCCGGTACGCGGCCAGCTCCACATCCATTCCTGCTCGCTCCCGTGCGCCGTCGGCGCGGCGGCGACCAGCGTCATCGGCGCCGGCAACAGCGCGCATGACAACCACTGCGCCAACGGCGGATCAGCGCAGACGCGCGTCTCGGGCGCGAGAGGCGGCGGGAGCCTGGTGGGCGCGCTCTTCGCGGCGCTGCCTTTCAGCGCGCCGGCCAATCAGTGCGGTGAGCTCGGCCTGCCCAAGGAGGACAAGGCCGACCAGCCGGAGGACAACACGCACATCGTTATGGCGGAGTAGGCCCGAGCCCGCCCGCGTACCTGACCGGCTGGCCTGGCGTGGCCTCAGGAGCGCAGTTCGAACTGCAGCTTCCGGTCGTTCTGGTTGACGCAGAGGGTGTACGGATCGGGGTCGGCGTTCCGGGTTCCACATGTCCACGGGACGCCGTCGACCCGGACGGTCACGGGTTTTTCGCTGGCGGGATTCTTCTGCGCGGCCGCGTGATAGGCCTTGGCCACCTTCAGGGCGGTGGGGTAGGCGGTGGTGTCGTGTGTGATGACCGCCAGGCCGCCGTCCCACCCCGCACCGCAGTACGTGTACGGGCCGTCCGGGGCCGGGGCCGGCGCGGGCCCGGCGGCCCCGGCGGGGGCGGACAGGGCCGCCAGCGTGGTTCCGGCCGCCGCCAGAGCGAGGGCGGATCTCTGGATGAAGTTCATACTGGCCCCCTTCACGGCCGGGCGAGGACACGTCGTCCGGCACGGAATCCGGGGTGGGGCCGGGTGCCTCTCCTCTGACATTCCCAACGCTACGTAGTGGACGATGTCGTCCGGATCGTCCTAACGGACAGGAAGCGCTATACCCGAAAGTCCAGTCATCTGGTCGGCGGGTGTGCGACGGCGTGAGGCCGCTGCCCGCTGCTCCCACGCCGTGCACCTGCGGCTCGGTTGCCGAGGGCCACATGGTGGGTGACCATGACGGAGCCGCCGTCTATTCCCGCGCAGCTGGTGCTCGCCGCGCCCCGGGAAGCCGAAGGTTGTGTACCGATGGGGCCCCGCGGAGCAGGGCAGCACGCACACCGCTGCGTCACGCCTGGGCGGCTCACACGCGACTCCCACCCACACGGAGGGACCTGACATGCGTACGACGACCCCTGTACGTCTGGCGACGGCCACGCTGCTGTCTACGATCCTGGCCGTCTCCACCGCGGCAACCGCGACTGCCGCCCCCGCGCCGTCGCCATCGCCATCGGCTTCGCAGTACGAGGTCGGGACGGTCCTGTCCCGAAGCATTGTCGGCATGCCGTACTGCGCGGTCGTATACGGCTTCGTCGTCCTCGACCACGACCAGGCCGTCCTCGTCGGGGGCAGCGGCAACTTCATCAACGACGTCCTGCACCGGGGACAGAGCGTCGATGACGCCCAGGGCGGCACGCTCACCTTCAACCAGGACGGCAGCAGCATCACCTACAACGACCACGAGAATGGCGGAAGGCTCGTCACCGAGGTCTGCAAACCCTACAAGTAGCCGGCGCGGGCCCGTCGCGCTCGCCACGCCCGGGCCCTCACCAGGCGACGGGCAGGGACCGCAGGCCGCTGAAGAACTCCTTGGACCGCCACCGCAGCTCCACCTCCGGCACGGCCAGCCGCAGGCCCGGCATACGATCCGTCACGCGTTCCAGGGCCGTCTGGAGTTCGAGGCGGGCCAGGTGCGCGCCCAGGCAGTAGTGGATGCCGTGTCCGAAGCTGATGTGCGGGGTCCCCGGCCGGTCCAGCACGATGTGGTCGGGGGCCGGGAAGGCGGCGGGGTCGTGGTTGGCGGCCGCCTGCGAGACCACGACCGGCTCTCCCGCCCGGACCAGGACGCCGCCCAGCTCCACGTCCTCGGCGGCGTAGCGGGGCAGGGTGAGCCCGTTGAGCAGCGGGACGAGGCGCAGGAGTTCCTCGACGACCCGGGGGATCAGCTCGGGCTGGGCCCGGACGGCCGCCAGTACGTCCGCGCCGTCCATACCGCCCGCGCCCGCCTCCCGGGGGAGCAGCAGGACCGCGAAGAAGTTGGCGATCTGGTTGGTGGTGGTGACGAAGCCGCCGATGAGGACCTCGTTCAGCAGCCCCGTCAGTTCGTCGGTCGTCAGGGTGCCTTCCTCGCGGGCCCGGGCCAGCACCGTGATCAGATCGTCCGCCGGGGCACGGCGACGGGCCTCGATCCAGCCGTGCATGCGGGTGAAGAAGTCCTCGGCGTGCCGCTGCACGTCCTCGGGCGTCACGCTGCCGGAGCAGACGGTGTCCGCCCACGCGCGGACGGCCGGCTGGTCCTCCTCGGGGACCCCGGTGAGTTCGCAGATGAGGGTCATGGGCAGGGGGAAGGCGAGGTCCTCCACGAGATCGGCGGGCGGGCCGGCCGCCACCATCCGGTCCAGCAGGCCGTCGGTGACCTCGCGGACGTGGCCGCGGATCCGTTCGATGCGGCGGGCGGTGAATTCCTTGGCCAGCAGGGCCCGCAGCCGGGTGTGGTGAGGCGGGTCGAGCGCGATGAGACCCCCGCCGGCCCGGGGCATGGGACCGATCCTGGGCTGGTCGCGGCGGACGGCCTCCGCGAGGCTGAACCGGGGGTCCGACAGGACGGCGCGCACGTCGTCGTAGCTGGTGGCGAGCCAGGCCTGGTCCCCGAACGGCAGTCGGACGGGGACGGGTGGCCGGTCGCGCAGCGGCCGGTAGCCGTCGGGCAGGCCGAGCCCCGCCGTGGTCCAGAACGGGTAGGCGATCGGCTCCGGGGAGGCGCCCGCGACCGGAGGAGCGGACGGGGCGGGACGGACATGAGGCGGCACGGACACGGAGTTGCCTTTCTCAGCGGTGCGGGCCGACGCGGATGTCGACATGGGTCGGTGGGGGCGCGCTGGTGTCGACGGAGGCGGTGAAGCCGATCCCGTCGTCCCGGCAGATGAACTGCACGACCTGGCGTCCGGCCGCGGCCGCGCGGATCAGGCCGCCGGTGGTGGCCCACACCCCGGAGAGGTAGAAGTTCTCCAGGCCGGGCAGGACGGGCCCGTTCTTCTTGACGAGCTCCTCCATCGCCTCGCCGCTCTCCACGAAGGGCTGCCAGCCGAGGAAGGTGCCCTCGAAGGCGTTGGTGTAGCGGATCTGGGTGAGCGGGGTGCAGGTGTCGCGCACCACGACGGAGTCCTTCAGCCCCGGGTAGAGCTCGTCGAGGAAATCCACGACGGCGTCCCGGGTACGCCGCTTCGCGAGGGCGTAGGCCTTGCCCCGCCGCACCGGCAGGGTGTGCAGCTCGGTCCCCCTGCGGGCCCGGCTCAGCCGCTCCGGCCCTTCGGCGAGCTCCCGCCAGGGGGCGGTGTCGGAGAAGTAGGTGGCGTAGATGACGCTGGTGTCCTCGGGCGACAGCTCGGGATAGAAGCGGTTGCGGAACTGGACGTTGAGGCTGGGGTGCCGGATGCCGGTCAACCGGGAGGCCGTCGCCTCGTCCAGCAGGTGGGTGGTGGTGGGATCGGCGTCCGGGAACGGCCGCCGCAGGCCGAGGAATACGCTGGCGTAGCCGGGGAAGACCATCCCCGGCCGGTGCAGGGTCTCCCGGTAGAGGGTGGCGTACTCGCCCTCCAGGTACCGGCCGTCGAGCAGGCCGAGGAGCGTCGTGGGCCCGTCGCAGGCCGATACGACGATGTCGGCGTGGTGCTCCTGGCCGTCGGAGAGGCGTACGCCGACGGCCCGGTCGTCCTTGACCAGGATCTCCTCGACCATGGCGTTGTAGGTGACCTCGCCGCCGAGGGCCAGGTAGCGCCGTTCGATGGAGCGCGCCAGCTCCAGCGAGCCGCCCTCGGGCACGCCGGCCGACCGGTGAGCCTGGGCGGCCATCTGGAAGTAGAACGGCAGGACGGGGAAGCCCGGATGCCTCTCGTACAGGATGTAGTTGAAGGCGTCCCTCAGGAGCGGGTCCTTGAAGCGGGTCGAGTACTCCGTCATCAGCACGGACATCGAGGTGCGGAAGAGGTTGAAGTACGGCAGGAAGCCGGCCAGCATTCGCCAGCGCTCCCGGCGGCCCATCAGCGCCACCGGTTTGAGGAAGGGGTACGCCGGCAGGCAGGCGATGAACTTGCGCAGTCCCGCGCAGAAGGACCGGATGGCGCGGGCGTCGGGCGGGGACAGGGACAGCAGATGGCTTTCGAGCCGGTCGGGGTCGCAGTAGAAGCGGACGGTGCGCCCGTCCCTGCCCCGGACGGTGTTGAACACGTCGAAGTGGCGCATCTCCTTGCCCTGGAGCGCTCCGAGTTCGAGCCAGATCTGGTGCATCTCGTTGCCCGGGCCGTTGCCGAGGAGCCAGCTGACGCAGGCGTCGAAGGTGAAGTCACCGCGGCGCCATCCGGTGCAGCAGCCCCCCGGGATCTCGTGCATCTCGAAGACGCGGGTGCGGTAGCCGTTCATCTGGCCGTACGCACCGGTGGAGAGGCCGCCGAGCCCACCACCGATGATGATCATGCTCTTCCTGCGGGCCGTCGTCGCGCCCGTGGTCGCGGTCACCCGACCGTCACCTCACCCTGCGGTTTTCGAGCTGGGGCAGCCGGCCGAGCCGGTCCGGATGCCAGGGGACCGTGCCGCCGCTCTCCCAGGCACGGAAGTCCAGACCGAGCTCCCGGCACAGGTACTGGGTGACGAAACGGCCGCTGGCGGCGGCGCGGATCAGGCTGCCGCCGCCGAACCACTGGCCCGCCAGGGAGAAGCCGTCCAGGCCGGGCAGCCGCATCCGGTCCTTGTTGATGAGGCCCGTGATCACGTCGTCGGCCGGCGTGAAGGACTTCCAGCCGAGGATGCTCCCGCCCCGTACGCCCGTGTACCGCTCGGTGGTGGTCGGGGAGGCGACGTCGACGACCTCGATGTCCCGGCCGATGCCGGGGTGGTGCCGTTCCAGGAAACCCCGTACGAAGTCGGCGACCTCCTGCTTGCGGGCCCAGTACGCCTTGCGGTCGGTGGTCCGCAGCCGCTTCCACGGCTCGTAGTCGCTGAAGTAGGTGCAGTGGACGACGGACTTGCCGGGCGGGGCGAAACCGTCGGAGTAGCGCGAGCGCATCTGGACGACGAGGCTCTTCTGCAGGACACCGGGCAGCGCCGCGCTGTCCTCGTCGGAGAGCAGGTAGGTGGTGCTGTGCCGGGCGTCCGGATCCAGCTCGCCGTCGAGCCCGATGAAGACCGAGACCACCCCCGGATAGAGCACGTCCGGACGGCTCATCATCTCGCTGTACAGCTTGTCGATCTTCGGGCTCGTGTACCGGCCGCCGAGCAGCCCCTCGATGGTGGTGACGCCGTCGCAGGCGGAGACGACGTGGTCGGCGAAGTGCCGTTCCCCGCCCCGCAGCTCCACTCCGATGGCACGGTCGTTCTCCACCAGGACGCGCTCCACCCGGGCCCGGTAGTCCACGCGCCCGCCGAGCGCCGTGTACCGCTCCTCCACCGACCGGGCCAGGCCGAGCGAACCGCCCTGCGGGAAGCCCGCGTTGAGGTGGTAGGCACTGGCCATGTTGAACAGGTAGGGCAGCAGCGGGAAGACCTCGTGGTCCTGGAAGAAGATGAACGGGAAGGCCCGGCGCAGCAGCGGGTCCTCGAACCGGTCGCAGAACTTCTCCATGCGGGTCACGGCGGTGCGCCACAGCAGCGCGAAGGAGGGCAGGACGGCCCGCAGCGTGGCCAGCTTCTCTCCCGCGGACTGGAGCGGCGGCGGCGTGAGGAAGGGGTAGAGGTTGATGCGGGTGAAGCGCCGCAGGTCGCGGCAGAAGGCCCGGATCGGCCGGGCGTCAGCCGGAGAGATCTCCAGCAGGTGCGCTTCGAGCCGGTCGGGGTCGTTGTAGAAGGTGACCGAGCGGCCGGTCTCGTCGGTGACCGTGTTGAACATCTCGAAGTTGGCGATCGACTTGCCGTCGAGCGCGCCGAGCTCCCGCCAGACCCGGCTGGCGTCGTTGCCGCGCCCCGTGCCGGTGAGCCATTCGATGCAGTAGTCGAAAACGTAGTCCTGGCGCGACCACGCCGTGCAGCAGCCGCCGGGCAGGACGTGCCGCTCGAAGATCCGCGTCTCGGCGCCGCTCATCTGCGCGTAACAGCCGGTGGAGAGGCCGCCGATGCCCGCGCCGATGACGATCACCCGGGGTGCCGCTTCCGGCCCGCGCCCCGCGCCCGCGGCCCACGGGCCCCGGTTCTCCCATACGGGCCTGTCGTTACGCTCCATCGCGCATCCCGTCCGTGCTGCCGTCGTGCTGCGGGAACCGCGGGGACTGCGGGGAAGCGGGACGCTCCCGGCGGGGGGCCGCGAGGCCGTCGTCGAGTACGGAGCGCACCAGGGCCGCGTTCCGCTCGGCCGGCTTCTCGTCGAGCATCTCCGCGTGCAGGCCGGCGCCGCGCACCAGCCGGCTGACGGTGGTGGAGGCGGTGTGCCAGCTGCCGCGCTGTCCGGCCGCGTAGAACTCCGCCTTCGCCTCGTCGGAGATCACGGTGACCGTGGCGGTGACCGTCCCGTGGTTCGGCGTGCGCCCGCAGTACTCCAGGTAGTCCCTCGCCTGTTCGAGGGTCTGGGCGGTCACCGTCTCGGAGTGGGTGTGACGGCGCAGGTGCTCCCGCAGTTCGCGCTCGAACGCCTCGGTGTGCTCGGTGGCGAGGCCGTACTCCTCCTCGATGCGGTACGAGTCCATGATCACGACGTGGGCCACCTCGCGCCCCCTCCGTTCGAGCTCCTTGGCGACCTCGAAGGCGAGGTTGCCGCCCAGGGAGTAGCCGAGGAGGTGGCAGCGCCCCGTGGGGTGCAGCGACTCCACGAGGTCGGCGTAGCGCGTGCGCTTGTCCCCGTCGACGTGGTTGAAGGCGACCAGCTCGTACGTCTCCAGGTGGGCGGCGAAGTGGCGGTAGACGAGGCCGTGGCCGCCGGCCGGCGGGAAGCAGAAGACGACCGGTCCCCGGCCCGTGTTGAAGGACAGGTGGGAGAGGTTGCCCGAGACCCGGCCGGTGACGATGTCCTCGACCGTACGCGCCATGCCGTGCAGGGTCGTCACCTTGAAGAGCCGGCCGACCGGGATCGCGATGCCGAACTCCTTCTGCAGCCGGTGGATCAGCTCGATGAGGGTGATGGAGCTGCCGCCGGAATCGAAGAAGTCGGAGCGCAGACCGATGCGCGCGAGGCCGATCACGGCCTTCCAGTGGGCCGCCACCCGTTCCTCGTAGAGCGTGACGGGTGGTTCGTGGCCCTCCCGCGCGGCCTCGGCCCGGGGCGCGGGCAGGGCGTCCGGGTCCACCTTGCCGTTCGGGGTGAGGGGGAGGGCCTCCAGCGTCTCCAGATGGGCCGGGATGAGGTACGTGGGCAGGTGGGCGGCGAGGTGGTGGCGCAGGGCGCGGATGTCCGGATCGGTGCCCGGCGTGCGGACCACGTACGCGCACAGGACCGGTTCGCCGCGGCTGTCGGTCCGGACGAGGGCGCAGGCGTCGGCGACCTCCGGCAGGGCTGTCAGCAGCGACTCGATCTCGCCCGGCTCGATGCGGTGGCCGCGCAGCTTGATCTGGGCGTCGGCCCGCCCGAGCAGGTGGATACGGCCCCGGGAGTCCCGGCGCGCCAGGTCCCCGGTGCGGTACAGCCGCTCCGGGACGGCGTCGGGGCCCCGGTCGAGGGTGACTTCGACGAAGCGCCGGCCGGTCTGCTGCGGGTCGCCCGCGTAGCCGAGGGCCAGGCCGGCCCCGCCCGCCCACAGCTCGCCGGTGACCCCGGCCGGGACGGGCTGCCGGTGGGCGTCGAGGACGTGCAGCACGCAGTTGGGCAGCGGGGCGCCGATGGGGACCGTGCTGTTCGGGTCGAGGCCGTCCGTGGGGCCGTCGAAACAGGCGCTGTCGACGGTGGCCTCGGTCAGCCCGTAGGAGTTGACGACCCGGGTGCCGGGGCCGCACAGTGCACGCAGCCGCTCGTACTCCGCGACCTTCCATGTGTCGGAGCCGACGATCATCAGCCGCATGAAGTCCAGCCGGTGGCCGCCCTCCTCGCAGTGGGTCATCAGCGCGCGGACGACGGCGGGGACGAACTCGGCGCAGTCGACCCGCTCGGCGGTCATCGCCTCGTGCAGCCGTGCCGTGTTGAGGAGCAGCTCGCGGTCGGCGAGGACGAGCCGGCCCCCCGAGCACAGGGCGCGGACCAGATCGCCGGTGAACACGTCGAAGGACACCCCGGCCATCTGCAGGTGGACGCCGGGGGCGGCCTCCAGCCCGTACTCCTCGCGCCAGGCGGCGCAGAGGGCCGAGAGGGCGCCGTGGGACACCACGACGGCCTTGGGCCGCCCCGTCGATCCTGAGGTGTGGATGACGTACGCGGGTGTGTCCGGGCCGACGGGCGCCTCCTCAACGGCGGCGTCCTCGGCGGCGGCCTCCCCAATGGCCGCGTCCTCGGCGGCCGGGTCCTCGGGGTCCCGCGCCATCACGTCCGTGAGGAACACGGCGCCGGGTACGTCCAGCCGCCCGGCGCCCGCCGGGTCGGTGAGGACCAGGCGCGCGGCCGCGTTGCCCGCCATGAAGGCGAGCCGCTCGGCGGGATGGCCGGGATCCAGAGGAAGGTAGGCGGCCCCCGCCCGCAGCACGGCCAGCAGCGCGACGATCAGCTCGGGCGACTTCGGCAGGCACACCGCCACGACGCCGCCGCCCGCTCCCCGGGCCCGCAGCCGCCCGGCCAGCACGGCCGAGGAGCGCTCCAGCTCCGCGTAGGTCATGTGACGGGCGGTCCCCTGCGGACCGCAGGCGGGAACCGTGAGCGCGACCGCGTCCGGAGTACGGGCCGCCGCCCGCGCGAACAGCTGGTGCACCGGCGCTTCGGGGGCCAGCAGGGGGCCCCGGGCCGAGGGGCCGTGCAGGATCTCGTGGCGTTCGTCCGCGCCGAGCATGTCGAGCCCCGACACCGGACGCCCACCCGGAGCACGGATCAGCGCGTCGAGGAGGTTGCGGTAGTGCCCGGTCAGCCGGCGGGCGGTCTCGGGCCGGAAGAGGTCGGTGTTGTACTTCAGGACGCAGTGGAAGCGGCCCTCGGCCTCGTCCTCGTACGCCGACAGCGTCAGATCGAACTGCCCTTCCTCTTCCGGAAGTTCGATGTAGTCGAGGTGGTAGCCGTACTGCTCCGAGGACACCTTGTGGGCGAGCAGGATGAACATGGCCTGGAAGACCGCCGAGCGGCTGGGGTCGTGCTGGAGGCCCAGCTTCTCGACCAGCAGGACGAAGGGGTACTCCTGGTGGTCGATCCCGCCGAGCACCGTCCTGCGGACCTGGGCGAGCAGGGCGGCGACGGTCGGATCACCGGCCAGGTCCGCGTACAGCGGCAGCGGATTGACGAAATAGCCGTACACCGACGCCAGGTCCTCGTCCGTCCGCCCGGTCACCGCGCTGCCGACGACGACGTCGTCCTGACCGGAGTGGCGGTGCAGCAGCAGGTAGTAGGCGCACAGCAGCACCATGAAGACGGTCACGTCGTGTTCACGGGCCAGGGCGTGGACCCGGGCACTGAGGTCCTCGTCGAGGACGAAGAACTCGGAGGCGCCGTTGTGGGTCTGCACGAGGGGCCGGGGCATGTCGGTGTGCAGGGAGAGCGGCGGGACCTCGGCGGGAAGCGCGCCGCGCCAGTACTCCAGCATGCGGTCGGCCTCGGGGGAGGCCAGGAACCGGTTCTGCCGGTTGAGGAAGTCGACGTACCGGCCCCGGACGGGCGGCAGCGCGACGGGGCGGCCCGCGCGCATGCCCTCGTACAGGGCGAGCAGCTCCTCGATGAAGGTGAAGGTGGAGATCGCGTCGGAGACGATGTGGTGGACCGCCTTCATCAGCACCCAGCGGTCCGGACCGCGCCGGAACAGCCGGAAGCGCATCAGCCGGTCGTGCGCGAGGTCGTACGGCCTGCGGTACTCCGCGACGATCAGCTCGCGGATCTCCTCCCACGCCAGGCCCTCGACGTCGAACACCGCCGTGTCCGGCGCGACGGAATCCGAGATGACCTGGAGCGGACGGCCGTCCTGCACGACGAAGTTGGCCCGCAGCACGGGGTGCCGGTCCACCAGGACGCGGACGGCGGCGGTCATCAGCTCGGGATCGATGGCGGTACGGACCTCGACGGCCCCGCCGATGTTGTACGCGAAGCCGTCCGGATGGAGCTGCCTCAGGAACCACAGGGCCTTCTGGTTCTGCGTCAGGGGGTGGCGGGACGGGTCCGCGTGCACCTCCACGCCCGCCGACGCGTCCGGGCCCGCCGCCCGTGCGGCGAGCTCCTCGGTGGCCCGGTGCAGCTGAGCGGTCAGTTCGCGCAACGGCGCCCCGCTGAGCAGCGCCACGACGGGCAGCGCGATCCCGGTCGCCGCCTGGATCCTGGCCCGCAGTTCCATGGCGAGGAGCGAGTCGATGCCGTGCGCGCCGAGCCCGGCGTCCAGGTCGAGCCGGTCGGCGCTCATGCGCAGCACGGCCGACGCGCAGCCGAGGAAGAGGTCCGCGACGAGCCCGGCCCGCTCCTCCTCGCCTGCGGCGGCCGCGAACCGGTGCAGGTAGTCGCCCTGCTCGTCCGCCGCGCCGCTTCCCGTGGCGGACGCGCCGGAGGCGGCGGCCCGCGCGGCCTCGGCGGCGAGCTCGCCGACCAGTGGGGGAGGCGACGGATACCAGGCCAGGAACGTCTTCCAGTCGACGACGGTGGCGATCAGGAGCTGGGCGCGGTCCTGGCCGAGGACCCGCTCCAGGACGGCCGTGCCCGCGGCCGGGGAGAGCGAGCTCATCCCCCGGACGGCGCGGTAGTGCTCGACCAGGCTCAGCTCCTCGATCATGCCGGTCGCCCAGGGCCCCCAGTCCAGGCTGAGCGCGGGCAACCCCCGGGACCTGCGGTGATGGGCCAGGGCATCGAGGAAGGCGTTGCCCGCGGCGTAGTTCGTCTGTCCCGTGGTGGTGAGCAGGGAGGCGATGGAGGCGAACAGGACGAAGTGGTCGAGCGGCTCGTCGCGCAGGTGGTGGTGCAGGAGCCAGGCCCCCGCGGCCTTCGGGTCGAAGACGGCGTCGAAGGTGGCGCGGTCCATGGCGCGGACCGGCGTGTCGCGCACGTGCCCGGCGAGGTGGAAGACGCCCCGCACCGCGGGAGCGTCCCGGTCCCGGTACGCGGCCAGCCACCGCGTCAGGGCGTCCTCGTCGCAGATGTCGAGGGCGGCGTGGACGGGGTGGGCGCCCAGCGCCTCAAGTTCCTTGACGAAGCCGACCGGGGAGCCGGCGGGGGAGTCCTCGCCGAGGGCGCGCCAGGTGGCGCGGTCGGGGAGTTCCGTCCGGCCGACGAGGATCAGGTGCCGGGCGCCCCGCTGGACGAGGTAGCGGCACAACAGCCTGCCCAGTGCGCCGAACGCCCCGGTGACGAGGTACGCGCCGTCCGGGCGGAGCCGGGGCGGGAAGGGGCGGGTGAGACCCTCGGGCCGGGTGAGGCAGCTGATGAGGCGACGGCCGCCGCGCAGGGCGACCTCGTCCTGGGGCCGGCCGGGCACGGGCGGGGCGAGGATCTCGCGGAGCAGGGCCTCGGCGTCGGCCCGCGCTCCGTCTTCCCGCGGACGTTCCTCTTCCGGGGCGTCGGCCGGGCGGAGCGGCAGGTCGATCAGCTTGCCTCGGTGCGCGGTCAGCTCCTGGTGGCGCAGCACCCGGCCGATACCCCAGACGGGCGCGCCGAGGGGTTCGACCGGATCCCCGGGGACGGCCGCCTGGGCGCCCCGGGTGACCAGGTGCAGTGCGGCCGGCGCGGCCTGCTGCCCGGCGTCGTCCTGGAGGGCCTGGGCCAGGGCGACCACGGAGTAGGCGCCCAGCGTGCCGTGCGCGCCGAGGTGGGCGCGCCCGGTGACCGCCAGGGCGGGCAGGTCCAGGTTCCAGAGGTGGACCACGGTGTCGGGGGACGCCCCGTCGGCGGCGAGGTCGGCGAGGAGCCTCCGCAGATCGTCGGCGCTGCCGGGGACCACCCGGGAGTCCCGCCCGTCCCGGCCGAAGACGTAGCCCGCACCCGGCCGTACGAGGTGGCAGCGCGCGCCGCCCGCGACCGCGAGCGCGGCGAGATGGTCCGCCACCGCGCCGGGCCCATCCGCGAACAGCAGCCAGCTGCCACCGGCCGCCGGCTCCGGCGCGCCGTCCGGTTCGCCCGCTTGCGGCGGGGTCTGCGTCCAGGTGAGTTCGGCGAGCCAGCCGTCGATGGTGGGCACGCCCACCGTGGCCGACGCCTGCTCCACGTCGGCGGCGCGGAAACCGCGGACGTACCCGAGGGACTCGCCGTCCTCCGTGTAGAGGGCGATGTCACCGACGAGTTCGTCGTCCGCCCGCCGGGTGACGGTGGCGTGCGCCCACAACGGCCCGTCCCCGACGGGGGCGGTGCGCACCGCCTCGATGCCGAGCGGCAGCAGCATCCCGCTCCCGCCCTCCGTGCGCGCGTCCGTGCCCGGGTCGGCGTCGGGGTCGGCGTCCGGGAGACCGGCCACGAGCAGGGCCTGGAAACACGCGTCGAGCAGCACCGGGTGGACGTGGTGTCCGGCGGCGCCGCCGACGGACGCGGGCAGCCGGATCCGCGCGAGCGCCTCGCCGCGCGCCCGCCAGACCTCGGCGATGCCCTGGAACGCGGGACCGTACTCGTACCCGAGGGCGCTCAGCGTGCCGTAGCAGGCGGTGGAGTCCAGACGCCGGTCCGCCCGCGCCCGGACGGCCCCGGCATCGAGCGGAGCGGTGCGGGCCGCCGGGAGACCGCCGCGCACCACACCACGGGCGTGCACGGCCGGGGTGTCGCCTTCGGCCGCCACGCTGAAGACGGAGGTCTGCGGGGAGAGCGACAACTGGACGGCGCGGGGCGCGTCGTCGGGCAGGAAGAGGGCCTTGAGCAGCTCGATGTTCCCCAGCTCGGCGTCCGTGCCGCCGGTCAGGACCCGCAGCGCCTGGTAGGCCATCTCGACGTAGCCGGCCGCGGGGAACAGCGTCCTCTCCTGGATGCGGTGATCGGCGAGGTAGGGCGTGGTCTCCACGTCGAGCGCCACCTCCCAGGCGGGCTCCGCGGTGGCGAGGCGCCGGCCCAGCAGCGGATGGTCGACCCGGCCCAGCCTGACCTGCGCCACGGGCGCGGGTTCGGTCCAGTACCGGTCCCGCTTCCACGGGTAGCGGGGCAGCGGCACCCGCCGTCCGCGCGGGTGCAGCGCCTCCCAGTCGACGGCGCAGCCGAGGGCGTACAGCGAGGCCAGGGAGGTGGTGAAGCGCAGGGCCTCGTCCTCGGCGCGGCGGATCGAGGGCAGGGTGGTCACCGTCTGGTGCGGGCTCCCCACCCCGCTCCCCACCCCGCTCCCGGACCCGCTCCCGGACCCGCTCGCGGGGCCGCCGCCACGGGCGGCGAAGCACTCCTTGACCGAGTGCCCCAGCACCGGGTGGGGGCCGATCTCCAGGAAGGTCCGGTGCCCGTCGTCGGCCATGGCGTCGACGGCCGAGCGGAACCGGACGGTGTCCCGGACGTTGTCCCACCAGTAGCCCGCGTCGAGTTCCGGCCCCTCGGCGCGGCCCTCCCGGCCGGTCAGGTAGAGGGGCAGCCGCGCGGGACGCGGCTCGATCCCGGCGAGCTCCGTCAGCAGTTCGGCGCGGATCTCCTCCATGCCGGCGCTGTGGTACGGGACCTGTACGTCGAGGAACTTGGCGAACACGCCGTCGGCCTGAAGCGCCCGCGCGTACTCGGCGAGCGCCGTCCGTTCCCCGGCGAGGGTCAGCGCGTGGGGGCTGTTCACGGCGGCGACGGACAGCCGGTTCCCGAAGGGCTCCGCGCGCCGGAACGCCTCGTCCTCGGGCAGCCCGACGGCGAGCATGGTGCCGGTACCCGCGAGCCGGTGCTGCAAGCGGCTGCGGTGCAGAGCGATCCGTACGGCATCCCGCAGGCTGTACACCCCGGCCTCGTAGAACGCGGCGATCTCGCCCGTACTGTGGCCGACCACTGCCGACGGGTGGACCCCGTGAGCGTGCCAGAGGGCGGCGAGACCCACCTGGACGGCGAAATTGGCGGGCTGGGCGAGCCAGGTCTGCGCCATCCGGGACGTGTCCTCGTCGGCGTTCAGCTCGGCCGTCAGCGACCAGCCGGCCTGTGCCACGATCTCCCGGTCGACGGCCTCGACGGCCGCCCGGTAGACGGGCGAGGCCTCGAACAGCTCGCGGCCCATGGCCCACCACTGGGGACCCATGCCGGTGAACACCCAGGCAGGGCAGGCCTGTTGCCCCTCTCGGCGCCGGCCGAGCAGCACACGCGGGTGCTCCTCACCCCGGCCGTACGCCGCCAGCGCCTCGTCCAGATCCCGGCGCGACTCGTACACCACGGCCAGCCGGGCGTCGTGGTGCTGCCGACGGCGGGCCAGGCAGTAGGCGAGGTCCACGGGCGAGACGGGAGCCTCCCCGGGGGCGGCGGGCACCGCCGGGGAGTCCGGGGCCGCCAGCCGAGTACGTACGTCCCCGGCCAGAGCGGGCAGCACGGAGGCGTCGTGGGCGCTGAGGGGCAGCACGCGGTACGGGAGAGCGCCGGCGCGGTCCCGCTCGGGGAGGTCCGGGGCCGCCGGTGGTGCGTCCTCGGCGACGATCGCGGGTGCCTCTTCGAGCAGCACGTGCGCGTTGGTGCCGCCGAAACCGAACGAGTTGACGCCCGCCCGGGCCGGCCCCTCGTGCGGGGGCCAGGGGGTGACCCGGTCGGGGATCTCGTACGGCGCGGCGTCCAGGTCGATCGCCGGGTTGACGCGTTCCAGGTTGATGTGCGGCGGGATCAGCCGGTGTTCGAGGCTGAGTGCGGTCTTGATGAGGCCGGCGATCCCGGCGGCGGACTCGGTGTGCCCGATGTTGGTCTTGACGGAACCGACGTAGCACGCGGCGCCCGGCTCGCGCCCGATGGCGAGGGCCCGGGCCAGCGCGTTCGCCTCGACCGGATCGCCGACCGGGGTGGACGTGCCGTGGGCCTCCACGTACTGGAGGCTGCCCGGGGTGATGCCGGCCCGGGCGCAGACCTGCTCGATCAGGGCCGACTGGGCGTCGGCGCTGGGGACCGTGATGCCGTTGGTGCGCCCGTCCTGGTTGACGCCGGTCTCCGTGATCACGGCGTGGATCGGGTCGCCGTCGCGCACCGCGTCCGCGAGGAGCTTGAGGACCACGATGCCCACGCCCTCGGCCCGGACGTAGCCGTCGGCGCCGGCGTCGAACGTACGGGAGCGGCCCTCGGGCGAGAGGAACCCGCCCTTGGTCTCGGCGATGGTGTACTGCGGCGTCAGGTGCAGCAGGGTGCCGCCGGCCAGGGCCAGCGAGCTCTCACCGCGGCGCAGGCTCTCGCAGGCGAGGTGCACGGCCACGAGCGAGGAGCTGCAGGCGGAGTCGATGGACAGGCTCGGGCCCCGGAAGTCGAAGCAGTGCGAGAGCCGGTTCGAGACCATCGTCATCATCGTGCCGGTGGCCGTGTGGGCTTCGAGGGTGTCGAACCGCAGGTCGGAGAACTGCAGGATCTTGTAGTCCAGGGTGAACGCCCCGACGAACACGCCCACGTCCCGCCCGGCCAGCTCGCCCGGCTTCTGCCCGCCGTCCTCCAGGGCCTCCCAGGTGACCTCCAGGAGCTTGCGCTGCTGCGGGTCCATGGCGTGGGCCTCGCGCGGGCTGATGCCGAAGAACGCCGGGTCGAACTCGTCGAAGCCGTCGATGTAGCCGCCGCGCCCGCCCACGAGCCGCCCGGGTTTCGCCTTGTCCCTGCTGCCCAGACCCGCCGCGTCGTACCTGTCGGCGGGCGTCGGCGTGATGCAGTCCCTGCCCTCGATCAGGTTGCGCCAGAAGGACCGGTGGTCGTTCGCACCGCCCGGGAAGCGGCAGCCGATGCCGATGACGGCGATCTTCTCGGGAGGCGTGGCGGGAGTGACGGGAGTGACGGGCGGGGACGTACGGGCGTCTGCAGGCATGGGCGTTCCTTGAGTCGCGAAACGGGCGCACGTGAGGGGAGCGGCGCGCGCCGCACGAACGTGAGCAGGCAGGGGGGGGAGGAGCGGAGACCCGTCAGCCGGCGGAGCGGCGCAGGGGGTGGACGAGCGTGGTGAGGATGCGGCCGGTGGCGGGGAAAGCCCGGGGATCGGCCAGCCCGACCGCCGCCGGCGCCCGGCCGGGACGCCAGGTGAAGGTGCCGAAGAGTCTGTCCCATACGGACAGGTCGGAGCCGTAGTGGCCGGCCTCGGACAGATCGGTGCTGTGGTGCAGCCGGTGCTGCTCCGGACCTACGAGGACGTGGCTGAACGGGCCGAGCCGCACCCGGATGTTGGCGTGGACGAAATACCCCTGTGCCACGACGAAGAGCCCCACACCGAAGACGGCGCGCTCGGAGAACCCCACCAGCGCGAGGGCGAACTGGACGAAACCCTGCGAGATGATCACATCGGCCACGTGGTTGACGCCGTTGTTGGCGACGTTGACCTTCTCCGGTACGTGGTGCACACCGTGCAGCCGCCACAGCCAGGCGTAGGTGTGCCCGGCCCGGTGCACGGCGTAGCTCGCGAGGGAGCCGAGCAGGAGCGCCAGCGGAATCTCGCCCCACAGTGGAAGCACGGGGTACGGATCGGCCACCGCGCCGACGGCCACGAGCACCAGGACTTGGCCGAGCGTGCCCCCGCTGGCGGTGAGGACGTAGTACACGGCGTAGTGGCCCCATTCCCGCCGGTCCGGCCGCCATGAGGGGTCGTAGGGGATCAGGAACTCAAGCACCACGAGGAACCCGAGCACCGCGAACTGGAAGAGGAACGTGGTCATGCCCGGTTCCCATCCGCGCCACTCGGTGACGGCGAAGACGCAGGCGGCGGCGAGGAGCAGAACCGGCTGGGCGGCCACGGCCAGTGCGTCTCGCGCCGATAAGCAGGGCATGGCACTCCTCATCCGGGGGCGACGGAACGGGTGACAGGACTCCCGGCATGACGGAGGCCAAGGGAGCAATCACAGTATGTAGCGCATCAGCTACCGAACGCAACCAACTTCCCCCCGGCGCACTGCGCCTCCGGCCCTCACTTCCGTGCACCGCGCACTCCCGGGGGCTCACGCCCGAAAACGCTCTCAACCCCGCATATTCCACGCCGCGTTGACGCCACCCCGGCTGAATCGATTCGCCACCCCGGGGGCCCGGGACTACACGAAGCCGGTGCGGGGGTGGCCTCCCGGAGACGGGCGCGCGGACGGCCGAACCCGGTCGGCCGCCTCAATGAGGAGTGACGGCCTCGGGCGTGCCGGCGGGCACGTCCCGGATTCCCATGCGCAGGTGTTCCACGTGGTAGAGCGCCTGGTCGAGGAGTTCGGCGACGTGGTTGTCGTAGAGCGCGTAGACGATCGAGCGGCCGTGACGTTCGCCGGTGACCAGCCCGAGGTTGCGGAGCAGGCGCAGCTGGTGCGAGCAGGCGGAGGCTTCCATGCCGACGGCCTCCGCGAGGTCGCCGACGGAGCACGGGCTTTCCTGGAGCCGGGCCAGGATGTGCAGTCGCGAGGGCGTGGCGAGGGCCTGGAGGGTGGCGGCGACCTCCGCGGTGCCGACGGCGTCGAGGCGCTCGCGGGTGGTGGCGCTGCTGGGGGTGTCGGTTCCGTGGCCCATGGGGTCATCATACCGATAACACATGAAGATCTATTCAGGTGTTCCTGTATTGTGGAGGTGTTGCCCTGGTCCGCCCGCGAAGGGTTGTTTTGTCATGCCTGCTGTCCTTGACCAGCGGCCCGCACCGGCCGACGCCGACCCGCGTCCGGCGCTCCCGAAGCGGCGCACACGGGTGCTGGCCCTGCCGGAGGCGCGGTGGGCGCTGGCCGCGCTGGTGCTCTTCGTGGTCGCCCTCCCGCTGGATCTCCTCGGCGGCCCGGTCTGGCTGTGGGCGCCGCTGTATGCCGCTGCATACATCACAGGCGGCTGGGAGCCGGGATGGGAGGGCCTGAAGGCCCTGAGGGACAAGACCTTGGACGTGGATCTGCTGATGGTCGTCGCGGCGCTCGGCGCCGCCGCCATCGGCCAGGTCCTCGACGGGGCCCTGCTGATCGTCATCTTCGCGACCTCCGGTGCGCTGGAGGCCGTCGCGACCGCGCGAACCGCCGACTCCGTGCGCGGGCTGCTCGACCTCGCGCCGAACACCGCGACCCGGCTGCTGCCCGGCGACGGGGAGGAGAACGTCCCCGCCGATGCCCTCACGGTAGGCGACCTCATCCTGGTGCGGCCCGGCGAGCGGGTCGGCGCCGACGGCCGGGTCCTCGCCGGCACCAGCGACGTCGACCAGGCCACCATCACCGGCGAGCCCCTCCCGGTGGCCAAGCAGGCCGGGGACGAGGTGTTCGCCGGCACGGTCAACGGCACCGGCGCCCTGCGCGTGCGCGTCGAGCGTGACCCGTCGGACTCGGTGATCGCGCGGATCGTGAAGATGGTCGAGGAGGCCTCCGAGACCAAGGCCCCCACCCAGCTGTTCATCGAGAAGGTCGAGCAGCGGTACTCCATCGGCATGGTCATCGCCACCCTCGCCGTCTTCGCGATCCCGCTCGCCCTCGGCTCCGCACTCCAGCCCGCCCTGCTCCGTGCGATGACCTTCATGATCGTCGCCTCGCCCTGCGCGGTGGTGCTCTCCACCATGCCGCCCCTGCTCTCCGCCATCGCCAACGCCGGACGCCACGGCGTCCTCGCGAAGTCCGCCGTCGTCATGGAACGTCTGGGCCAGGTCGACGCGGTCGCCCTGGACAAGACCGGCACCCTCACCGAAGGCACCCCGCGCGTCACCGGCATCCGACCCCTGCCCGGTTCCGGCCTGGACGAGAACGGACTGCTCGCCCTGGCTGCTGCGGCTGAGCACCCCAGCGAGCACCCGCTCGCCCGCGCGGTCGTCGACGCCGCCCGTGCCCGCCGCCTCACCCTGGCCGAGGCGGCCGGCTTCGCCTCCGCACCGGGACGGGGCGTCACCGCCGTCATTGGCGGGCGCACCGTCCAGGTCGGCTCCCCGGGCCGCCTCACCCACACCGGCAGCCCCCAAGCCGACGACATGGTGCGGGCACTCGAAGACGACGGCCATACCGCGGTCCTCGTCCTGCGCGACGGCGTACCGGTCGGGGTGCTGGGCATCGCCGACCGCCTCCGCCCCGACGCCCGGGCCACGGTGGCCGCGCTCACCGCCCTCACCGGCCGAGCCCCGGTCCTGCTGACCGGCGACAACGAACGCGCCGCCCGCCACCTGGCCGCCGAAGTCGGCATCACCGATGTCCGCGCCGGGCTGCTCCCACAAGACAAGGTGGCTGCCGTCCAGGGATGGGAGGCCGAAGGCCGGCGGGTCCTGCTGATCGGCGACGGCGTCAACGACGCCCCCGCCCTGGCCGCCGCCCACACCGGCATCGCGATGGGCAAGGCGGGCTCCGACCTCGCCCTGGAGACCGCCGACGCGGTCGTCGTCCGAGACGAACTCGCCACCGTCCCCGCCGTGGTGGCCCTCTCCCGCAAGGCCCGCCGCCTGGTCGTGCAGAACCTCGTCATCGCCGGAATCTTCATCACCGCGCTCGTGACCTGGGACCTGATCGCCACCCTCCCCCTCCCGCTCGGCGTAGCCGGCCACGAAGGCTCCACGATCATCGTCGGCCTCAACGGCCTGCGCCTGCTGCGCGAACACGCCTGGACGCCGGCGGGGGCAGTGGTGTAAATCCGAAGGAAACGGACTGGCGTGCCCGGCCCTGCGGGTGTCGCAGGGCCGGGCTGAGGTCAGTTCTCCATGCCGAAGTAGCGGGTGAGGTAGTCGATGATCTCCGGGGCGTGGGGGACGAGTTCGGGGAGTTGGGTGGCCAGGGCCGCGCGGGTGGCGGTGGCCGGGGAGGCGGGACGGGTGCGAGTACCCGGCTGATGTAGGTGACGCGGTGCAGGATCCGCCAGCACGGGGGCTTCGCGGAGTTCTGGCGGATCTGGCGCAGTGCGGCGGCGTCGGGGGCGTCGCTGCCCTGCAGCCAGGCGGGGTCGACGACCTTGTGGTAGAAGTCGTCGAAGTTGGCGCTGTTCTCGCCGAGGTAGAAGGTCAGGAAGCGGTAGGCGTGGACCTTGCCCGGCACCAGGACGGGCTTGCCGTCCTTGTCACGGCGCTGCAAGTCGCCCGAGGGCGCGCACTGGACGTCGAGGCCGAAGGAGCGGGAGGCGTCCTTGCCCTTGGCCCGGGTGACGCTGAGGCCGCCGCCGACCGAGGCGTCCAGCGAGCCGCTCGCGCCGCCGCCGAAGGCGCCGAAGCTGCACGCGAAACCGCCGCCGACCCTGCCGCTGAGGGAGTAGGAGCCGGAGGTGGTCTCGCTGACGCTGTCGGTCGCCTCCGTGGTCTCGGTGAAGAAGCCGCCCTGGGCGGTCCAGACGTACGTGCCGACCAGGGTGTTCACACTGGTCGCCGGGGTGAACGGCAGCGCCCCGCTGCCGGCCGCCCGGCCGTTGACGTACAGCTTCGGTGGTGCCGTCGAAGGTGACGGCGATGTGGGTGTAGACGTCCGTCGGGACCGGCTCGGTGGACAGCAGCGGCGCCGGCGCCCCCTCGTGGGTGAGGCTCACCAAGCCCGTCCACGGCCAGCAGGTACTCACCGCTCCTGGACAGCACCGGGCCGTCAAGCGAGGTCGGCTTGACCCAGGCCTCGACCGTGTAGGGCCTCCCGCCGAAACGCAGCGCCGCCGGATCGCCCAGGTCGACGTACGGGTCGGCGCCGTCCAAATGCAGCGCGGTCTCCGCGTGCCCCGGGTGCCGGGGCTGCGCTCGAACACCGCGTCCCGGTAGAGCGGATCCGGGCTGGTGTAGAAGCGGGTCCCCTGGGTGTTGAACAGGCCCTGGGGCGCCCTGCTCGATGTTGAAGGAGTCGACCCGTCCGGTGGCGTCGTTGTGGGCGAACAGCTGCCAGCGCTGCACGCCGCTGATCGCGGTGGGCACCAGCACGGCGGCGAACCGGCCCTGGGTCAGGTTCCGGACGAAGGACAGCTCCTGGGTCGGCTCGTGGAACGGGCGGCCCTCCATGCCCTCGGTGCCCAGGCTGTCCTTGGCGGACTCGGGGCGGGTGGCGTGCCGGCTGCGCTTGTAGCGCACCTCCAGCACCGGCTTGAGCCTGCCGTCCACCAGCAGGAACCGGTCGCACAGCAGGGTGTCGCGCACCAGCGGCACCTTCTTCGTACCGCTGAGCACGTAATCGCCGCGGGACGCGTTGCCCGAACCGCCGCCGCCCGTCAGCTTGTACACCGCGTCGGAGTGCGTCGCGTCGATCGACTGCCGCAGCACCACCACGTATGTGCCGTCCGACACCACATGGAACGGGGCGTCCGCCGTCAGCCGCGCGGTGGTGGACAGGAAGGAGTCGCTCCCCTCGGCCGTCGGCCGCTCGTCGGCAGCCGCCTCGGCGCCGCCGCGCTTGACCGTCCGCATCGCCGTCGCACCGACCACGGCGTACCCCACCTTGGCCAGCTCCTGGGGAAATAACAGCTCGGCCGGGTTGTCGCTCCAGTACGCGGTGTCCGCTTCGCCCTTGGTTGGGGGGCCGGACAGGTCCAGTACGGACTAGACGATCCGGCGGGACGCGTCCATCGCGAACGCGATGGTGGTGCCCTGGTGCCGGGCCATCGTCACGTGCCGGTAGGACCGGTCTCCGTAGACCTTGAGCAGGGATTCCTGAGGTGCGACTGTTCCCCTCACACGAGCATGGCGCCGCCCCAGGGCCTCACGGTCCGGCGCGGCGATGGATGTGCGGATCACTCCTGAGGGAGCGTCGGCCAGTCTGGCACCCACGGCCATGAATGAGGGGAATTCGTGAAAGTCACTCGGGCAGCCCACGGCTCGAACACGGCCCCAGCTAGCCGGACTTAGCCCCCGCGGCGGTGATCTCCGAGTGGGGGAAGGGCCGCCGAGCGAGGGAGGCCGACGGGCGAACGGCCGGGAAGGACACCCCGTGTGCGGCGGTCAGGTGGGTCAGGATGAGGTGGGCGGCGTTGCCATCCCCGAACGGGTTCTTGGCGGTGGCCATGCGTGTGTAGGCGTGGCGGTCGTCCAGCAGCCGGGTGGCCGCGTTCACGATGTCGTGCGGCTGTGTGCCCACCAGCTCTGCGGAGCCGGCAAGAAGTGCCTCGGTCCGTTCGGTCGTCGTACGCATGATCAGCGCGGGTTTGCCCAGCGCCGGGGCCTCCTCCTGGACACCGCCCGAATCGGTCATGACGAGGTCGCAGGCGGCCAGGGTCGCGGCGAAGTCCGGGTAGTCCAGGGGCTCGACCACGCGGATGTGCGGGTGCGTGGCGAGCGCGGGTACCAGCACCTCGCGGACTGCGGGGCTCTTGTGGACGGGCAGCAGGATCTCGACGTCTCCCCGGTCGGCGAGACGCCGCACGGCGCCTGCCATGTCGCGCATGACAAGCCCGTGGCTTTCCCTGCGGTGGAGGGTGAGCAGGATCCGCCGCAGGCCGGTGGTGAAGTGGCTGCGTCCGGTACCGGTGGCGAGGACCCACAGCAGATTGTCGACGACGGTGTTGCCGGTGACGAACACCGCGCTCGGCGGTACGCCTTCGGATGCCAGATGGGCGGCGGCGCCTGCCGTGGGGGCGAAATGCCAGCGTGCCATGCGCGCGATGAGCGTGCGGTTGAGTTCCTCCGGGAAAGGGTTGTCCGGCACGCCGGTCCGTAGCCCGGCCTCCACGTGCGCGAGGGGCACCCGTTCGTAGAAGGCGGCCAGCGCACCGCACAGCGCGGTGGTCGTGTCGCCCTGGACGACGACGAGGTCAGGGCGCCGGTCGCGGACCGCCGCACCCAGACCGTCGATCAGCCGGGCCGTCAGGGTCGACAGTTGCTGGCGTTCACGCATGACGTCGAGGTCGGTGCGGTCTCCCACCTGGAGCAGGTCCAGCATCTGATGCAGCATTTCGCGGTGCTGCCCGGTGGCCACCACCAGGGGCTCGAACAACGGCGAGGCGGTCATGGCACGGGCCACGGGCGCCAGCTTGACCGCTTCGGGCCGGGTGCCGAGGACGAGCATGGCCCGCACGGGCGCGGTCATGGCGGTCGGGAGCATGGGGATCCTCGGAGGGTCGAAGCGGCGGAGGGGACGGTGCGCGGTCCGGCCGGGCCCGTGGGCCCACCGGGCCGTTCAGACGGGTCGGCCCTCGCCTTTCGCGCGGCCGGACGGGGCGCTGAGAGCGGCCTCCCCACCTGCGAGGACCTCACCCCGGCCGCCGGCCAACGCTCGCGGGTCCGCCGAAGGAGCCAGGCACGCCTCCGGAGAACGCTCGGTCTTGACCCACCCGCGGCGCCGCGTGAGGATGCGGCCCACGGCCCGCCAGGCGGCGGTGAAACTGACGTACAGGTACAGCACCAGGGCCTGGGAATAGACCCATGCCTTCCACAGGGGCAGGTCGTCGGTGCGTCGCCAGTACACGAGCGCCATGGCGAAGTACCCGGCGAAGCCCACCGCGTACCAGCCCAGTCCGGCCGGCACCTGGGACCACCACGGCTTCACCGCGTCGGCGGACAGCTCCCGCCCGAGCCCCTGCACAAGACGCACGAGCAGGTACTGCTGGACGACGGACCAGGGCAGCGTGATCAGATACGGGACCAGGAGATACCCCGTGAGCTCGATCCGGGTGGCGCGCCGCGCACCGGGGCTTGCCCACAGCTGGGGCAGACGGGCAAGGGCCGTCATGTGCCCCTGGTGCCAGCGGGTGCGCTGACGCAGCAGCCGGCGAGGACTGGTCAGGCCCTGCTGGGACACGTAGGCGCCGGTGGTGGTCGTTACCGTCCAGCCGCGGACCGCAAGGCTGATCCCCAGGTCGAGGTCCTCGGTCAGCGAATCCGACCACGGCTGCTCGCCCACGGTGTCGAGCGCGGACAGGCGGGTGAACTGACCATTGCCTCCCATGCTCACCGACCCCGTGGCGACCCGGCCGAACTGGGTGACCGCGCTCAGCGCCCAGAACTCGAAGTCCTGGAACCGCAGGGCCACATGGCCGCGGTCTCGGATCCGTACGGCCAGTTGGGCGCCACCCACCTCCGGTGCCTCGAACAGCGCCGCGACCCGAGGGGTGGCCCCCGGCGTCAGCCGGCCGTCGGCGTCGAGTACGCACACCAGCACACGTGCCGGGTCCAGGCCCTCGTCCCGCACCTGGCGGCGCACGTGCCGCAGACCCGCGTTGAGAGCGGCTCCCTTCCCGCGCCGGGCCTCGGGCAGGGCCCGCCGCAGAACCTCGATGCGGCCCGCGCCCGCGGCCCGGGCACGGGCGGCGGTGCTGTCGTCGCTGCCGTCGTCGATGACCAAGGCCCGTACTCCGGGCTGTAGATCGAGCAGGCAGCGTACGGTGTTCTCGATGACCCGTTCCTCGTTCAGGCAGGGGATCAGGACGAACACCGTCCAGCTGCCGGGCAGCGCGACCGGCACCCCGCAACTCAGCGCGAGCTGTCCGCGCAGCGAAGCACCGCCGCGGCGGGCGAACAGGACACCGCCGATGACCAGGGTCCCGTTGTAGGCCAACGTGAGCACCACGAGCACCAGCGCGACGTCACGCACGACGGCGTCCCACCACATCACTACGTGACCTTTCATCCCGCCCGGGGCAACCGCGGACCGACAACCGAACCAAGAGACTTCGAGCTCTCCGGAACGCGGGGCCCGACACACCCGCGGTACGACGATCAGCAGAGCGCGCGGGCAGCCCCGGACTGCGGAACGGAAAGCGAGCGGCCCGGAGACAACAGCAGGTGCGCGCCCACACTCCAGCACGCACGGTAATTATGCAAGCGCGCTACGTGAGTGGCGGGTGCTGCGTGCAGAGCATTTGCTGGCCGGGCGCGGTGGGCGACCCAGCCCCGGTCGCGTACGAGCGCTGGCCGCGTGGCAGCGGCGGGTGCGTCATCATTTCCCTGCACGCAAAGCGCTTCGAGCGGCATTTGAGCAGGTCAGAGCATTCGGCCGCCAGTTGTGGCTCCACATTCCGTGGTCGGTGACGCTGCGTGGTAATCCATGATGGGTTGCATGGGAGTGCTCTTCGGCTACTACGCCGCTGCTGATGATCAAGACGCCGTTCGCGCCGTGGCGCGTGAGGACGGGCAGCCCATGGGAACGGGGTACGACTCGTTCCTTCGTGAAGGGCATCGATCCGGTGGTCGAGCTGCTGCCGGCCGGGGTACTCGTCACTGGGCGGACCGCCGATGCCATCAAGGCTGATCCACGGCATGGGCATGTGGTCGGGATGATAGGTGACGGAGAACTCGTCACCTTGTCACTCACTGATCCCTTGTGCGACTCCCTCGCCCGTGTCGACCTGAAACAGCTGGGCGAAGTGGCCGACGGTTGGTCGGCGTCGGGTGTCTTCAGCGGCGAGTCGAACCCGACGGGGCTCACCGGCTTCCTGAAAGACCTCGCTGCTCTTGCGAAGAGAGCGGCCGTTCGCGGCCACCGGTTGTACTGCTGGGTGAGTGTGTGACCGGCGCTCAGGCGGCCCGCAGCCTCGCTTACACCGGTTGGACCACCTTCCGCAGCCAGGACACTCGGCCCCGGCGGACCTACGCGTGACGCGTTGAGCAGCGTCCTGATGGCGTCGTGTTCGATGTTCATGAGAAGTGGCAGCATCAGCTCAGGGCGCTGTTGCCTGTCGGTGTCTCCCGCTCATGAGAGGCGGTTGCTCAGCTCGCGTGGAAGCGCGGAGGGACCAGATCGCGATGACGCTCGTCGGCATCGAGCCGCATCAGGCCGCATCAGGCCGCGTCAGGTCGCTGGAGTCCCTGGAGGAGGAGAGTGACCAGGCGCCGGGGGTCGTAGCGGGGGTCGTTCTCGCGTCCGATGCAGAGGTTGCCGATGCCGCGCATCAGCTCGTAGGGCTGCGTACCGGGCCTGATGTCGCCGGCCTCCACAGCGGCATCGAGCAGCTGGGCGCAGACGGGCAGCAGGCGGTTGAGGAAGTAGGCGTGCAGCGCGGCGAAGCGATCGTTGTCGGACTGCAGGGCGTCGGCGAGTCCGTGCTTGGTGACGAGGAAGTCGACGAAGAGGTCGATCCACTGGCGCAGTGCGTCGAGCGGGGAGCCGGCACTGGCCAGCAGCTTCGGGCCGGCTTCGGCGCATGCCTCGATCTGGTGCCGGTAGACGGCTGTGACGAGATCCGCCCGGGTCGGGAAGTGGCGGTAGATCGTGGCCATCCCGACGCCCGCCCGGGACGCGATCTGGCGGATCGGCGCGTCGACGCCGGAGGTGACGAACACCTCGGCGGCAGCGGTGAGCACCGTCTCCCGGTTGCGCTGGGCGTCGGCCCGCTTGCCTCGGGACGGCAATTCCCCCGCAGGGCCGGTGGTGGCCATCACGTCCATCACGTACTCCTCCCACACCGATTGACAAAGTGGAGCAGCGCTCCGGATACTAAATGGAACAGCGCTCCGTTTCAGCTTAGCCGAAGCGGATGCCCCTGACCGCCTTGTCCGTCGCCGGTCTCAAGAGACCGGCGGGCGGCAGGCGCCACCGAAGGGAACCCACACCGTGAGCACCACCCTCACCACCAACGCCGACGCCTTGGACACGCCCGTCCCGGTCCTGTCCTACAGCCCGGTCGTACTGCGCGTACCGGGACGTCCCGTAGACCTCCAGGTACGCGTTACCGCGCCCGAGACCGGTACCGGCCTTCCCGTCATCCTGCTCTCTCACGGGCAAGGCCCCTCGAACCACCTCTCCTCGCTGAACGGCTATGCGCCGCTCGCCAACTTCTGGGCCGCCCACGGATTCGTCGTCATCCAGCCCACCCACCTCACCTCCAGGACGCTGAGCCACCTGGTCGCCGACGCCCCTGGCGCTCCCTTCTTCTGGCGCTCCCGCGCCGAGGACATGACCCACATCCTCGACCGGCTCGACGAGATCGAGAAGGCCGTGCCGCTGCTCGCCGGGCGGATCGACCACACCGAGGTCGCCGTGGCCGGACACTCCTTCGGCGGCTTCACCTCCAGCACCCTGCTCGGAGCCAAGCTCACCGACCCCGACACCGGGCAGGAAGTGAGCCTTGTCGAACCCCGGATCAAGGCGGGCGTTCTGCTCGCCGCGCCCGGCCGGGGCGACGTCCTCAACGGTCCCATGGCCGACATGCTCCCGGTCTTCGGGACCATCGACTTCTCCACGATGACCACACCCGCGCTGGTCGTCGCCGGCGACGAGGACGACTCCCGGCACTTCACCGACATGGGGCCGGCCTGGCACGCCGACCCTTACACCCTCGGCCCCAGCCCCAAGTCCCTGCTCACCCTGTTCGGCGCGGGGCACGCACTCGGCGGGATCCCCGGATACGACGTCGCAGAGACCACGGACGAGAGCCCCGAACGGGTCGCCGCCGTCACACAGCTCACCACGGCCTACCTCCGCAGTCAGCTCCACCTCGGTGACAACGCCTGGCAGACGGCATGCGAGACGCTCGCGGCCGGCCCTGACCCGGTCGGGCGAGTCGAATCCAAGTAAGCCCGCCGACCATGTCCCTCACGGGACGGCCCGCGCCACCGGGTGCGGACACTCAGTCGGCGGGCTGGTCCGCTGGGTGCCGAGCATGTGCATGTAGGTGTGCCACACCTCGTCGATGTACGACTGCCGCACGATCTCCTTGACCTCGAAGCGGTCTACCCCGGGGAAGACGGCGCGGCCGAGCTTCTCGAACGTCGGGTTGACGACGAACTCCTCGGCGGCGATGACACGTTCGTTGTACGCGATCCAGCCGAGCGTGTTTACCCGGCGGCGCTGCTCCTCGGACACCGCCTGGAAGTCCGGGTGCTCGCCGAACGGCATCAGCGCGACCGGGTAGTCGAGGAGCTCCGGGTCGTACTTCTCGTAGCCGGTGACCTTGTCCATGTCGGTGCGTACGGTGGCCCGCCTGGGCCAGGCGGCGGCCAGCCGCCGCAGGGTGCCGGGGCCCACCTCGTGGTCGGTGGTCTCGATGGGGTGCTGGCTCAACGTCGAGGTTTCCTCCATCGTCTTCATGCGTCACCTTCCGCCGCGGCCGGGGCGGCCTCGATCATCCGGTAGCCGTTGAAGCCCACCGGGTCGCCGATGCGGGTCAGGCGGAGCCCGGCGGCCTCCAGCAGGCGCGTGAACTCCTCCTCGGTACGCTCCCGGCCGCGGGTCAGGACCAGCAGGTTGAGGTCGCTCACCGCGAGAAAGGGGTCGGTGTCGGCGTCCACGACCGGCGGTGCCACGACCTCGACGACCAGTACCCGAGCGTACAGCTGGGCGATGGCCTGGGCCTCCATCTCGGCGCTCACCGCCATCGCCGCGTTGAACTCGGCGGCGAGTTCGGGCTCGGCCGCGAAGTGGGAGAACACCGATCCGCCGGTGACCGACTCCACCGACGGTTCCCCGGTGCGCACGGAGTCCAGCAGCCGGCCCCAGGAGGCCCAGACGCCCTGGGAGAAGTACGGCGGGGTAGGTGTCCTGGGGCCGGTCGGTGAAGGCCTGGGCGCCTCCAACCCTGCCCGGCCCAGGGCCAGGTGTATGACGCCAGCCTGAGACCGTGCGGTTTACCCTTCTCGACCGACTCCGTGCCCTGCTGAGGGCACGTGGAACAGCAGCGAACGGAGTCAAACCTCCTTAGTTGGAGCCGAAGCCCACACTGCGCGCGGGCAGCGGCGGCGGCCCTGACTCGGTCCAGGTGGCTCCGACGCCCACGATCGAGAGAAGCTGTTGGCAGCTGCTGTCGGCGTACACGAAGGCGGTGGCATCTGTGTCGTTGACCGCGGAGGCCGCTCCGCCGGGCAGCGGCAGGCAGCGGTCGCTTGGCGGGTTGAAAAGCGCGTCCTGAGTTCCGGTGTCGTACCTGATGTACGTGAACTGTCCGTCTGCGGCGGAGGCAGTTCCAGTCATCATGGTGAGGAGGGCAATGGCACCACTGATGGCCGCCACCGTCTGGACTGCATGAATTCTGGTCATGATCAGCTAACGACCCAGGCGGCCAACGGTGACCCGTGGCCCTCCTCGGCAGCCGGGGCACGGGCGCGGGTACGTTCCTCCGTATTGTTGTCCCCGCTCGCCAGGATCCGGCCGCACTCCCGCCCGCCCATCCGGTCTGCCCTCAGTTCTCCAAGAAGCGCTGACGCCACCACCCCCACGCGCCCGAGGGGCTTGCCAGCACGAGGTGAGGGCTGAGGGTGACGGCTCGGCGGTCGAATTCGGCATCGAGTCGGCCGATGAGCCTGCCAAGGTCCTCCCGAGCCCCACGGGGAAGCCACACCAGCACGTCCTCCAGCAGGTCTCGCGCCACCAGAGGATCACAGCACGCGCAGCCCATCACCGGATCCGGCAGCACGCGCCCTGGCCGATTCAGATACCGTCGGCACTCCGCCAAGGCAGCCGCCACAGCCCCAGGCCACAGCCGGTCCTCTTCCAAGTTCCGGATCGCTACGCGAGTCGCCGCAGCGACATCACGGATCCGGCGAACCGGAATACCTCTTCTGGGCCGCCAACGCTGCGCGCGCAGCCCCTTCGGACGCCTACGCGGCATCGGCCTTTCGGATCAGCATGCTGTCATCCTGCCACGGACCGGACTGTCTTTGCATCGCGATCCCGAACCCCTTCAGAGGCTCTTGCTTCTCAACACTGACGGCACCCCGGAGAGCGCACTTTGGGTGGTGATCGTGGTAGGCGGGCGAGTGAGCGGGTGCCGTGGTACCGGGGGGCCTTGGTACTGCGGCGGGTGCGGTTGCCGACCGTGCGTGTGGCGGGTTCAGGCCGGATGTGAGCCGGTTTAGCCGGGGGCGGGGGCAGGCAGGACGATGACCACGAGGCTTGTTCTAGGGCCTGTGTGATGTCGTGATCAACTGCTGGGTTCCGCTCTCTTCGCGGGGT
>NZ_JBVJLO010000028.1:0-72459 GCF_055584685.1 Streptomyces sp. NPDC102258
ACACCACCGACGACAACCCCACATCCACCAACCGCCCCGACCCAGCCACACCCCCCATACGGGCCGCCAGCTCACGCACCACACCCACAGAACGACCCGACACCACCACCGGCACCACAACCGGCGACACACCCACACCCGGCTCCACCGACTCCCGCACATCCGGTGCCTCCTCCAACACCACATGCGCATTCGTCCCGCCCATGCCGAAGGACGAGACGCCGGCCAGTCGCAGCCGGCCGGTTCCCTGCTCGTCCGGCTGCGCCCAGGTTTCCAGTCGAGTAGGTACGCGCAGGTTGAGCCGGTCCATGGGGATGGCAGGGTTGGGCGTCGCGTGGTTCAGGCTCGGAGGTACCGCGCCCTCACGGACGCACAGGGCGGCCTTCACGAATCCCACGATGCCCGCAGCCGCTTCGAGGTGGCCGACGTTCGTCTTGGCCGACCCCACGGTCAGCGGTGTGCTCCGGCTCCGGGCCGTGCCGAGGACCGCGCCGAGAGCCGCCGCCTCGACGGGGTCGCCGGCGGGCGTTCCCGTGCCGTGCAGTTCGACGTAGGACACCTGGTCCGGGGCGACCCCAGCCCGTTCGTACGCCGTGCGCAGTACGGCTTCCTGGGCCTCGCGGTGGGGTGTGGTCAGGGTGGAGCCGCCGCCGTCGTTGTTGACTGCGCTGCCTCGGATAACGCAGTGGACGCGGTCCCCGTCGGCCAGTGCCCGGTCCAGAGGCTTGAGGACGACGCAGGCTCCGCCCTCACCCCGTACGTAGCCGTTGGCGCGTGCGTCGAAGGTGTAGCAGCGGCCGTCGGGCGAGAGCGCACCCATGAGTTCCATGCCTGCCGTGCTGTTCTCGGCGAGGATCAGACTGACGCCGCCGACGATCGCGAGGTCGGACTCGCCGCGGCGCAGGCTCTCGCAGGCCAGGTGGACAGCGACCAGCGAGGAGGACTGCGCGCTGTCCACCGCGAGGCTGGGACCGCGCAGGCCCAGGAGGTAGGAGAGGCGGTTGGCGGCCATACCCCGGCTCAGGCCCGTCGCGGTGTGGCCGCTGACCGGGGTCTCGGACCGGTGCAGGAGCGCCGCGTAGTCGTCGGCCGCGATGCCGACGAAGACGCCGGTGTCCGTGCCAGCGAGGCCGCCCGGGACGATCCCGGCGTTCTCCAGGGCGGTCCAGCCGAGTTCCAGCATGAGCCGCTGCTGCGGGTCCGCGGCGGCGGCCTGGCGAGGGGACATGCCGAAGAAGGCGGCGTCGAAGTCGGCGGCCCCCTCCAGGGAGCCTCGCCAGGTGCCGTCGGCGCGACGCTCGATCGCGCTGCCTCCGGAGGTCAGCAGTTCCCAGAACTCTTCGATGCCAGGTGCCCCCGGAAGGCGGCAGGACATGCCGACGACGGCTATGTCGCTCGAACGCTGCGCACCACTCTTCGGGGCCATCGGAACTCCTGGTCGATCGATATGGGCTGTCACGCTGACAGAGCAGGGCGATGTCAGCACTTGCTGAAATGGGTGAGGCCACATGCGCGGCATTCCATAAGGAATCGCCGGGGAATTGGCCGGTTGTCGTGTCGTGCGCGCAATTGGGGTTCATCCGCTGTGGGTGCGCGTCACGGGGATTGTTCGGCACCGCACCGGGCGGCCGGCGGCCCGGATGGCTGCGTTAAGGTTGTCCGGTCCGCCGACTCGCCCGAAGGAACGGTGCCTCATGCTCAACAGGATCGTGCGATCCGTGCGACACCTCGCCTGCCCGCACTGCGGTGCTTCGCTGGCGTTGGGGGACCGTGCACTTTCCTGCCCCGCCGGACACTCCTTCGACATCGCGAAGCAGGGTTATGTGAATCTGCTTCCGAGGGCGACGAAGCTGCGAGCGGACACAAAGGAAATGGTGGAGGCCCGGGACGCATTCCTGTCGGCGGGGCACTACGACCCCGTGATGGATGCGCTGGTCGATCTGGCGCGGCGGACGGCTGATCCGGCGGTGCCCGGTTGCATCGTCGACATCGGCGGTGGAACGGGCCACTACCACGCCAAGGTCATGGACGCGTTCCCTGACGTCGAGGGTCTGCTGCTGGACATCTCCAAATACGCCGTGCGACGTGCCGCCAAGGCACATCCGCGGATCGAGGCCGCCGTCACCGACGCCTGGCAGACGCTTCCGCTGCAGGACGACGCCGCAGCCGTGGTGATCAACACGTTCGCTCCCCGCAACGGTCCTGAACTGCATCGCATCCTCCATCCCCATGGCGTCCTCCTGATCGTCACTCCCCTGCCCGATCACCTGCAGGAACTCATCGGCACCCTCGGTCTGCTGCAGGTGGACGAAGGCAAGGAGTCGCGTCTCGCGGAGCAGCTCGCCCCGCACTTCTCGGCCGTCGCCACGGAGCGGCTGACCCGGACCATGGCCCTCGACCACCAGGCCCTGGCCCACCTGGTCGGCATGGGGCCCAATGCCTGGCACCGCGACGCGCAGCGGGATCGCGAGACGATCCAGCGGCTGCCGGTGCCGTCCCAGGTGACGCTCTCCGTGCGGCTCTCCGCCTACCGGCCGTCGGCGTAGCGGCGCGGGCCCACGGGTCCGTCGGCCGGCGGGCGAGCGGGTTCCGGTCCGCCCGCTCGCCGGTGGCCGCCTCAGGCCGCGACCCGCGCTGTCTCCGCCCACTTCTCAAGGATGTCGCAGGCGGTGTCCACTCCCCGTTCCTTGGAAACCAGTTCGCCCAGCCGTCTGGCCCGGGCCGCCATCGCGGGATCGGTGACCGCCTGACGGACGCTGTGTGCCAGTGCCTCTGGGCTGAAGCGGGCGAAGGGCACCGGCTGGGCGGCGACGCCTACTCTGGACAGCCGCGCCGCCCAGAAGGGGTGATCGGCGAAGACCGGCACGATGACCTGTGGCACTCCGGCCCGCACGACTTCGGCGGTCGTGCCGGCGCCGCCGTGATGGATCACCGCGGCCATCCTGGGGAACAGGGCGGCGTAGTCCACCTGGTGCAGGCGGAGCACGTCGTCGGGCAGGTCACCGTCCGGCCCGTCGACCATGACCAGTCGGCGTCCGACGCCGCGGACGGCATCGAGGGCGGCCTGGAGGGCTTCTTTCTGCCGATGGAGTGACCAGGTGCTGCCGAAGGTGAGCGCCACCGGCGGTTCACCGTCCGCCAGGAACGCCTCCAGCTCGGCGGGCGGCTCCCAGTGCTGGTCCCAGAACCAGTAGCCGGTGACATGGCTCTGACGCGGCCAGTCCTGCGGCTTGGGCAGCACACTGGGGCTGAAGGGGAACAGGTACGGGCGGTCGTGGCCCAGTCGGAGGAACGGGGACTTGTCACCGAAGGGCCGGAGACCGAGTCGCTTCCGGTAGCCGTCGATCTCGGGACGCCGCCATTCCCACTCGTCGCGAGCCGCCCTGCGGTGGGTGTAGCGGTTGTACAGAGGTGTCAGCGGACCGAATCTGCGCTGCCCGGACTCGACGGCCGGGAAGGCCGAGGTCATGTTGTTGGGCCACCAGGACACGGAGGCCCACGGAGCGGGCGGGTGCCCGTACGCGGCGGCCAGGGTGAGGGGCGCGTTCACGATGAGGTCGGCGCCCTCGGCAGCGTCGTGGATCGCGTCGACGACCTGCTGCGTGTAGCTCTCGGGTGCCTCGGGCATCCCCGCGAGCATGTTCTTGAACGAGGGGCTGCGCCGCAGCGCTTCGATGACCTCGGGCATATTGAAGAACCCGTCGGGGTCCCCGGGCGACAGCTTGTACGTCAGCTCAGCACGCTCGACCAGCGGCCGCAGCGTGGCGGGAGCGGCCAGGGTGACGTCGTGGCCGCGGGCCTTCAGACCGATCCCCAGGGCGACGAACGGCTGTACGTCGCCTCGGGATCCCACGCTGAGCAGGGTCACACGCATGCCGGCCCCCCGCCGCGCGGTCGGGAGTGTCCCGATGCCTGGTACCGACGGCCCCTCATTCGTGCCCCCCGGAGGAGACGGCGACCAGCGTCTCGAAGTCGCGCGGGATCCACGGGGGGATACCGCCCTCGGCGTTGGTGCCCTTCTCGATGAAGGCCAGATTGTGGTACAGGTGCATGCCGACCACGTGCTGGTCGACGTAGCCGGGGCGGTGGCCGCCGGCCTGCGGCAGTTCCTCGTGCTGGATCGAGTCCACGAGAGACTTGAGCAGGCCCAGGCTGGTGCCGCCGTACTGCTTCGGGTCCTCGTTGCCGCCGAAGCCGGACCAGTAGGCGGTCCACAGGTCCTCGATCACATAGAGGCCGCCGGGCCGCACGTGCGGGAACAGCGCCTGGAACGACGTACGGATGTGGTCGTTGATGTGGCTTCCGTCATCGATGACGATGTCGAACGGGCCGTACTCCTCGGCAATGGACCGCAGGTAGTCGGGGTCGCTCTGGTCGCCGCGCAGGGTCGTGATGCGCGGCGCGTCGAAGTGCGACTTGTCGACGATGTCCAGCCCGTAGATCTCACCGCGATGGAAGAAGTGCTTCCACATGCGCAGTGAGCCGCCACCCCACTCGGGGTGCTTGTAACCGCCGACGCCGATCTCCAGAACGCGTACCTGCTGGTCACGGTAGCTACTGAAGTGGCGGTCGTAGTGGGGGGTGAACCAGTGCAGCGAACCCCACTTCGGGGTCAGGTAACGCGAGGAGAGTTCGCTGAGGTCCGGCTTGTGGGAATGGCAGCCGGCCAGCACGGTCTGGGAGCCCTGCTGCGCGGCCAGGAAGTGGGTGCCGATGTGCTCGGCTCCCGACCCCTCCTCGCCTTCCGACTGCGCGTCCGCGACGTACGGGAAGAGAGTGGTCTGGCGCACGCCGGTGACGTTCTCCCGCACCGGTCCGAACAGCTCTCGCACCAGTTCGCCCAGCTCGTACTCGACACGCATCGCGATGAACGCCTCGTCCTTGGTGGCGAGGCGCACCGGGCCACCCTTGAGGACGTACAGGTAGGTGGGAAACAGCTGGTCGCCCGCTCGCACGGCCAGCTCGACGAGGACGGGGACATCGTTCACGGGAGCGGGGCAGCGCGTGGTGATCTCGTCCAGGAGCACACGGACGATGTCAGCCGGGGCATGCCGGACGGCCAGGTCCTTGAGGTCGGCGTCATGTCCGCCGGCGGCTCGGATTATTTCACGGACCAACGAGTTCGGGACGTGCTTGACCACGAGTTACCTTCCAGGGGGTGTACGAGAAGTTCAGCGCTTGTGAAGGCGGTACCAGCGAGCGGTCTCTTCCAGCCCGGCCCGCAGAGGCTGGGGCTCGAAGTCGATCACTTCTGACATTCTGGACAGATCCAGAAGTCTGCTCGGGGCGCCGACCGGGCGGCTGGGGTCGAGGCGGATGCGCTCGGGCCGTCCCAGGACGGCCATCACCATCCGGGCCAGCTCCAGGATGGAGACCTGCTCCGCGCCGGCCACGTTCATCTCCGGGTACTTGCCGGTCTCCAGCAGGCGCAGCGAGGCTCGCACCAGATCGGCGACGTGCACGAAGGACCGGGTCTGGCTGCCGTCCCCCCAGATTTCGATCTCCTCGCCCGCGTCGGCCTTGGCCAGCATGCTCGGGATCACCCGGCCCCGGGAGCGGTCGAAACCGTCCCCCGGCCCGTAGACGTTGCCCGGTCGCACCAGGAAGACGTTGGTGCCGAACTGCTCGCGGTGGAGCCTGGCCAGGATCTCGCCGTAGGTCTTGGACAGGACGTAGCCGTTGTCCGTGTACCGCATGGATCTGCGGAAGTCGTCCTCCTCGCGCGCCGGCGCGGTGGGCTCCGTGCAGTACAGCTCGGAGGAGCTCATGACGACGACCTCGCCCACGCCGAAGTCCCGCACGTGGTTGAGCAGGTGAGAGATGGTCCGCTGGTTGCTGTCGAGGATCTCGGCCGAGCGCTCCAGTTTGAACTGTGCGTTGCCGTCCATTGCCGCGCAGTGGACGACGGTGTCGACGGACGGCGCCAGGTACTTGAAGGCTCCCCGTACGTCCGACTCGTCCCGCAGCTCCGTCCGTACCAAGCGGACCCGGCTCAGTGCCGCGAACTCGGCTTGCACCTCGGGTCGTTCGGTGCGATACAGGGCCAGCACCTCGGCTCCCCGCGCGTCCAGCTGCCGGACGAAGTGGGAGCCGATGAACCCCAGTGCACCCGTGACGAGCACCGTGCGACCGGCCCAGCGATCAGCGGTCACTCGGTGTCCTGCGGTGCGTGACCGGGGCCTTCGCCGACGATTACGGCCTGTACGGGGCAGAGGTGCACCGTCTGGAGCACCCTCGGCCACAACGCTGGCTCGGGCTCGGCGACCAGGACCCGGCTCAGCCCTTCCTCGTCCTGGCGGAAAACCTCCGGTACCAACTGCTCGCACTGGCCGGCCCCCAGACACCGGCTCTGCTCGACTGTCACCCGCACGCCGCATTCCCCTTCCGTCACCACTCCACCGGCAGCTCGTGCAGCCCGAAGATCGTCGAGTCGTGCTTGACGCGCAGTGCGTCGACTCCGCCGGCCAGTCTGAGCGTGGGAATACGGTCCACCACCGCGCCCAGCGTGACCTCCAGCTCCAGCCGGGCCAGGTTCTGCCCCAGGCACTGGTGTGGGCCGTAACCGAAGGCGACGTGCTGGCGTGCCGAGCTGTGCAGGTCGAAGTGGTCCGGGGAGGCGAAGGCGCTCTCGTCACGGTTGGCGGAAGCCAGCGAGATGATGAGACCGTCCCCGGCGCGCAGCGTGAGGCCGCCGAGCTCGATGTCCTCTGTGACCGCCCGCCGAAGGCCGTCCGCGATGGAGTGGAAACGCAGGAGCTCGTCGACTGCCTGGGGCAGCAGCGTGCTGTCGGCACGCAGCTCCGCCAGTTTGTCGGGGTGCTGCAGCAGCGTCAGGACACTCAGGGCCACCATGCTGGCACTGGTCTCGTGACCGGCGGCGAGCAACAGCACGGCGTTGTCCACGATCTCGGAGTGCCGCATCTCACCGGTGTGCAGCCGATCGGCGATGAGCCGGCACAGCAGGTCGTCACCCGGAGTCTCGATCTTTGCGGTCACCAACCGGTCCAGATAGTCACGCAGCTCCAGGAGGGCGGCCAGTGACTCCTCGTTCCCGCCCACCCGCGTGGCCTGTTCGCTGCGCTCCTGGAAGAACTCACGGTCTTCGTACGGCACGCCGAGGAGCTGGCAGATCACCAGGGTGGACATCGGCAGCGCGAGTTCGGCCACCAGGTCCACCGGCCCCCGCTGCTTGAGGATCCCGTCCAGCAGCCCGTGCACCGTGTGCTCGACGCCCGGCCGCATCTGCCGGACCCGGCGCACGCTGAACTCGGGTATGAGCATGCGGCGGAGAACAGTGTGGTCCGGTGGATCCATGGTCAGCAGTGACCGGAAACCGCCGCCGTCGCCGTCGGAGGCGGAGAGCTTGGGCAGCTTGGCCGGATCGATGGTGACCCGGGGGTCGGCGAGAAGGGCTCGCACGTGCTCGTGCTTGGTGATGAGCCAGGTCCTGGAGCCGTCCCATACCTGAGTCCGGCATATGGGCTCGTTCTTGCGCTTCTCGGCGTACTGACCAGGGAGGCTAAAGGGGCAGGTACGCGCGAAGGGCCATGCCACACCTGATTCCGGAGGGCTTTTGTGAAGAAGTTTTGAAGATTCCAAGGGTTTCCTCACCATAAACGCAATCGTGCGGAGGTGATCTTGCTCCAACATGCAATCACACGGTCAGCAGCCCAGCAAGGGCCGATCAGATCGACCGCGGTCGCCACTGCACCACATGAACATCATTTCCAGCCAGGCGCGACACTTGCGTGGCTCGTTTTCGACCCTTGCCCGAGTTCGATCACTGGGGTTAGATGGTCACTCCATCCAGCTCATCAGCGTGAATACAGGGTTTTAGCCCCGGCGGCCCCTGCCCTGAATGACCTGAATGAGCCGCCCGCTGGACACAGCTACCTGTAGGCGAGGAAAATGACAGTCATATCTGCCGGCCCAGACTTGTATCTCGACCTTATGAAGAAGGTCGTGACGAACATGATTTACGAGGACCAGACCAACGTCGCCGGCTTCATCACGAGCAGCTCGTATTCCCCGGAACTACGCGCGGTGGGTGAGGACTATCCGCGCGTCGCGCACACCATGATCGGTCTCAAGCGGCTCGACAACCTGCAGAAGTGCCTTGAAGACGTGCTGCGCGACGGTGTACCGGGAGACTTCGCGGAGACCGGGGTCTGGCGGGGCGGGGCCTGCATCTTCGCCCGCGCCGTCTTCCAGGCGCACGGCGTGCGGGACCGGAAGGTGTGGGTCGCGGACTCCTTCCAGGGTTTCCCCAAGACCACTGAGGACGACCATCAGCTGGATGTCGACATCGACCTCGGCCAGTACAACGAAGTCCTCGACATCCCGGTCGACGTGGAATCGGTGAAAAGCAACTTCGCGCGCTACGGACTCCTGGACGACCAGGTCCGTTTCCTCCCCGGTTGGTTCAAGGACACGATGCCTACCGCACCCATCGAGAAGCTCGCGGTGCTCAGGCTCGACGGGGACTCGTACGCAGCCACCAAGGACGTGTTCACGAACCTGTATCACAAGGTGTCGGCCGGCGGATACATCATTGTCGACGACTACTGCATTCCGGCATGCCGGCAGGCTGTCCATGAGTTCCGGGACGAGCACGGCATCACGGACGAGATCCACCAGATCGATCGCCAGGGTTCCTATTGGAGACGCTCCAGCTGATCGACCCGGCCGTGACCGCCCAGCCTTGCCAGTGCCCGATCAACCGGTCCGAAGGACAAAACGCCATGCACCCACTCAGCATCGAGGGGGCCTGGTCGCAGGAACCCGTCATCCACTCCGATCACCGCGGGCGGTCCCACGAGTGGTTCCGGGGCGAGAGGTTCCGTCAGGCGTTCGGTCATGACTTCCCGGTGGCCCAGGTCAACGTCGCGGTGTCCCACCGCGGCGCGCTGCGCGGGATCCACTACACCGAGATCCCGCCCGGTCAGGCCAAATACAGCGTCTGTGTGCGCGGAGCGGGCCTCGACGTCATCGTGGACGTCCGCACCGGCTCACCGACCTTCGGGCGCTGGGAAATCGTGCCCATGGACGCGGAACGCAACACCGCCGTGTACCTGACCGCGGGACTGGGCCGCGCTTTCCTCTCCCTCACCGACGACGCCACTCTCGTCTACCTGTGCTCATCCGGGTACGCCCCCGAACGCGAGCACTCCGTCAATCCGCTCGACCCGGACCTAAGAATCGCGTGGCCGGCCGACATCGAGCCGCTGCTCTCCGACAGGGACAAGAACGCCCCGACCCTCGCGACAGCCGAACGGCTCGGATTGCTGCCGTCCTATCAGGCGTGGCAGGAGCAGCAACGGGTGGAGGCATAGGACGTCCGAGCGCGGCCCGCCGTACCGGGGACGATCCCGGTGAAGGCCGCACGACCATGGTTCCTTCCCTCGCCACCCGAGAATCCCCATCGGTTCAAAAGCGCTGCGCCGCCTCACGGCCGGCCGGGGAAACATTCCTCGTCCTCGGCATCCACGACACGGCCCGCCATGCCTGCCGCTGCGGCGGCGAGGCAATTGCCGGTCCGGCCGGTGCCTTCGGGCGAATGCCGTGCACGCGTCCGCACTGACCGGCGCCGTCCACTATATGCAGGGCCGGCGGACCCGGCCGTGTCGAGGCACCCGAGCAACCAGGTTTGCCGGCCTTCGGACAGCGTCTCCACCCTCATATCAGCAATACATGCCTCGGAGGACCAACCGTGTTCGAGACACCGCTGAAACACCCCAAGGTGAGGGGGATAGTCCTCGCTGGGGGCAGTGCTACCCGGCTGCAGCCGCTGACCGGCGCGCTTTCCAAGCAGCAATTGCCCGTTTACGACAAACCCATGATCTACTATCCGCTGTCGGTGCTGATGCTGGCCGGCATCCAGGACATCCTCATCATCTCCTCGCACCAGCACGTGGAAACGTTCCAGGTGATGCTCGGCGACGGCGCACGCCTCGGCATCCACCTCGACTACGCGGTTCAGGACGAGCCGCGCGGAATCGCCGACGCTTTCCTGGTCGGCGACAAACACATCGGAAACGACCGGGTGGCGCTCATTCTGGGCGACAACGTCTTCCACGGCCCTGGATTCTCCACCGTGCTGAAGCACTCCATCCAACGCCTCGACGGATGTGAATTGTTCGGCTATCCGTCCAAGTCCCCCGAGCGCTACGGCGTCGCCGAGATCGACGAGCAGGGGAACTTGTTGTCGTTGGAGGAGAAACCGAGCCGCCCCCGTTCCAACCTCGCGGTCACCGGGCTGTACTTCTACGACAACGACGTGGTGGAGCTGGCGAAGGATCTCAAGCCGTCCGCCCGAAACGAGTTGGAGATCACGGACATCAACCTCTCCTATATGGAGCAGGGCCGGGCGCGACTGACCCAACTCGGTCGTGGATTCGCCTGGCTGGACATGGGGACCCACGACTCTCTGCTCCAGGCGGGTCAGTACGTCCAGCTGCTGGAGCAGCGCCAGGGCGTACGCATCGCCTGCGTCGAAGAGATCGCACTGCGTATGGGTTTCATCGACGCGGACACCTGTTACCGCCTGGGCGAGGAGCTGAGCGCCTCCAGCTACGGGAGCTATCTCATGGAGGTCGCTTCGGGACTCGGGGCGACGCTCACCGGTTGATCACCCCCCCCCCTCCCCCACAGCACGGCAGAAAGGCAGATCAAGGATGCGCGTCCTGGTGACCGGGGCAGCGGGCTTCATCGGCTCGCACTTCGTCAGACAGGTCCTGGCGGGCTCCTACCCGGAGCTGGCCGACGTCCACGTCCTCGCGCTGGACAAGCTCACCTACGCCGGAAACACCGAGAATCTCGCCGAGGTCGCCGGCCACCCCCGTTACACCTTCCTGCACGGCGACATCTGCGACCGGCAAACGGTCACCCAGGCTCTGCGCGGTATCGACCTGGTGGTGCACTTCGCCGCAGAATCGCACGTGGACCGCTCGATCACGGACTCCGCCGCCTTCATCACCACCAACGTGCTGGGCACGCACGTACTGCTGCAGTCGGCGCTGGACGCGGGCGTGAGCCGCTTCGTCCACGTCTCCACCGACGAGGTGTACGGTTCGATCCCCGAGGGGTCCTCGGCCGAAACCGACCTGCTGGACCCGAACTCCCCCTACGCGGCGTCCAAGGCCTCCTCCGACCTCCTGACGCTCGCCTTCCACCGCACGCACGGCCTCGACGTCCGAGTGACCCGCTGCTCCAACAACTACGGCCCCCATCAGCATCCCGAAAAGGTCATCCCGCTCTTCGTGACCAACTTGCTGGAGGGCCTGCGCCTTCCCCTGTACGGCGACGGCCTCCACCGGCGCGACTGGCTGCACGTGGACGACCACTGCCGGGGCATCGCCATGGTCGCCTGCCGGGGAAGGGCAGGAGAGGTGTACAACATCGGCGGCGGCACGGAACTGTCCAACGTCGACCTCACCCGTCACCTTCTCGGCATCTTCGGCGCCGACTGGTCCGTGGTCGACAGGGTGCCGGACCGAGCGGCGCACGACCGCCGCTACTGCGTGGACACCCGGAAGACCACCGAGGAGCTGGGATGGGCTCCCCGCGTCGCCTTCGAGCGCGGGCTCGCGGAGGCCGTCGACTGGTACCGGGACAACAGCACATGGTGGAAGGCACTGAAACCGTGACGCCCGGAAGCGGATCACGCATGAGCGGGACATCTGCCGCGACCGCGCCCGGCTCCACCGGCGCCGGCGACCTCTGGCTGCGCCGCTACCGGCCCGTCGCCGACCCCGCGCTCCGGCTCGTGTGCCTTCCGCACGCCGGCGGCGGCGCCAGCGCCTTTCTCCCTCTCACCCACCTGCTACCGGACTCGGTCGAGGTGCTCGCCGTGCAGTATCCCGGGCGGCAGGATCGCCGCCTGGAGCCGTTCGTGGACACCGTCGACGGCTTGGTGACGCACATCGCCGAGGCACTCGAACCGTGGCTGGACCGGCCGGTGGCGCTCTTCGGCCACAGCCTGGGGTCGTTGGTGGCCTTCGAGGCCGCCCGCCGCCTGGGGAAACAGGCGCCGGGAGACAAGTTAGCGCACCTGTTCGTTTCCGGCCGCGTCGCCCCGACCGTCGTCCAACGGACCACCACGCATCTCCTGAGCGACAACCAACTGGTCGCCAAACTCGCCGAACTGCAAGGCACCGACCCTCGTGTGCTGGCCGACCAGGAACTCCTGCGACTGGCCCTGCCCGCGATCCGCAACGACTACCGGGCCGCCGCCACCTACACCTGGCGCCCGGGGGCGCCGCTCGCCTGCCCGATCACCGTGCTGACGGGAAGTGAGGACCCCCACGTCCCCGCCGCCGGAGCCCGGGCCTGGCACCGGCTGACCACCGGGGAGACAGCGTTCCATTCCTTCCCCGGAGGCCACTTCTACCTCACCGAGCACGCCGAAGCGGTATGCCGGACGATCCAGGCGGCAGCCGGGCTCGCCGTACAGCGCTCGCACCCCTCAAGCCCTCCCACTGCCCCCGTACGACCGAGAGAGTATCCATGACGTCCAGTTGTCCGGTCCATCATGCTCGCCAGTACCCCTTCTCCATACCCGACGGCGTCGCGCTGGATCCGCTCTACAGCCATCTGCGGGAGCACGAGCCCGTGTCCCGGCTCCGTATGCCGTACGGGGGTGAGGCCTGGTTGCTGACCCGGCACGCCGACGTGAAGGCGGTCCTGGGTGACCAGCGGTTCAGCATGGAGGCCGGGGCCGGACGTGACGTACCCCGGCCCACCGAGTACCCGCTGCCCGCCGGCGGCCTCATCTCCATGGACCCGCCCGAGCACACCAGGCTCCGGCGGCTGGCGGGCAAAGCGTTCACCGCCCGCCGGGTGGAGGAACTGCGCCCGGACGTCTCGCGGTTCACCCACGAGCTGCTGGACGGCATGATCGCGCGCGACGAGCCGTCCGCTGAGATCATGGAAGACCTGGCGCTGCCCGTGTCGATCTCCGTGATCTGCAAACTGCTGGGCGTCTCGTACAGCGACCGCCATCTCTTCCGGGACTTCTCCGACGCGCTGGTCTCCTCCTCCCTGAGTCCCGCGAAGGTACAGCAGGCAACCGAGGAATTCACCGCTTACATGGCCGAGCTGGTAGCCGATCGCCGCGCCCGGCCCACCGACGACTTCCTCAGCACCATGGTCCAGGCACGCGACGAAGGTGACCGGCTCTCCGAGGCCGAGCTTCTCATGATGGGTGCCGGCCTGCTGATCAGCGGCTACGAGACCACGGCCACCCAGATCGGCAACTTCGTCCACCTCCTGCTCAGCGACCGCCGGCTCTACGACCGCCTGGCCGCCGACCCGGACCTGGTTCCCGCCGCCGTCGAGGAGCTGCTGCGCTTCACCCCGCTGAGTACCATGGACGGGTTCGCTCGCATCGCCCTGGAGGACGTCGAGATCGGCGGCACGCTTATCCACGCGGGCGAGGCGGTCATCACCTCGATCGCGTCCGCGAACCTCGACGCCACGGCGTTTCCCGGTGCCGAATCCCTCGACTTCACACGCGCCCAGAACCCGCACCTCGGCTTCGGTCACGGCGCCCATTACTGCATGGGCGCCCCCCTGGCCCGGCTCGAACTCCAGGTCGTACTGAGCACGCTGGTCGAACGCCTGCCGGGGCTGAGGCTGTCCGTCCCTGCGAGCGAGCTCCGCTGGCGGACCGGCTCTCTCATGCGCACCCCCGAGGCGGTCCCCGTCACATGGGACGGCCCGGCTGAGTGATCCGCCCCAGGCCCCTCCTGGGCAGGCGGCCGGCATCGCGCAGCGCCGCCTTCCGTGAACCGAGAGGCAGGCACGTACGACTGCGTGCCCACTCCGATTCCCGGGACGAGAAAGAACCCGACCGACTCGATGTGGGATCCGAATGACCAGCACCAAGTCCACACCCGTCTCCTATCCCTTCGGCCGCCAGAAGGGACTGGACCTGGACGAGGCGTACGAGCAGGCCCAGAAGAGCGATGGACTCCTATGGGTCCGCATGCCGTACGGGGAGCCGGGCTGGCTCGTCTGCCGTTACGACGAGGCGCGCTTCGTACTCGGCGACCGGCGGTTCAGCCACGCCGCCGAGGCGGAGAACGACGCACCGCGCATGCGGGAACTGCGGACCCCCAACGGCATCCTCGGCATGGACGCACCTGACCACACCAGGCTGCGCGGGCTGGTGACCAAAGCATTCACTCCGCGCCGCGTGGAGGCCATGCGGCCGCGGGTCAGGAAGATGACCGAGTCGCTGCTCCAGGACATGACGGCGCTCGGCTCGCCTGCCGACCTCGTGGAGCACTACGCCATCCCGATCCCCGTGGCGGTCATCTGCGGCCTGCTGGGCGTGCCCGAGGAGGACCGTGCGCTCTTCCGCGGCTGGTGCGACATCGCGATGTCCACCAGCTCGCTCACCGCCGAGGACCATGTGCGGCTGGCCGGCGAGCTGACCAGCTATCTGGCGGACCTGATCGCAGACCGTCGCGCCACTCCGCACGACGACCTCGTATCGGCACTGGTGGAGGCCCGCGACGCCGAGGGCCGGCTCTCGCAGGAGGAGTTGGTCAACCTGATCGTCTTCCTCCTGTTCGCCGGACACGAGACCACGGCCAGTCAGATCAGCAACTTCGTCCTGGTCCTGCTCGAACAGCCGGACCAGCTGGCCCTCCTCCGTGACCGTCCGGACCTGCTGGACAACGCGGTGGAAGAGCTGACCCGTTTCGTTCCGCTGGGCAGCCAGGCGGGGTTCCCGCGCTACGCCACCGAGGACGTCGAGGTGGGTGGGACTCTGGTGCGTGCGGGCGAGCCGGTTCTGATCCAGATGAACGCGGCCAACCGGGACGCCCTGCGCTTCCGCTCACCCGGCGTGCTCGACATCACCCGCGACGACGCCCGCCAGCACCTGGGGTACGGACACGGTCCGCATCACTGCCTCGGCGCGTCTCTCGCGCGGCTCGAACTCCAGGAGTCGCTGCGGACCCTGCTCGACGGACTCCCCGGGCTGCACCTCGCCCAGGCCGTCGAGTGGAAGACGGAGATGGTGGTGCGCGGGCCGCGCACCATGCTCGTGGGCTGGTGAGCGTGGTGACACGGGGCACGGCGTGCGGACCCGGCCCCGCACGCGTGTTCCGCCCGGGGCTGGTGCCGAGGCCGTACGGACGGCGACCGGGTCATGCCCACGGAGACGAATGACCCTGCCCCTACGAGGACCGCAGCCCCAGCAGAAAGGACATCGGTCAGCATGCTGTTCGGCACAAGGAGAACGGGCCGCCGCACCCGGCGCACCGTCGGCTACGCTCTCGCAGCCCTGTGCGTCGGCGGTCTCCTCACCGCCCCTTCCGCCACCGGCGCTCCGGCCGCCGATCCCGGGACGCCGCGGGTGCGCAGCCTGGTGGCCAAGATGACCCTCGACGAGAAGATCTCGTTCGTCCACTGGACCACCGGGCCTGTGGGCGGGCCGACCATGACCGGCATCGGCTACCTGCCCGGCGTTCCACGACTCGGCATACCCGAGCTGCGCACCGCCGACGGCCCGGTCGGCATCCGCCTGCTCGGCGGTACCGCCACCGCCATGCCCACACCCGTGGCACTCGCCTCCACCTTCGACGAGCACCTTGCCGAGGAGTACGGCACCGTCCTGGGCCGGGAGGGACGAGCCCTCGGGCAGGACATCGTCCTCGGCCCCATGACCAACATCATCCGGGTGCCTCACGCCGGGCGGAACTTCGAGACGTACAGCGAGGATCCGCTGCTGTCGTCCCGGATGGCCGCCGACGAGGTCCGCGGCATCCAGGGCCAGGGTCTGATGGCCACGGTCAAGCACTTCGCCGCGAACAACCAGGAGTACCAGCGGGAGACCGTCGACGCCGCCGTCGACGAGCAGACGCTCCAGGAGATGGAGCTGCCGGCCTTCCGCAGCGCCGTGAAGGCGGGAGCCGCCTCGGTGATGTGCTCGTACAACAGCGTCAACGGCACGCACGCCTGCAGCAACGAGCACCTGTTGCAGGACGTGCTGCGTGAGCAGTGGGACTTCCGCGGCTGGGTGCTGTCGGACTGGCTGGCGACCCACGCCACCAGCGACATCACCAAGGGCCTCGACCAGGAACTGGGCGTCGAGCTGACCCTGGGCCAGCCGGTGCCGGACTCCAAGTACTTCTCCTCCGCGCTCAAGACGGCCGTCGAGGACGGCAGCATCCCCGAGGCGACGCTCGATCGGTCCGTCATCCGCATCGTCGGCCAGATGGAGCGTTTCGGCCTGCTCGACGGCAAGGCGACCGAGCGCCCGCAGCGGGACCCCGAGGCCGGCCGCAAGACGGCCCGGACCATCGCCGAGAACGGCGGCGTGCTGCTGCGCAACGAGCACCAGACACTGCCCCTGGCCCGCGAGAAGGCCGCAGACATAGCCGTCATCGGCAACAGCGCCAAGCACCCCAAGGTCACCGGTAACGGCAGCGCGCACGTCATACCCGACCACGCGACCGCCCCCGTCGACGCCATCGAACGGCGCGCCGGCGACAAGGCCACGGTCGTCTACGAGCCGGGCGAGGACCTCGTCGGCGTGCCCGTGCCCGACAACTCCCTCGTCCCCGCCTTCAAGGGCGGGAAGCAGTTGCAGCCCGGCGGCCAGGGCGTCTTCTACAAGGGTCGGCTCACCGTCCCCGCCGACGGCGACTACAAGATCGCCTTCACCGCCGTCGGAGGGGTCGCCAACCTGCAGATCGCGGGACAGTCCGCTGTCCTCGGCACCGAGGCGTTCGGCACCGTCACCACCACGATGCGACTGACCCGCGGCACGCACGAGGTCACCATGAACGGATGGGCCTTCGAACAGACCCCGCTGTCGGTGGAACTGAGCTGGGTCACTCCGGAGGCGGCCCGGGCCGACTTCGACCGCGCCGTCGCGGCGGCGGCCAAGGCCCGGACCGCCATCGTCTTCGCCCAGGACGACAGCGCCGAAGGCGTCGACCGGACCTCGCTGTCCCTGCCCGGCCGGCAGGACGAGCTCATCGCGGCGGTCACCAAGGTCAACCCCCACACGATCGTCGTCCTCAACACCGGTTCCTCGGTGCTCATGCCCTGGTTGCGCGACACCGCCGCCGTGCTGGAGATGTGGTATCCGGGTCAAGAGGGCGCGGAGGCCACCGCCTCGCTGCTGTTCGGCGACGCCAACCCCAGCGGCCGGCTGACGCAGACCTTCCCCGCCACCGAGACCGGCCACCCCATGGCCGGCGACCCGCACCGCTACCCGGGAGTCGACGGCAAGGAGACCTACTCCGAGGGACTGGATGTCGGCTACCGCTGGTACGACCGGACCGGCGTAGCACCGCTCTTCCCGTTCGGGTACGGCCTGTCCTACACCACCTTCGCCTACAGCGACCTGTCCGTGGTGCGCACCGACCGGGGGCTCGACGCCACGGTGACGGTCCGCAACACCGGTGTCCGCGCGGGTCGGGAGACCGTCCAGGTCTACCTCGGCGCCAGCCCGGACACCCACGCTCCCCAGGCGCTGCGCAAACTCGCCGGATTCGGCAAGGTCACCCTCGAACCGGGAGAGCAGCGGCGCCTCACCGTCCCCGTCGACGAGGAACAACTGCGCTACTGGGACACCTCCGCCGGCACGTGGCGGCTGGGCACCGGCCGGAGGACCGTGTACGTAGGGCCCTCCGCCGCCAGGACGTCCCTGACCGCCTCCGTCACGGTGCTGCCCCAGTGACCGCCCCGCCGCGTCAGGGCGGCACCCCCATCCCCGCCGGGAGCCCGGGCACTGCTGGAGTTCTCAGCTCGCACGCGTCCCTGTTCGTTGGGAACCGAACCGAGCACCGGACGCAGACGATTGGACATGAAGGATGATGCCTCAAGCCTCCACCCCGGCCGATCCGGTCGCCACCTGCGCTCGCCCCGGTGCCGACCTCGCGGCAGCGGTCCAGACGGTGCAGCGCGCCCTGACCGCCGACGGCCACGTCGGCGCTGACGAAGCCGCGACGGTCGCCCGCCGGCTCATACAGCTGGCCGAGCACTACGGGAACCACCCCTTCACTCCCCTGGAGGACATACGCCGGTCGCTGGACGTCGACCGGGCTTCCTTCAGCCGTCTCCTCGGCTTCGTCGGCCTCGTCCCGGAGCTGCGTCACGCCGTGGAAACCGGGCCGGCGGGCAAGTACTGGCAGAACACCCTGCTGCCTCTGGAGCGGCAGGGAGTCTTCGACTCGGCCCTGGCGCACAAGCCGGTCTTCCCTTACATCGTGGGCCTGTACCCGGGGCCGAGCTGCATGTTCCGCTGCCACTTCTGCGTCCGTGTGACCGGCGCTCGCTACGATCCGTCGGCGCTGGAGTCCGGTAACGCGATGTTCGAGTCCATCATCGACGAGATACCGGCCGGCAACCCGTACGCCATGTACTTCTCCGGCGGCCTGGAGCCTCTTACCAACCCGGGGCTGGGCGCGCTCAGCAGTCGTGCGGCGGCCCGCGGCCTGCGCCCGACCGTGTACACGAACTCGTTCGCGCTCACGGAGCGGACGCTGGCCAGACAGCCCGGGGTGTGGGATCTGCACGCGGTGCGCACATCGTTGTACGGGCTCAATGACGAGGAGTACGTCGAGACCACGGGCAAGCGGGACTCCTTCGGCAGGGTCCGCGCCAATCTGCAACGCTTCCAGCAGCTGCGTGCCGAGCGGGAGAGCCCGATACGGGTCGGGCTCAGCTACATCGTGCTGCCCGGGCGCGTGCACCGCCTGCTCGACCTCGTCGACTTCATCGCCGAGCTCAACGAGGCGGCGCCGGACCGGACGGTGGACTTCCTCAACGTACGCGAGGACTACAGCGGCCGGGGAGACGGCAGGCTTTCCGAGGCCGAACGCACTGAACTCCAGGAAGGACTCATCGCCTTCGAGGAGCAGGTGAGCCGACGTACCCCCACGCTGAACATCGACTACGGCTACGCGTTGCACAGCCTGAGGACCGGCGCAGACGCCGAACTGCTGAGGATCAGGCCCGGGACGATGCGGCCGTCCGTGCACCCCCAGGTGTCCGTACAAGTCGACCTGCTGGGGGATGTGTACCTGTACCGGGAGGCCGGGTTCCCAGGTCTCGCCGGAGCAGACCGCTACATCGCGGGCCGGGTGGGGCCGGACACGTCCCTTGCGGAGGTGGTCGAGCGGTTCGTCAACGACGGCCGCCGGATAGCGCCGCACAACGGTGACGAGTACTTCATGGACGGGTTCGACCAAGTGGTCACGGCACGGCTCAACCAGCTTGAGGCGGATGTCGCCGCAGGCTGGGGGGACGCACGCGGCTTCCTGCGCTGACGTGACTGCGGCGGCCCGCGCCCGCCTGCAGATGCAATTTCGACAGCACCGCCCGTCGGCGATGAAATCCCGAGCCAGTCGCTCGGCATAGCAGTGCATTTAATGATACCGCCGAGAGTGAATCCTTGCCCCCCTTCCGGATAGCCGTTAGGGTCGGTTGAAGAATTTATTTCTCTGCTTGATTATCCCGCTGGGAGATTACTTTGACTGTGCAGACTCGACAGCTTTACGTGGACCTCATGAAACGTGCCGTGACGAACACTATTTATGGGGATGACCCGACTTTCCCGGTCGGAATGAACGTCCTGGACAAGGATCTGGCGGACAGCATGCGTCCGGGTACGGACGGCTCGGCGGCCGACCGCGGGACGTTCGACGTCGGCCACCGGGCCGAAGGTCTGGACGTGCCGACGGTCGCGCACACCATGATCGGCCTGCACCGCCTGGACAACATCCAGAAGTGTGTGGAGCAGGTGCTCCGGGACGGTGTTCCCGGCGATTTCATCGAGACCGGCGTGTGGCGCGGTGGCGCCTGCATCCTGATGCGCGCACTCCTCAAGGCCCACGGCGTGGAAGACCGGAACGTATGGCTCGCCGACTCGTTCGCCGGTGTCCCCGTGACGTCCGAGGACAGTCACCCGCTCGACCAGGCCATGGAGTTCCACAACCTGAACTGGGTACTGAGCTGCTCCGAGAAACAGGTGCGGCAGAACTTCGCCCGCTACGGCCTGCTCGACGACCAGGTCAAGTTCCTGCCCGGCATGTTCGCCGACACGCTGCCGAATGCGCCGATCGATCAGCTCGCGGTCCTGCGGCTGGACGGCGACCTGTACGAGTCGACCATGGACGCGCTGGTCAACCTCTATCCCAAGGTCTCCGTGGGTGGCTTCGTGATCGTGGACGACTACCTGATCCCGGCGTGCAAGCAGGCCGTCCATGACTACCGGAGTGAACACGGCATCGACGAACCGATCGAAACGGTGGACGTGACAGGCGTCTACTGGCGCCGCGAGCACTGATTGAGTCCGTACGCTCGCTCGTGCACGACGGAGAGCGTTGTCGTGCACTGCGGTCTCTTTCTCTTCGGCACGTCCGAATCCTTTGTGCCGGCCGCTGTCGGGTGCACCTTTTCGCACGCACCGGGGAGGTATGACCATGAAACGCAATGTCGGTGATCTCGCTGTATTCGGCGGCCCTTCGGCATTCCTGCAACCGCTTCAAGTCGGGCGGCCCAACGTCGGTGACCGAGCCCGGTTCTTCGATCGCGTGAACTGGGCGCTGGACCACCAGTGGCTCACCAACGGCGGCCCGCTGGCGCGGGAGTTCGAACAGCGGGTGGCGGAGCTGGCCGGCGTGCGCTACTGCGTGTCGACCTGCAACGCGACCGTCGCCCTCCAGCTGCTGGCTCGCGCCGCGGATCTGTCCGGGGAGGTCATCATGCCGTCACTGACCTTCCCCGCGACCGCCCAGGCGTTCCGCTGGCTGGGTTTGACCCCGGTTTTCTGCGACATCGACCCGGCCACCAGTTGCCTGGACCCCGAACTGGTCGAGGCGGCGATAACCCCTCGCACCAGTGCGATCGTTCCGGTCCATCTGTGGGGTCGTCCGTGCGCGGTCGACCAGTTCGAGAAGGTCGCGGCCGATCACGGCGTCAAGCTGTTCTACGATGCCGCACACGGGCTCGGCTGCACGTCGGAAGGGCAGCCGATCGGTGGTTTCGGGCAAGCCGAGGTGTTCAGCTTCCACGCCACCAAGGTGGTCAACGCCTTCGAGGGCGGCACGGTGGTGACCGACGACGAGGAACTGGCCCAGCGGGTCCGCGCGATGCACAACTTCGGATTCACCCAGGGACGCGTGTCCACGGAGGCGGGCACCAACGGGAAGATGACCGAAGCCGCCGCCGCGATGGGCCTGACCTCACTCGACGCCTTCGAGGAGACGGTTCGCCGGAACGAGGCCAACTTCGACGACTACCAGTCGGAACTCGCTGGTCTCGCCGGGCTGAAGGTCATGGGGTTCAACCGTGCCGAGCGCAACAATTACCACTATCTGATCGTGGAGGTGGACGCCGCGGTGACCGGTGTCCACCGTGACCTGCTGGACACGGTGCTCAGGGCGGAGAACGTGGTGTGCCAGCGGTACTTCTCCCCCGGATGCCATGAGATGGAGCCCTACCGCTCGGAGCGGCCGGCCTCCCTGCCGCACACCGAGCGGCTCGCGCAGAAGGTACTCGCCCTGCCCACTGGTCCCACCGTCTCCCGGGAGGACATCCGTCGGGTCTGCGACATCGTACGGCTCACTCTGCAGCGGGGACACGAGGTGACCCGCAGAGCCGACGAGCGGGTGCCCTCCAGGGTGGCCCCCTGATCAGGGGATACACCATGTCCGGATAGCGAAGGCCGTCCCGTCGGTTCGGCCGAGCGGGCGCCGGCGCACCCCCACCGAGGTCACCACGTGCCCCACCCGAGTTCATGGACGTCGTTCAGGAGGAACGAATGGCGCAGCCCGACAGGACCACCTTCTTCCTGGGTGGCGACCTAGCGGTTCACCGGATGGGATTCGGCGCCCTCCGGCTGACCGGCCCGGGGCACTGGGGTCCGCCGGAAGACCGTGAGGCGGCGATCAGCCTGGCCCGGCTGGCCGTGGACCTCGGTGTGTCCTTCATCGACACGGCCGATTCCTACGGGCTGGGGAGCAGCGAGGAGGTGCTGGCCGAAGCCCTGCGCCCGTACCCAGACGGCCTGGTGATCGGGACAAAGGCCGGACAGTGCCGGCCCCGTCCCGACCAGTGGGTGCCGTGCGGCCGACCCGAATACCTGCTCCAGCAGGCCGAGCTGAGCCTGCGTCGGCTGCGACTCGACCGCATCGACCTCTTCCAGCTGCACCGGATCGATCCGAAGGTGCCGGCGGCCGAGCAGTTCGGCGTGCTCAGGGAACTGCAGGACGAAGGAAAGATCCGGCACATCGGGCTGTCGAAGGTCACCGTCGCGGAACTGGAGGAGGCCCGTGAGCACATCACCGTGGCCAGCGTGCAGAACCTGTACAACCTGACCGACCGGCACAACGATGAGGTGATCGAGTACTGCGAGAAGCACTCGATCGCGTTCATCGCGTGGCTGCCGATCGCCCGCGGTGAACTCGCGGCCGAGGGGAGCCCGGTGACCGGCATCGCCACCGAGCTGGAGGCGACTCCGAGTCAGGTGGCGCTTGCGTGGCTCCTGCACCGTTCGCCGACGATCATCCCTATTCCCGGCACCAGCTCGCCCGCGCATCTGAAGGAGAACGTCGCGGCGTCGGACCTCGTTCTCACCGATGACCAGTTGGCCCGGCTGAACGCGCTCGGGCGAACGCGACACGCCGATGAAGAGACCGGCTCCGGCACCACGAGGGCAGAGACGCAGCCCAGACCCCGGGAAGTCGGCGCCGGCAGTCGGGCGACGCCCGAGAAACCCCTGAATTCAGCCTTGACTGCCGGACACTCGCGATTTCTTTAGGGAGAACAGATGTCTGAGGGACATGCCGACTGGACTGTGTCCGACACCGTCGGCCTCAGCGCCGTGGTCAACTGCTCCGCACGCGCAGTGGAATCGGATCGCCCCGACAGGCTGATCGACGACCCGCTGGCAGCCCGTTTCGTGTCCGCTGTGCGGATACGGACGACGTTGCCGACACAGGTGGACGAGCTCGAACGTTCCGGCGCCGCAGGCGCCATGGTGGCCTCCCGGTTCGGCGGCATCCGGGCCCGGGTGATGGACGACTTCCTACTGGCGGCGAACGCAGCGGGCGTCGACCAGGCGGTGATCTTCTCGCCGGGGTTCGACACGCGCGCCTACCGGCTGGACTGGCCGTCCGCAATGGACTTCTACGAAGTGGAGCAGCCCGGCCTGCTCGCCCTGAAGGACAAGGTGTTGCGCGAGGCCCGCGCGGAACCCCGCTGCGCGCGGCACGTGGTCGGCGTCGATCCCCGGCGGGACGAGTGGGAGTTCTCCCTGCGCAGCGCCGGGTTCGACGCCACGAGGCCGACAGCGTGGGTGGCGGAGGGCATCCTGCTCTACCTCTCCGCGCAGGGCGAGGCCGACCTGTTCACCGCCATCCACAAGCTTTCCGCGCCCGGCAGCCGACTGGCCATGCAGTACATGCCAGCGGATCTGGTCCACTGGTTCGCCGAGCACACGGCGCTGACCGACACGACCGAGACGCTGGGCGCGGACATCGGCAGCGTCAACTGGAACACCGAACCCCGGCAGGCCGCGCCGGCCCGGCTGAAGGCCGCAGGCTGGGAGGTTCGGCTGGATTCCGTCATGGACAGGGGGCTCGGCCTGGGCGTGTCGCTGCACGAGGAGTTCAGCGCCATAGGCGATGACGCAGGTATCGAGTTCCCGGTGTCCGACGAACCGGACGGCTTCCTGTTCGGCACGCTGCCCCGGTGACCGACGCGGGCCCGTCCTGCGCGGACCACCACGCACCACGGGTCCCCGTCAACATCGCAACCGTCACCAGCCGATCGGCAGCCGGAGCGTCCCGATCGGCGTCGTCAAGGAGAACCGCGTTGGACCAGCAGGCGAAACTCGCCCCACAGATGAAGCACTACGAGGAGTTCGCCAGCGGCGAGATGCGCTGGCTGCCCTACCTGATGTTCTTCAGCCGGGCCGACTACCAGTCCCCCGTGCTCACCACCGACTCCGGCGGCTTCCGGCCGACGGAGGTCGGCAACCTGCGCTACTCACTGCTCCAGGACCGTCCGTCCGGCGAGGTCAGCGTGATGCTGGGCGCCTCGCCCGCGTTCGGCTGGGGCGCGGTGGGCGACGCCAACACCATCCCCTCGCTGCTGGCGCGGGAGCCCGGCTCACCGCCGTGGCTGAACCTGGCGGCGTCCGCCTTCAACTCCACCCAGGAGCTGCTGGTCTTCCTGCTGCACCGGCACCAGCTGCCCCGGATCCGGGACATCGTCGTGCTGGCCGGGCTCAACAACCTGGTGGTGGCCGGGCTCCCCGAGGCCGGCGCCGATTACGGCCAGTTCTTCTTCTCCGGCGAGTTCTTCACCCAGCTCGGCAATCCGGATTTGAAGAAGTACTACCAGCAGCCCAAGTGGGCCGTAGGCCGTCTGGCCCGGCGGCTGACCGGGGCCGAACCGGGGCCGGACGAGACGCTCAGTCCGCTCGCCCGGTCCGAACTCGCCGCCGGGATACAGGCGCGCGATCTCGACCGGCTGCTGGAACTGGCCGCACCGACCGGCGCGAAGGTGCATTTCATGCTCCAGCCGACGGCGACGTGGACGAAAAAGACCTTGTCGCCCGAAGAGAGACTGCTGATCGACGAGGTGAACGTCGATCGGTCCGCGCTCTGGACGATGTTCACTCCGATCTTGGGCGACGACGTCTACCGCGACTACCGCGACCGGCTCGCGGCGGTCTGTGCCCAGAGAGGCATTTCGTTCCTCGACGCCAGCGCACTGCTGGGCGGCGACGAGTGGCTGTTCATCGACCAGGCGCATATCACCGACGCGGGCAACAAACGGCTGGCGGCGGCCATCAGCGGGATGCTGACGCCCGGCGGAGCACGAGGAGGGTCCTGATGTGGCAGACGATCAAACGCTGGTTCCGGCGACGTAAGAACAATCGCAGGAACGACAACTCGATCTACCCGATGTTCTGAGCAGACTTTAGGCCTGAGGGAAAGCTGTGACGAACGTCGAATACCGGGCGCTGTACGTCCGAGCGCTGAATCCCGAAGCGTACCCGTCACCGGACACGGACCTGCCGTTGGTCCGCGCGGCCATCGACCCGGCCGGCAGCCGGCCGGACGAGCCGGAGCGGGACCTGACCGGTCTCGTGGACGAGGCGCGCCGATGGGCATCCGAACGGGAGCAGGGCTTCCGCTCCGCACTGCACAGCCCGCACCGGGCGTCGGGCCTACGCTGCGTGCTCGGCAACTGTGCTCCGCTGGCGCTGTCGGCCGGGGCCTGGCTGCAGTGGCTGTCCAGTGCCGGCAAGGCGGAGAGCGAGCTGACGCTCACCCTGCTGCGGATCTACTCCTCCGACCTCGGGGTTGGATATCCGTTGGCGGACAGGGGAAGCGAGTACCGGGCGGTGTTACGGGCCCACCGCTTCAAGGACGAGGCGCCCGGACCCCGGCTCGCCGCCAGCGACCAGGTCGAGAGCTTCAGCTTCCGGCTGCCGGCCGTGCTGCTGACGATGAGTCGGCTGCCAGACCGGTTCCGCCCCGAGCTTGTGGGGGCGGATCTGTGCCTGCGCGCGGTCGGCGTGCTCCCGCCGCTGGCCGCGCTCGAACCCGGGGACGTCCCGGTTCCGGTCGACACCTTCGACCTGGGCCGGGCCCGGACACCGGGCGAGCCGGTCCCGCTGGACCTGGCCCTCTCGGCGGCGCGGGTGCTCGCCGATCGCGGTGACGGGGACCGGGTGCGCCATGGATTCCGTTGGGCCGCCGAGGAACTGGCGCTGTGGTGCGACGCACTGGAGCAGGAGACGCGGCTGGCGGCCCATCCGGACTACCCGGTATGGCGGCTTATCTGGGCCCGGTCCCGGCAGGCTTCCGTGTACCACGGGCAGTTACCGCTGGCGGGCCGTCCGCTGGCGGAATGGTTCGCCGACGTCGACGCCGGGCCGAGCGCATTCCTGCGGGCGCTGGCCCGCAGCACGCTGGTGCGGCCGGGCGAGCCGGACCGCAGCCCGCTGGTGTGCGGACTGATCGGTGAGAACGGACCCATGTTCCGCGTCTTCACCGAGCAGGAGATCGCGCTGCTCCGCGACTGGATCACGCACCTGCCGCAGGAGGGATCGGCCCTCGACGCCGGCGAGGACGCCGACGAGCGGCACCGGCGTCTGCGCGTCGCGCAGGGCTCCTGGCACCGGTCGGATACGGAGATCGACGCCCGCCCCGCCGACGGGCCGGCGGCCGGCGACTTCGGCCGGCCCCCGGTGCGATCGGCCTACCGGGTGCTGCTCAGCCGGACAGAGCCCCCCGGGCTGCGGCACTTCGCCCACCGCTACGTCCGGCGCTGGCTGGCCCGGTCGCGTTTTCGCATGGACAAGGCGGAGCGGGGGCTGCCCGCGCGCTGGGACCCGGACAACGGGCTGCGCGGCTGGCTGGCCACCGAACACGACCGGCACGGCGCGGTCTGGGCCGCCGGCGACCCGCCGCTGCCCAGCCGGGAGGAGCTGGTCGAGTCGACGCTGCAGCTGGCACCGCTGATCCTGATCGACGGCGGCTGGCTGCAGGGCTACACCGACTACCGGCTGGCCTCCTCCCCCGCCGGGCACTTCCTGTTCCAGACCTACTGGGACGAGCTGGGCAACGGGATCTGGCGGCAGAACCACCCCAAGATCTACCGGGAACTGCTCCGGGAGATGGGCGTCGAGCTGCCGCCGACGGACTCCGAGGAGTTCGCCGCGTGGCCCGGATTCGACGACCGTTCCTTTGCGCTGCCCGTGTTCTGGCTGTGCATAGCCAAGTTCCCGCAGACCTTCGCCCCGGAGATCCTCGGGCTCAACCTGGCCATGGAGCTGTCCGGGGTCGGCGGCAGCTACCGCGACGCCCAGGTGGCCTTGCGCCACCACGGGTTCAGCACCCAGTTCGTCGACCTGCACAACACCATCGACAACGTGTCCACGGGGCACTCGGCGTGGGCGGTGGACGCGATCGACACGTTCCTTGCCGAGCAGCCGGACCTGGCCGGGCGGCGGACGACCGACGCCGTGTGGCAGCGCATCCGGGGCGGATACCGGTCCCTGAGCCCGCCGGAGGGGCTGGCGGCCAGGGTGTACGGCGCACTCACTGCAGAGATCGGTCGGCGATAAGGAGCTGGACCCGTGAGCACCACTGCCCTCGGCATCTCGTCCTACTACCACGACAGTGCGGCAGCAGTCGTCCAAGGCGGGCACATCGTCGCCGCCGCCCAGCAGGAGCGGTTCAGCCGGAACCGGCACGACGCGGGCTTCCCGGCCCTCTCGGTCGCGTCCTGCCTGGCCGAGGCCGGCCGGAAACTCGACGACGTCGACGTCATCGCCTACTACGAGGATCCGCGGCTGAAGTTCTCCCGGGTGCTGGCCACCTATCTGGCCACGGCCCCCCGGGCGTGGAGCTCGTTCCGCCGCAGCATGCCCGAGTGGCTCGGGTGGAAGCTGCGCACGCTCGGCGTGGTCCGCGACGAGCTGGCCCGGCTCGATCTCGGCGCCGTGCCGCCGATCCGGTGCTTCCGGCACCACGAATCGCATGCGGCGTCGGCGTTTCTGCCCAGCCCGTACGAGTCGGCGGCCGTGCTGTGCGTGGACGGAGTCGGCGAGTGGGCGACCACGACCCTGTGGCACGGCCGGGACCGGCACGTCGAACCGCTGTGGGAGCTGCGTTTCCCCCATTCCCTGGGGCTGCTGTACTCGGCGTTCACCTACTTCTGCGGTTTCAAGGTGGATTCCGGCGAGTACAAGCTGATGGGCCTGGCACCGTACGGCCGGCCGGTGTACGCGCCGCTGATCCGGGAGAAGCTGGTCGACATCCGGCCGGACGGCTCGTTCCGGCTGGACACCCGCTACTTCGAGTTCCTCTACGGCCAGGTGATGACCGGGCGCCGGTTCGCCGAGCTGTTCGGCGGACCGCGCCGTGAGCCGGAAGGGCCGCTGACGGAGCGGGAGTTCGACCTCGCCGCCTCCGTGCAGCTGGTCACCGAGGAGATCATGCTGAACCTCGCCGCCGCCGCACGGGAACACACCGGGGAACGCCACCTGTGCCTCGCCGGCGGGGTGGCACTCAACTGCGTGGCCAACGGCAAGCTGGTGGAGAGCGGACTGTTCGACGAGATTTGGGTACAGCCGGCGGCGGGCGACGCGGGCGGGGCGCTCGGGGCCGCGCTGCTGGCCGCGAACGGGCCGCGCGACCACCTCGGTTCCGGCGGGGACGGCATGCAGGGCGCCCGGCTGGGCCCCGGCTACGACGACGATCGGATCCAGGTCTATCTGGACGCCCAGGCGCTGCCGTACCAGCGCCTGGCCACCGACGAGCTGCGTTCCACCGTCGCCGGGCTGCTCGCCGACGGCAAGGTCGTCGGCTGGTTCCAGGGCCGGATGGAGTTCGGCCCCCGGGCTCTGGGCGGGCGGTCCATCCTCGGCGACGCGCGCAACGCCGAGATGCAGTCCACGATGAACCTCAAGATCAAGTTTCGCGAGTCCTTCCGGCCCTTCGCGCCGATCGTGCTGGCCGAGCACGCCACCGAGTACTTCGACCTGCGCCAGGACAGCCCGTACATGCTGATCGTGGCGCAGGTGGCCGAGCAGCGTCGGCTGCGCCCGGCCGGCACCGAGCACCTGCGCGGCCTGGACCTGCTCCGGGTGCGGCGCTCGCAGATCCCGGCCGTCACCCACGTCGACCACTCGGCGCGGGTACAGACCGTCGCGCAGGACACCGACCCGCACCTGCACGGACTGCTCACCGAGTTCCGCGCCCGGACCGGCTGCCCGGTGCTGGTGAACACGTCCTTCAACGTGCGCGGCGAGCCCATCGTGGCCACGCCGGAGGACGCCTACCGCTGTTTCATGCGCACCGACATCGACGCGCTGGCGATCGGCAGCTTCCTGCTCCTCAAGTCCGACCAGCCGCCGTGGCACGAGGACACGGACTGGCGCGGCCGGATTCCCCTCGACTGACCGACCGGTACAGAAAGGCCCCGCCCCATGACATTCGCCAGGCATGCCCTGCTGACCCCGCTGCTTCTGCTGGCCTATCTGCTGGTGCTGGTGCTGGGCCTGCCGGGCCGGCTGTTCGGGGACCCGCTGCGCCTGCGTCCCGCACCGGCGTCGGCCGGCTACTGGCGACAGAGCCGCCGGTACTGAGCGGTGCCGGCGCCACGACTACGCGAGGAGTGCTTGACCATGACATCCGACCGCACGCGGCTGATCCGCGAGATGGTGCGCATCCGTGTGGTGGAGGAGGTTCTCGCCGACTACTACCGGGACGAGCAGGAGATGCGCACCGCCATCCACTTCTCGATCGGCCAGGAGGCCACGGCGGTGGGCGTGCTGTCGGCGACCACACCGCGTGACTGGCTGTACGCGGCGCACCGCACGCACGCCCCGTACCTGGCCAAGGGCGGCGATCTCCGGGCACTGGTGGCCGAGCTGTACGGCAGACAGGACGGCTGCTCGCACGGCCGGGGCGGGTCGATCCACGTCATCGACCAGTCGGTGGGATTCGCTGGCTCCGGGGCCATTCTCGGCGAGATGATCTCCGTGGCGGTCGGCACCGGCTGGGCGTTCGCCCGCAACGGCGAATCCCGGGTGGCGCTGACCTTCTTCGGTGACGGCGCCACCGAAGAGGGCGTCTTCGCGGAGTCGCTGAACATCGCGGCGGTGCGCCGGATTCCGATCGTCTTCGTCTGCGAGAACAACCTGTACTCGATCTCGTCCCCGCTGACGGCGCGACAGCCGGCCGGCACCTCGGTCCACGGCCGGGCCGAGGCGGCCGGGGTGCGCGCCGCCGCCGTCGACGGCAACGACGTCTTCGCCGTGCGCGAGGCCGCCGAGACCGCGCTGCGCCACTGCCGGGAGGGCAACGGCCCGTACCTGCTGGAGCTGGCGACCTATCGCTGGCGCGAGCACGTCGGCCCGGGCTGGGACCACCACCACGGATACCGGTCGAAGCAGGAGATCGACTCCTGGATCGAGCGCTGCCCCATCCAGCGCGCGGTGACCGCGGTGCGCGCCGAGGAACCCCGGATCGACGATCTCGTGCGGCAGTGGCAGGCCGAGTCGCAGGAGGAGATCCACGCCGCGGTGGCGTACGCCAAGGAGCTGCCGTTCCCCGACGTGGCGGCCCTGCTCGACGGCGCGTACCTGCCCGTGGGCCGATGACCGTGAACCGACACATGGAGAGGGAGTTGGACATGCGCACGCTCACCTACTGGCAGGCGATCTCCGAGGCGACCGTGCAGTGCATGCAGGCCGACGAGCGCGTCCTCGTCGTCGGCGAGGGGGTGGACGACTTCCGCGGCACCTACGGCACGACCAAGGAGGCCTTCGCCCGGTTCGGTCCGGACCGAGTCGTGGACGTGCCCAACTCGGAGAACGCGACCGCCGGCCTCGCCGTCGGCGCCGCGGTGGCCGGCATGCGGCCGCTCGTCGTCCACACCAGGGCGGATTTCATGTTCCTGGCCCTGGACGCGCTGGTGAACCTGGCCGCGAAGTGGCGGTACATGTACGGCGGCGACAAGGGCGGCGCACCCGTGGTCGTACGGGGAGTCGTGGGTCGCGGCTGGGGGCAGGGCGCCACCCACTCCCAGAGCCCGCACGCGACCTTCGGCCACTACGCGGGGCTGCAAGTCGCGACGCCCGCGACGCCCGCGGACGCCAAGGGGCTGCTCATCACGGCGCTCACCAGCGACACCCCGACCATACTGATCGAGAACCGGACCCTCTATCCGCTGACCGGCGAGGTTCCGGAGGAGATGACCCCCGTCCCGTTCGGTGCCGGCCGGGTGGCCCGTGCGGGCACCGACGTCACGGTGGTGGCAGCCTCCCTGATGGTGTACGAGGCGGAGCGGGCCGCCGAGCAGCTGTCCGCCCAGGGCATCAGCGTCGAGGTGGTCGACGTCCGCAGCATCCGGCCGCTGGACGACACGATCATCTGCGAGTCGGTGGCCAAGACCGGCCGGCTGGTCGTCGCCGACACGAGCTGGGCGCGCTACGGGTTCGCCGCCGAGGTGGCCGCCGTCGTGGCCGAGCGGATCCCGGAGACGCTGCGGTCCCCGGTCCGCAGGGTCGCGCTACCTGACTGCCCGGCACCCGTCTCATGGCCGCTGGAGGAGGCGTTCAACCCCAGCGCCACCGAGATCGTCAAGGCCTGCCTGGCGGTGTGCGACACGACCAGGTCCGGACTGCCCGCCCTGGAGACGGTCACCGCCGGCTTCCAGGGCCCCTACTGAGCGGAGAACAGGATCATGCGGCCACTTGCCTTGATCACCGGGGCGTCCCGCGGCATCGGGGCGGCCATCGCCTCGGCCCTCGCCCCCAGCCACAACCTGCTGCTGGGCGGTCGCGACGACGTCCTACTGCGAGACCGAGCGGCCCGGCTTCCGCACGCCCGGCCCTTCGCCGCGGAACTGACCGACCATGCCGCCATGGCCGCGGTCGTGGCCGGCATCGAGCGCCTGGACCTGTTGGTGCACAGCGCCGGTGTCGCCACTCTCGGGCCGGTCGCCCGGACCCCGGCCCAGGTGTGGCGGGACACCCTGGAGGTCAACGTGATCGCAGTCGCCGAGCTGACCCGGCTGCTGCTGCCCGCCCTCCGGGCAGCGCGCGGACAGGTGGTGCTGATCAACTCCAGTGTCGGACTCGACGCCTACCCCAACTGCAGCGCCTATGCGGCCAGCAAGTTCGCCCAGCGGGCCTTCGCGGACGCGTTGCGCGCCGAGGAACCCGGCCTGCGCGTCACAACGGTCTACCCCGGCCGGGTGGCCACCGACATGCAGCGGTCCATCCGCGCCCAGGAGGGAGCCGAGTACGTGGCGGAGCACTACCTGCGGCCGGAAGCCGTCGCGGCGGCCGTACTCACCGCGGTGACCGCCACGCAGGAGGCACATGTGCAGGACATCAGCATCCGGGCCGTGCCCGCAGCCAGCCACTGACTCGAAAGGCACCGCCATGAGTCGGTCACCGTCGTGACCGCAATCGTCCCCGACGAGGATCCGGCCCGGGAGCCGAGGGTGTGCTTGAACCCGCATGAGCCACACGTCGAAGTTCCCTACGAGGTCATGCGCTGGTTCATGCTCCGGGTTGACGAAGAGATCCGCACCTCCCGTGCCTGAATGTGGCTGAGGCCCGAACTCGTTGAGATCATTTACCAACTCCGTCAGGAGCACATGGGCGCCATAGACGATGACACCTTTCCTCATGTCCTGGCGGAGGTGCGCGCCACGGTCCCCGAGGCAGACCTCCCCGCTGTTCTAGAGGCCGCCTTGGGGGCGGAATCCTGACGGCACCACCATGGACCATCCGCAAGCGCCCCGGCCGGCAGATGGTCAAGGAGACCGCTCTAAAAGAGCGTTTTGTCCTGGCGGGGGTGTTTGGTAATTCGTGCGGTGTGAGCGGATTGGGGCCACGCACGGGGGGCGTGTGAGAATCCACTCGTGGAGTGCGATGTGTGTGGATGGGCAATGTGGCGGTGGCCGGCGCTGCGGCTCATCAGCTCGATCATCGCGAGGCGGATCATCGCCTCGGAGCGGTGCGGGTGGGTTTCGTAGTCGCGGGCGAGGCGGCGGTGGTACTCGCGGACGCGGGGCAGGGACAGGTCGTAGGCGAGTGTGGAACCGGCGACAGCAGCACCCGGACCGGACCCGCGGCCTCGTCCTCGTCGACGCGCTCGCCCCGGCGCTGAAGCGGGACCTCGGCGCCGCCTGGTCCGAGTACGTGGACGCGGTGCGCCACCCGGGCACCCCCTTCGACGGCGATCCGGCGATCCGGCGTTCGAGCAGGTCGACATCGACGGGGCGGTGACGGTGGTCGACCGGGCCGGCCCGCTGCCCGACGTCCCGCTCGCGGTCCTCAGCAAGACCGAGCCCTTCGCGGCGCCCGCCTCGATGCGCAAGGAACTCCTGGCCCGGCTGGAGGCGGCCTGGCCCAAGGCCCAGCAGTCGCTGGCGCCGCAGACCCCGCACCGGCTCGCCACGGGCAGCGACCACTACGTCCAGCTCCACGATCCGGACCTCACGACGGCCGCCGTCCGCCTGGTCGTCGACCGCGCCCCCGGCCGCTGACGCAGCCGATCGGGCCCGTCAGTAGTACCGGCGCATGATCTCCGTCGCCCGGTCGGGCAGGCTCATGGCGCCGCGCAGCAAGGCCGTCAGTCCGTGGTGGCCCGCGCCAGCTCCCTGTTGAACTGGGCGCCCGTCAGCAGCGCGAGGTGCGCGAACCACAGCCACACCACGAAGACGATCACACCGTCCAGCGAGCCGTACGGGCGGCCATAGGTGTTCAGCTGCGTGTAGAGGGTGAAGACCAGCGACGCGCCGAGCCACAGGGCCGCCGCCAGGACACCGCCCGGCAGCCCGCGCCGGGTGCCGCGGGTGCCGGCCGGTCCGGTACGGAGGAGGATCAGGATCAGCAGCGTCACGACGGCGAGCAGGACCGGCCAGCGCAGTACCGTCAGGCTCCCCACGCCCACCCCGGCGGCCCCGGCGAGCCGCCGGGCCAGCGGACCGGACGCGACCAGCCCCACCGCGCCCGCCATGAGCAGGAGCAGGGAGGAAGTGAGGACCAGCATGTGCGCCGCCCGCAGCGGCGGCCGCGTGTCGGGGACCCGGTGCATCGTGTGCAGGGCCCGGCGGAACACGGCGAGGTAACTGCAAGCCGACCACACCGCGCTCACCACGCCGCCCATCGCCAGGGTCCACACCGAGGTGTGCGCCGCCGACAGGCCGCTCAGCGCGTCTGGAGCATCCCTGAGCAGCCCCACCAGGGAGACGGCGACCACCAGCGCGGGCAGCAGCGCGAGCAGGCCGTAATAGGTGAGGGCCGCCGCGGAGTCCGCGACGTTGTCGTGCCAGAGCCGTACGGCCGTACCGCGCAACGCGCCACGGACGCGCGCCAGGGCGGCCGCGGCGGGGGCCCGCCCGCGGCGCCCTTCGCTGCTCAGAGGCGATGTCACAGCGCGCTCGTGCCCCTCACACCCGTGCACATGCGCCGGTGCGTGCCGCGTCAGGAAAGTCCCGACCACACCGCGGTACGGCGCTTGGTGAAGTAGTCCGCGTCCTTGGGCCGCGCCGGATCGTGGCTGGAGGGCCGCGGAGCCGGTTCCAGGTGGGGTATGTACTTCGAGCAGTGGATGTACGCCTCCTGGACCGTGACGTGGACCCACAGCTGGGGGCCCCGCCCCGGCGCGACGTCGGTGGGCAGGCCGGGATGGAAACGGCGCAGCTCCGCGTCGTCGTAGAGCCGGGCGACGCCGTTGACGTGCAGACCCACATGGTGGTGGGTGAAGTCCACGAAGAGCATGCCCAGGTGCGGGTTCTCGCTCATGTTGCCGGCGCTGGCGAGGACACCGTTCCCGCGGAACTCGGGGTAGACGAGCGTCCGGTAGTCGATGACGTGGACGAAGCCCGGGGGACCGGCGCGGAAACTGGCGTCGCACTCGCCGTGTGAGTCGGCGGTCGCCAGGAACACCATGCTCTGACTGCCGATGAACTCTCTCATCTCGTCCGTCAGGTGGGAACGCACCTGCTGGTCGTAGAAGCGGGCGGCGCGCTCGGCCGTACCCAGATGCTGCTGCAACCGGTGCTCACCGGCCGAACCGGACGACGGTGGGGGGAAGATCACGTGGGCTGCTCCTGGGGAAATGAACGGGGATCCGGTTCAGCGGGCGGACAGGACAGGGGTCTCGAACGGGTCGTGATGGATGCGGTCGGGCAACGTACCGTGGCGGGTCAGCGTTTCGCTGGCGGATGCGACCATTGCCGCCGGTCCGCTGAGGAACGCGTCGTGCTGGTACCAGGGCCCGTACTCGGCCAGCACCTGCGGCAGTGATCCCCGCAGGCCGGGGATGTGCTCGTGGGAGACCGCGCCCCGAAGGGTCAGCCAGTGGTGCCGCTGGACCATCCGGAGCATGTCGTCCACCCCGTACAGTTCGTCGCCGGTGCGGGCGCCGAGGAACAGGTCCACCTGGTGGCGTCCCCCGCGACGGGCGACCTCCTCGATGAGGGCGCGGATCGGGGCGAGCCCCGTACCGCCGGCGACGCAGAGCAGGTCCTTGTGCACGGCCGCGTCCAGGACCATGTCGCCCATCGGGGGGCCCAGCCGCAGGACGTCACCCACCGCGGCCCGGTGGACCAGCGCTTCGCTGACCGAGCCGCCGGGCACCGCGCGGACGTGGAAGGTGAGCGTGCCGTCGGCGCGGGGCGCGTTGGCGGGGGAGTAGTAGCGCCACAGCTTCGGCCACCACGGCGTCTCCATGCTCACGTACTGCCCGGCCTGGTACGCGTAGGGCAGGTGGGGACGCACGGTGACCTCGGCGATGCCGTGGCCGCGCGGGAGGTGGTGCACCACGGTGGCGGGCCAGACGGCGGGCCGCACCGCCGCATCCTCCTCGGCGGCCGCGATCATGACCTGGGAGACCACGCCGTACGCCTTCGTCCACGCGTCGGCGATGTCCTGCGTCCAGGCCGGGCCCGCGTAGCGGGCGAGAGAAGCCAGGAGGCACTCGCCGACCGCCGGGAAGTGCGCGGCGAGAGTGCCGAACTTACGGTGGTCGCGGCCGAGGTGCCCGCAGAAGCGGACCAGGTTCGCGGGGTCGTCGACCACGTCCACGATGTGCAGGAGCGCGCGCAGGAGGCGACCGCGCTGGACGTCCATCCCCGGCGGGAACATCGGACGCACTTGCGGATAGCGGGCGAACAGGATGGCGTAGAAGTAGACCGTCATCTCTTCGGCCACGGGGGCGACCGCCGCTGCCGAAGCCTTGATCAGGTGTATCTCGTACTCCGACAAAGGCGCTTCGACGGCCGGGGGCCGCGACCCGGCGGGGGCGGACAGGTCTGCCGGTTCCTCCGTGGGCTGGTGGGCGGGCGGATTGTCGGGACGGCCGATCCGGAACCTCAAGAGACCAGCGCTCCCCCGCTCGTTGTCCGGACGGATCTCCATATCGGGGCGAACGAGAGAGTGTCGTGTCGGGAGAGCATGAGTCCTCATCGGGTAGGGGCGCCTGGCCATAGAAGCGGATGAAATGCTTCCGGACCGCCCATGATCCTCAAACACGTTGCCGATTTGGGGAAGGGGCGTATCCGCTAGAAGTCGCTGCCAGATCTTGTCGTATTGCCTGGGGCGGTTATGAGGTATGGGCGAGCACTCCGGGGAAGCCGCCGCGCTCAGCGGACGTCCGCCCGGGGTTCGGGGTGCTCGGCCACGATCTCCGGCTCCAAACCCTGCGCGGGCGTGGAAACCTCAGACCGTGAAGGGGCTGCTTTCGGCTCCACGTTGGCAACGGGGCCACGAGGCCGCTGGCCGTCCGCTCAACCTTGTCCTTGCGTCTACCGTGTCTGGCGGCGCTGTGAGGTGTTCGGCGGCTGGGCAACGACTCGATCGTGGCGGGAGTCCCAGCCGGTGCAGTGTTCGCGTACCTGGCCGTCCGTGCCGCGCACGGTAATCTGCCATGACGGCCAGCTCTCGCGCGCGCCGCGGTCGATGGCGAGGACCTCGTACTCGCTGTCCGCGTATCCGTGGTCGTAGCGGCCTCCGAGCCGGCGCGGGCCGACTCTCAGGGCGACGAACTCCCCCCCACGTCATCTCGAAGCCTTCGTCACGATCTCCGAGGAGCTCGCCGGGGATATTGTTCTCACACTCCTGGCACTGGCTCCGGGCATCGGAGTTCACGGTGCCGCAGCAGGCACATGTCCAGGAGGGGCGCTGGCAGTCGTGGCAGGCGTCGTAGAGCGGGGGATTGTCAGCGCCGCACGGGCAGCCCCATGCGCTACGGGTGCGCTTGGCAGCGGCAAGGTCGGTCTCGTAGGTCACTGCTGGCCCCGGTACAGGTGGGTGATCAGGGTGTCGAGCATCCGGTAAGGCGAGGATGTCGAAGCTGTCCCCCACCACCGCCGGGCAGCGCCTCATGGTGTCCGGGTGGTCCGCGGTGCCGGGTCACCCGTCGAAATGCAAGGTGTGCGCGGGGCACAGGTACGCGAGCCAGGCCGCGCCCGGGCCGGAGTCCTGCTCCGGCCCTCCGCGGCGAAGGAGCCACCGTCGTCGATCGTCCAGGAGCTCTCCGTCCACCGTGACCTCGGCGGGCCGCGTCTGGTGGTGGAGTGCCCGGCCCAGGCGACCGTGCTCCGCGCGGGTCAGACCTCGATGTAGGCGATGACGACCACGGTGCGCAGCGCCGTGACCCAGTACAGGAGCCGGACGCGCTCTGTGTCGTCGGTGTACTGACGCAGCTGGGGGCTGGCGGTGTCGCCGGGGAGTCCCTCGCCGACGTCGGGGTCGACGGAGACGACGACCAGGGCGCGGTCCAGGGCGTGCACCTCCGCCTCACTGGTGATGTTCTCCAGCTGCTTCGCTGCGGAGTCGGAGAAGGCTATCCGGGCGCGGCGCGGGCTGCGCTGCGGAGCCATCAGGCGACGGCCGGACGCTGGGCTGCAAGCCGGGCCAGGTGGGCCTCGCGCAACTCCTCCCACGGCGTGCAGTCCTCCACCGACGGCAGGCCGTTGGCGGCGATGTCCTCCAGCACGGCGGCGAACTGGTCGGCGTTCTCGCGGGTCCGAGCCGCGTACGCGCGGACCGCGTCGGCGGCCGCGGGCTCCAGCTGCTGCCGGGTGGTGTCGGCGGGGGCCGGCTGTTCGCTCATCCAGGGCTCCAGGGCGTGTAACTGGCGGTTCTCACCAGGCTATCGCCGGGCGGAAGGGCTCGGGACTACTCCGGCCGAACCCAGCACTATGATCACTGTCGGTACAGACCCCCGGCGCCCGGGAGGCCGTGTCACGGCCGCCCCCGGAGGCCACCTGAAAGGCCCTTTGGGCTCACCAAAACGGACATAGGTCACGAGAGCAGCGGCGCGAGTACTCCCGTGGTGTCGTAGCGGTGTTGAAGCGCCCGGAGTCGAGTCAGGTTGCCGCCGTAGGCCGCCCGTGTCTCGCTCTCGGTCTCTGGGAGGCCCGGCCGCAGTTCGACGTTGTAGAGCCCGACGGTGTGCGCGGCCAGTACCCGCAACATGTCGCGGGCCCACGTCCTGCAGCTCTCGTCGGCGGTGGTCTCCTCCCACATCACGTTCAGCGGGATGCTCCACTGGGCGGTCCTGCCCCAGAACGCGGTGGCGGTGTCGTCGACATCGGCCAGTGCTCCGCCGGTGTGCTGGAAGTCGATGCGGCAAGCTCGCGTGGGAGCGGAGCGGATCCGCTCCGCGAGGGGTCGAGATAGAGGCCGACGACATTACGGACCTTGTCAATGAACAGCGGATCCCTGGACAGCTTGAAGTCTGCGAGCGGTGCGCGGCCAGGGCGAACGCCCGTCAGAGCTTTGAGGTGGCCGACTGCCTGTGAACCGCCGCTCCCCGCCCCCGCCGGAAATCCGGCCGGCCCCCGCCTCCGCACCAGGTGCGGGCCGTCCTTCGTCCAGGCGGGTGAATTGCGGCTGGATGTGATGGAGCGCTCCTTCTGGCGGCCCCCGCCCACTGGAGCACTTCAGTCGAACCGGAGCACCGGGGTCAGCCCTGATCTTGGGCGTAGCGGGCCGCATGCCAGGTGGAGTCGATGGCGGGATTGGCCAGGGTCCCCCAGAAGCGATCATCAGGTATCGATGGCAGCGGCGGACTGCCCAGGTCCGCGTGCAGATCCGTACGCCAGTCGACAGTGAGGTGGCCGCGGATGCTCACGCTCTCGCACACGGACCTGTAGGGCGAGCCCCAGATCCCGTGCACCATCTTCTCTGCGGCCCACCTGCGAGGAGAGTCCCGGTGGGCGTTCGCCTGCACGATTACCGTGCGCAGTCGCAGGGCCAGCGGGTTGGTCTGTTCCGGACGTGGTGGGGCTTCGCCCCGGTCCAGCGCGTCCAGGGCCGACCTGACCTCTGGGTACTTGTTCAGGCCCGTTTCCACGGCCACTCTGCGGAGCTGCGTCCGCGCGGCCTTGGCCACTTGCTCACGAGGCAGGACCGCGAGCAGCGCACCGAGTTCCTGAAGCCCGTAGAGGAGGCCGACATGAAGGACATCGGTGGGGCTGCAGGACAGGCCCAGCTCCGGCAACTGCTCGTCCGGTCGGGGAAGGGGATCGTCGGCGCTGCCCCAGTCCGGTCCGGGAGGACCGGCCCATTGCCAGAGCAGCCGGCCGTTGAACGTGATGGCACCCCCGTCCCGGCCGCTTTCAAGTTGGTCGGCCAGCTCTGCCAGATACGCGCCGAGCGAGTCGGCCCGCCCGAAGTCGGTACCGGTCTCATCGAAGAAGCGTCCGATCGCACCGTAGGAGTCCTGCCCCCGGCGGCAGTCGATCGTGAGGCCGTCGGCCGTCGCCCCGTAGGAACCGAACTTCAGGTAGGCGTCGATCCAGTAGTGCTCGGCCTCTTCCTCGTCCAGGTCCTCGGCGATGCTGCGCATGAACCTGGTGTCCCCGACGATCTCGCTCACCGAGAGCAGCCGGTCGTACGTGCTGAACCGGAAGGCTTCCGCGCCGTCCAGAGCCCCGTTGTGCCGGAGCAGTGACGCGACCAGATCGGGAGGGAAGGTGACGCCCAGTTCTTCCTGTGCTGTTGCTAGCTCCTCATGTCCCGCGGGCGGCCCGAGCGTGGCGAAGGTGCAAGGCGCGTTCTTGCGCAGCCACTCGTCGATGCGGTCCCATGCATCGTGGACCAGGTCTTTTCTCATGAGCTGAGCCTAGAGAAAGACACTGACAGCTTGATCGCCACCCGTCGGTCACGGTAGCGGGGCGAACCGTCAATCCCGTTCGGTTGGGGCAACTGCGATGCTCGGCCTCCGGGCGGGGAACGTGATGGGTTCAGGTTGCGGTGGCGGGCCGCATCACAGCAACGCAGCGATGCCCTCCCGGTTCTCTGGCAACCCTGCCGCGCGGAACCACAACCAGTTGCCGCGGATGCTGCCCGCCGCCTCGTCCGTGTCCACGAACGCCCACAGCAGGGCGCGTTGGGCGGAGGTGAGCGGGGGGCCGGGTCGTAGCCACCGGGAAAGGCTCTGAACAGGATCGGCCCGCGTTCGTTGTCGACGACGGACCGGTTGCTGGCGGCCACCATGGCGATGGCCACCGGTGCCACTTCCTCGAACGATGCGGCCAGGTCAAGGGCGGATCTCAGCACGGTGAACCGGAACCATCCGGTGACCCCGTACAGCGGCTCGGGGAACCATCCGTCTGTCGCGCGGGGGTCCCTCAGCGCGTCGAGGAGCACGGCGAGAGCGCGTGGCCGATCGACTCGGACGGGACCGAGCGCGGCGCAGACCCGCACGGCCGGGTCGGTGTCGGTGAGCAGGTCGCAGGTGTCCATCCCCCAAAGACTCAGCGCCCGCGCCACGGCGGCTCGCTCCCGCCGGCCCGTCATGGCGCCCAGCCGGGCCCGCAGCAGCGCGGCGGCGCGCGGTATCCGGTCGGCAAGGACCGGGGCGGACAGGAGCGGCACCGCGGCGCCGAGTGCGGCCTCGCAGACGTGGGGGTCGGGAGAGGAAAGGAACGGCTCGACGGCGTCGTACAGGGCGGGGCGGATGTCGCGGCACGCTTGCAGTGCGGCGGATTCGTCGGAGTCGCGCTCGTCTCGCGTGTCCTCGTGCCAGGGTTGCCATTCCCAGTGGGCTCGGTCCCGCGTCGGATCCTCCCCGTAGGCGGCTGACTCAGCCACCTGAGCCAGCCAGCCGAGCAGCGCGGCCCGCAAGCTGCGTGGTGGACCGTCGTCCCAGGGGAAGTGCCCCTCGTGCTCGGCGAGGCTCATGGGATGGTCGAGGATCGCGGCGACGAACAGCGCCGCCGGCGCTGTGACCGTGTACAGCGAGCCCTGATGCAGCACGCCCATGTCCAACGCGGCCAACGCCTCGGACCGCACCTCGGGATCTTCGTCCACGAGGGAACACAGGGAGACTGGTATGTCCTCGCCGGAACCATAGGCGTGCCGGTGGGAAGCCCAGTCCGTCGCCCACAGCAGTTCGCGAGCCACTGTGGGCAACCCGCTCAAGACCCGCGTCATGCGGGCGCTCTCGCCATCCGTCATGCACGCACCTTGCCAGCACCCACTGACAGCACCCTCTTCCACCCGCGTGTCAGCCGCCATTCAGACCCCAATCGCCAAGGTCTAGCGACTCGACGGCTTCCCCCGTGATCCGTGTGACGGTCTCAGCCCAGCGGCGGGCATGGGCGGCGAGCGCCAAGGACTCCACCATCCGTCCGTACTGGCATGCAGGGGCGTCCAGTGGTCGGCGTCGATCCCGAACGCCCCGTCGGAGCCGATCATGAATCCGTAGGCCATGGACACCCGGCAGCCCCCGGCATCGAACGACCAGCCCGCTTCGGCCGACTCTTGGGGGCAGGCGGCCTTCAGGGTGCGCGGGCCACCCTCGTAGAACGGCGCCGGGGGGGGAGGGCGAGACCGCCCCAGCGGTCCTGGAAGGCGGCAGCCCGGTCGGCTTCCGCGGCGGGGATCCCGTCCGCGATCCACACCTCGCGGTGTCGCCGGAGGTCCTGCGGGGGGACGCGGATGCCGTGTGCCTCGACGAAGCTCCGGGCTCTGCGGCTGAGACCGGCGGGGCTGGCCGGGGCAGGCGATACCGGATGACCGGCCGTCACCACTGCTCGCCACCCGCACCGGCGTGGAGTACGACCGCCGCAATCTCCCGCACGCGGTCCAGTGTGATTCCCGTGCGCTGTTCGACGGCAAGAGGATGATCGGTGGGCTCAAGCTCGACGAAGGGGCGCTCACCGACCGGGCGGGTGTGCACGTACGTCTTCAGATTGAGAGTGGTCGGGTAGACCGGCAGGTCGGTGGTGAGCCAGCCGAAGTACGGCTTCTCAGCCTCGCGGCCGGGGGCGTCCCAGAGGTCCGCAGCTCTGGAGAAGCTCGCGCGGCTCAGCGAGACCCAGACGCCCCAGGAGAACACCTCGTCACTATCTAGGACCGGTATTTCAACCATGCCCTTGACGAAGTAGTGCTGTCCGCGGACCACGCACTGGTCCGCGGACAGCAGGCAGTCATCAGCGTTGGCGAAAGCCGGATCCCACACGGCTGGAGCCTCGGCCGTGTAGTTCGTTGGCAGTTCAGGGTGGTGGGCCCCGCAGCACGAGCAGGTGAAACCGAAATCGCCGGTCATGGTGGTGGAGCCTAGTGAAGGCTTCCGGGATCATCGCGGGCGGTCCCGCTCTAGTACTCCAACGGTCTTTGGCCTGAGTGTTGGGCAGTTTCGGGTGGTGTGTGGCCGCGTTTTTTGTAGTGGCTGAAGCGGGCTTGGAACTGTCGTTGTCGGCGCCAGTGTGACCAGTGCAGGACGTGGCTGGTGGAGGCGGGGCGGCGGTGTGTGAGGCGGGAGATCAGGCGCCGGATTTCGGGGAGGGTGAGGCAGGCGCGGGCGGCCATGGCGAGGGTGATGTGGCGGTGCCAGCCGGGATAGCGGCGGACCTGGTAGTCCTGGTGAGGGTAGAGCGCATGGATGCCGACGAGGGCGATCAGCAGCTTCAGGGCGGCGTTGGTCTCGGCGGCTGCGGTCAGGGTTCCTGCGGGGACGCCCACGGACGGCTGGTCGGTGGGCGTCCGGAGGCGTCGGTCAGGGCTGCTGCATGGCCTTGAGATCCCCCGGGCTCAGCTCGTTCGAGCCTCGCTCGGCCGCGCCGCTCTGGGTCCAGGCGAGGATGGCGGGTGGGCTTCCTCGTACGAAGCGCGCCCCCGTGCTGTCGAGGGAGGGGTCGTCGTCTCACCCCACCGGCACAGGTGCTCCGTTGGTTCCCTATCCTGCCGCACTCGACCTCCCTCACGCCCTGGTCGAGTGGGTCACCATGCTCATCGTCACCCGCGAGGGTGACCACCGCTGCAAGCACCCGCCGCATCAGCCTGCGCTTGTCGCTCTGGTCTGCCTGCGCCGCCACGACACCTCGCCCCGATCGTGGCCGGGTTGGGGATATTCGTCGGTACCGTCCACGCGTACGTCCCCAGTGGGGCCGGCCTGCTCGCCGAACGAGCCCCTGGCCTGCTCAAGACGCTGCGCGAGCATGATCCGGACTTCGTCCTGCTGGGCGGGACCCTCGCCGAGTGCGACCGCGTCGACGGCCTTTCCCACCAACGGTCGCTGGAGCCGGTGGTCGAGTGGAACAGACGGCGGCCGAGAGCGGCGGCCGCTGCGCCGCCCTGGCCACCCTCGTCATCGGCGCGCCCGCCACCTCCAGAGGCTGCTCACCCGCATGCCGAACACCGAGGCGGACGTGGCCGCGACCGACACCGCCCGGCCCGGCGACCGGCCGAGGCTGCCTTGAGTTCGGCAGCGAGGTCCCGCGGTCCCGGGGGAGCATCACTCCGTCGCCGGTAGTTCAAGTACCGTGCCGGTCTCCGGTTCCACGGGGAAGCTCGCGGAGTAGCCGTATCGCTCGCACAGCTCCGGATCGGCCCATCGGGCGGTGCGCTGCGTGTGGTAGTTGAACCACAGCGTCGGGCCGTCCGGTGCGGTCAGCACGACGCGGGCGAGTGCCTCGTCATCGGGATGGTGGTAGGTGTCGCCGTTGGTGGACACGAGGTAGTGCCGGGCGGGGGCGGCTTCGAGCAGTGTCCGGGTCACGTTCCGCCGGCTGCCATGGTGCGGAAGTTTGAAGGCGTCCACGTCCAGGGTCCGCAGGCCGCGGTGGGCGGCCACCCCTTTCAGCCCGTCCCCGAGCACGGTGCCGAACGCGTCCGCCCCGAGCACGGCGCGGGCGCCACGGTGTTCGATCAGCAGCGCGATGCTGCTCCCGTTCGGAGCTGTCGTGTCGTCGGCGGTCTGCTGGGCGGCAACGGCGGCCAGATCGCCGAGGGGCTCCGGGATGTCGGGCCTTACGTCACTCAGCCAGCCGCGCCGGGCCTGGTCGATGGTTTCGGACCACGCGCGCTCCAGGATGGCCAGGCGCTCGTAGGTCGGCGAGAGCACGGTGATCTGCGGCCCGTCCTGGACCGGCACCTCGATGAACCCGAACTCGTCCCCGGTGTCGATGGGACCGCCGCCGAATGCCCGGTTCCACGGCAGTACGGGACCGACGGATTCCCCGAGCAGCGCCGCCACCAGGCTCTGCCCCTCGGCGACGCTGCGCTGCTCCACGCGGCCCTCTGAGGGCAGGTGCGGAGGGCCGTTGAACCAGTAGTCACCGACGTCTTGGGCGTACTCGCTCCGCAGGAACGCGAGCATGCCGCCTATGTGGTCACTGTCGATGTGGGTCACCACGGCGACATCGAGGTGCCGCTCGTCGGGTTCGAACCGGCTCAGCCTCTTTTCGAGCCGGGGCCAGGTGCCCGGAGGGCCGCCGTCGACGAGCATGCGCCAAGGCGGCCCGCTCCCCCGCGCGCACTCCACGAGCAAACAGTCGCCCAATCGCGCGGGCAGTACCTCGATGCGGATGGCTGTGTCCATGGGATCGTCTCCCTCCAGCCGGGCGCACCATTAAATCTACGCTTGTCAGCAGGGCGCCGCAGCCCGGCGAGGTGGGACCTGCCCGGCCCTGAGGCCGCCCGTTCCCAAGCCGTGGCGACCGGGCCCGGCCCCCAACACCGGCTTCCGCCGTCAGCGACGCGTCTCATGGCCCAGCAGGTGGTGATGCTGCGCAAGGCCTACCGTGCCTGCCCGTTCGTAGGAGCGCAGGGGCGAGGCCACAGTCGCATGCGGAACACCGTGGAGCCAGGCGACGCGGCCCGCGTGGCCCCGGATGAGCCGTGGCCGACTGCTCACCGCCGGCCTCGACGCGTGCGCTGCGGACCGGCTCGCCGTCCGGATGACCTGTATCAGTGCGGCCGAGTCGCCCCGTCCCAGCGCGAGGTGGGCCACAGGGCAAGGCGGGTGAACATTCGACGATTCAGTGTCCCTCCGGGGCATGGTCGGGGGATAACGGCGAGGAAGACAGGCAGTCGTCAGGGCTGCCCCACGCGCGACGAGGGTGGGAAATGACGGTCACCGGCGCCCGGACTCTGGAGAGCCCGCAACTGCCCGATGGCCGCTTCGGGCCCGAGGATCAGGCCGTGTACACGGCAAAGCGCAAGGCTCCGACCGACACCGGCTGATCTGGCCGACGTCCTCGACGGCCCGCACCATGCCTGTTCCATCGACACGCCCACAGCCCGGCCGTGCCGCTCTCCCACCGGAATCCAGAGGATGACCCATGCCGCTCAAGGGATACGGTGTCCTGGCCGCCCGCGCCGTCGACCGGCGCCGGGAGGGATCCAGTGATACCCCGCACTACCAGATCCACCTCACCGACAACGCCGGCACCCACTACCGGGCCGCTGTCAACGTGGAGTCACAGCAGGCGCCCTCCGAGCTGCTGTACCTGGCCGACGACGATTTCCGCCACCCCGTGACCGAGCTGCTCCCGGCGGCCGGCAGCGGATGGACGACCCTGGCGTCACAAGCGGGCAAGGCCGCCGTGGACTTCATCCGCGGTAACCTGTTCGACCCCGCCGCGATGCGACTGATCCCGCCCGATGTCGAGGGCGCCGACAATGACCTGGCCGACCTGCTCGACCACTACGTGCAGCGTGCCATCGCCGACCCCACGGCCGCCCTCTACGTCTTCGGGCAACGGTTCGGCCCCGAGGCGAACATCGCCGACAAGGTGTTCGGCTTCCGGCCAGGCAACGGCGTACACGACATCCACATGAATCAGGGCAACAGCGGCCGCTTCCGCACCGACAACGGCGTCTGGCAGGACGGCGCCTTGTTCGTGCACCTACCCGCCGAAAACCGCTGGGTGGCGATCTTCCTGGCCTTCCAGTCCCAGGCCTGGCACACCGACGACAAGACCGGCCACCCCCTCGACAGCGCACCACCCCGCTCCCGCGACCGCGACGAACCCCTGCGGATCATGGCCGCACTGGTCAACCCCTCAGGACCCGCATCCGAAGCCGTCACCGTACTGAACGCCTCCCCGGCGCCGGTCAATCTCCAAGGATGGCAGCTCACCGACCGCAACCAGCAAACCCTCCCGCTCCCCGCCAAGACGCTCCAGCCCGGCACCACCCTCACCGTCCCGAGTGACAACGGATTCCACCTCGGCGACCAGGGCGGCACGATCAGCCTCCTCAACCCGGACGGCATCAAGGTCCACGGCGTCGCCTACACCGCGCGACAAGCCGAGAGCGAGGGACGGACCATCACCTTCTGAACACCATCAGCATCCAAGCTCGACAGCACCCTCCCCGGCCGGCCGCAGCGACCTGATTGGCAGGCGAGGAAGGTCTTCGCACGGCCGTGCCCGGAATCCCATTCGGTTCGGTTGTGCCGTCGCCGGTGGCCAAAGCCCCAGCCACCGGCGACGCCACCCCACCCGGGGCGCCCCGCCTCCGCCCTTCTGGCCACCGACCCCGCCGGTGCCGGGGAACAGCTGGGCGCACCGCCTTGATCAGCCAGTGGCGTTCTCACCAGAGGTAGTGGCTTGCCAGGTCGACCATCACGGAACCCGAACGGGCCTGGAGAAACAGCCTCTGTCCGGCGTCAGGAGAACTCCCGCCCCAGGAAGTCCAGCATCGGCTCCGCCGCGGCGCTCCAGTAGGACCAGCCGTGGATGCCCGGCCGAAGGACTGCCTCGGTGTTCACTCCGCCGGCCGCGAAGGCGGTGCGCAGGTCTCCGTGCAGCAGGAACAGGACCGGGATCCCGCCGTCCTGCCCGCCTCGCCGGGGTACGGAGCTCACCCCGGGGGGCAGGTAGAGGCTGTACGGGACGTCCCGGCCGAGCAGCCGGCTACGCAGGGTCAGGTCGGTGCGCAACGAGCCGGTCCCGGAGGCGGATGCTGCGGGCTGGGTGGAGGACGGCGCCGGTCCCGGCGCCCTGGGGCGGCCCCGTGGCAGTAAGGCCACGGCTACGGCCGCGAGTGATCCGCCGGTCCCGGCCGCGAGCAGGGAGCGGCGCGCGGGAAATTTGACCATGGTTCCCTCACCGTCGGCACCGTATGTCCATCCCGCCGTCCTCGACGTGCCCGGCGGTCCGAACGCGGCGAAACCCACGCCCGCGCCGGGTGTGCGGAAGGCGATGCTCGTAGCCGCTACCAGGCGAGGGAGCTGCGGGGCTTCCTACCGCGCGCGGCCGGGCGTTCACGGACGGGACACATGACACGCCCGGCACCCGCATCGGGGCAAGCAGCCACGCCGACCCATCCGCCGAGCTCATCACCCAGGGGGCTCCCGGCTACGGACGTCGGCGCAACCAGGTCACCCCGCGGACGTCCGTGGAATTCACCGCGTTGAGGGCCGGCGGGCCCGCATTCCGGGCACGATCCGCCGTAGCCCGCTTCGGCCGACCTGTGGTGAATCCCCCGCGCCCAGGGCTCGCCAAGCAAGGGCGTTCCGATGTCGTCTGTCAGGACGCACTGTCCCCGGCCTTGGTGCCGATGTGGTGCCCGAGCTCCCGGTAGGCGTCGAACTGGGCATGGTCGAACCACTGGTCGAAGGTGGCCTGGCGGGGAAAGGCCTTCTCCCTGAGGGCGTAACTGAGCAGCTCGTACGGCATGTCGGGGGTCAGACTGGCCTTCACGAAGATGATCGTCCCCTTTGTGTCGGCCGGTGTGCCGGGCGAGAACTCGACCGGCTCGGGATACTCGATCGTGCCGCGCACCACGCTGGTGGCGGAGAACCGGGCGTTCAGCGCGGCCATCGGCGTCTCGGGCGGGAGGGGCTCGGCGCTGCCGGGTACCAGGTCCAGCAGGTTCTGCCCCTCGTCCTTGAAGGTGATCTTCACTCCGAGGTCTTCGTAGGCGAGCGTGACCGCCTGCGCGAGGGTGGTGGCCAGCGGCGGCGTGTCCCCTGAGGAGTCGATGACGTAGATCGTCCGGCAGCGGAGCCGGAGCGTTTCGACCAGACCGAGATTGTCGAAGTGCCCGCCGTCCGTGCACAGCAGCAAGGGAGTGGTGTCCGAGTACCAGCCCACCAGTTCCTGGAGTTGGTACCGCAGCCGCCGTACCCGTGGCAGCCGCGGCATGAGCCGGCAGGGCCCGTACTTCGCCAGTTCAGCGAGATAGAGCGGGTTGGGGATCCAGGTGCCCAGCCGCACGTTGGACAGGGCGAGCAACCGCTCCATGAACATCGTCTGAGTGCCCATCGCGGAGGCGAAGGCCGCTCCTGACACGGCGACGGCGGACTGCACGGTCAGGTCACGTCCGATCAGCGCGGGGGCCGTGTTCTGCAGGGTGTCGGTGCGGACCCAGCCCGTGTCGGGGCCACCGCAGTAGTCGGAGGCGAAGGTGAAGGGCACGGCGGGGCGCCCGGGGGCGGTGCGGTTGCGCAGCGAGATGGCAGCCGTGGCGGCGAAGATGACCTGGGGGAAGCCCTGCACCCGCTGCGCGTAGGGGTCCAGCGGAGTCGGCTCGTGGTTGTAGTCGTACGGCAGGGCGCCCACCGAGCCGTCCTTCAACACCGCGCGCCGGACGGCGAAGGCACCTGCCAGGCGTTGTCGGTAGAAGGGGTGCAGGCTGAAGGTGGTCTGGTCGATCACGAACGACAGCACGATCAGGGCGAGCGGGATTCCGGCCTTCCACCAGGTGTCCCAACTATCGGCGTAAACGGCGGACCAGGACATGAGGGCGAGGTAGAAAAACGCGACCAGGAGCAGCACCAGCCAGCACACCAGCATTTTCACCCAGCCGGCGCCGACCTGAACCACGAGGGACGGACCACCCTTGCCGAACAGGCCCGGCTTCTCCCCGTCCGGCTTCAGCTCCTTCACCGTCTTGTGGACGACGGTGAACCAGGTGCCGACCGCAGTCGCCGCCGCCGTGAGCGCGGCGAGCAGCGACAGCCCCCTTCCGTCGTTGTACACCACCCCCTGCTCGTGCGCGAGCCAGGCGAAGAACCAGATCACCGCCGGAAGGACGATGGAGATGACGGCGACCGCCAAGGCCATTGCCACGATCGTGTTCACGATGCCGCGCAGCCAGGCGGGGCGGGACTTCATGTCCCGCGCCCCTACGAAGGCGGCTCCCACGGACAGCAGACCTGCCAGGCCGAACAGGGCGAGAACGGGGTGCCAGGCGTGCGGATACAACTCGAAGGACGGCAGGAATACCTCTGGGGGCCCGGGACACTTCGAGACGTCCGGTACCTCACACGCCGGTGATGCCTTCGCCTGCGGCATGAAGCGGTGCAGGTCGGTCAGCGGAAGGTGCGAGTAGAACACGTTCAGGAACTGTCCTGCCACGGCGAAGACCAGCGCCAGCATGCCGAAGGAAACGGCCAACCCCCGCAGCACTGCCCCCGCGGCGCGCATCCTCTCCTTGGGCGTGTCAGCCAGGTACTTGGCGTGGCGGCGGATGTGGTCCTCCTCCGGGCTGCCCGGCGCGAACGCGTCGGCGGGTGTCGCAAGGCCTGGCCGCACCGAAGGGTTCCCGTGCGCGTCGTTGAGCCGGGCATCGGTCAGGGCCAGCTGGAGGGCTCCGGCTGTGTAACCGCCTCCGGACACCGACACCAGATAGTCCGCCTCGAGCAGTTGCCCGCGTAGCGCCTGCAGCGCGCCCAGGGTGATCGAGGCCGACCGGATACCGCCGCCGGAAACGCAGAAGCCGAGCTCCGCAGGCTTTCGACCTGGCGGTTGGTACGCACGCGTGCGCCAACGGGTGACCGTGTTGTCGTCGGGGTCCTGACACTGGGCCTGGTGTGGTTGTGCCGGGTCGGGGGCGGTCCACTCGGGCAGGGGATCCCAGTCGTGGGGCGCCGCGGGCGGAAGGATCACGTCGGGGTGGCTCCGCCGGTCTTCCGTCTCGCCGACGGGCCGATTGGTGTGGGCGACGACGGGACGGGGATGGTCCTCCCCCGCGGTCTCCAAGGAGGAGGGGTCCTGCACACGACGGCAGTAGAGGGTGACGACGATCAGCGCGGCCGCTGCCACCAGCGGGATGACGAGCGCCCACTTCACTTGGGCGAAGTAGGTCGCCCACTGCAGGTCCCGCTCCAGATCACGCTCCGCGGCCGGCCGCAAGACGCCGACCCAGGGCGGTACAGGACCGTCCGGGGCGGCCTTGATCCGGTCCAGGGCCTTCCAGAGGAAGATGTTCTCCACGCAGTCCGCCGCCAGCGCGACAGGGGTGACGATGAGCGCGCGTCGGGCCCACAGGCGGGTGGACTTCCGGTAAAGGAGCAGGTGTCCAAGTCCGAAGGCCCCTGCGAGGGCCGCTCCGTATCCGGGAACGAACCAGCGCCAGTCCAGCACGAGGCCGTCCTGGAAGAGCGTGGACCCGCCTCCGTCCTTCACGATGGCGCGGGCCGTATCTGCAGTCGCCGCGAACTGCAACAGCAGTTCGCCGTCCGCCGAAGGCCTGGCCCGGAACGGCGGATCGGCCCCGTACCAGAGGATCATGAAGAGACCGGCGGCAAGCCCGAACAGACACAACCCCACCGCCCAGCCCGGAACGTTTCGCAGCTTCATCGGCGTCTGAGCACTCGGCATGCAGGCAAAGTAGTGACCTGAACGCGATTCGTATCGATGCGCGCCCTACACGAGGCAGCGCAGGACCCACTCAGCGCACCGCCTGACCTCACGCCCACCGATCCCGTCACGCCACCCGCGCGGTCCCGTCCGGCGGGGGCGCACCCGCGCCCTCCGGGGATCGCGGTCGGACAGCACCACACCTGGCCGCCGCCCCGTTCTACGAGCGTGAGACACCGTTAAGCCTCTCTCCCCCCGCCGGGCGGCCTGTGCCCGGCCGGCCCTTCTCGCGAACTTCGGTGCCGGCGGGGTGGACTGAGCGAGAAATAAAAGATACCGATCAAATGCGGTTTACCAGGGCCTTCACCACCTAAATGGAGCACATCCTGCCCGGCATCGCGAAGCGTTACTGGACTATGACAATTGCTAACCACTCCGCGTGGTTACACATGCAAAAGCTGATGTGCAACGCGTCAGCCGCAGGGACACGGCTGGCTCTTCCGGCCGCCCCCGTAGCTCCGATACCCCCCTCCGTCGGCGGGCGCCACCCGCTTCGCCGGTCCCCGCGGAAGAGGTCGGCATCACCGAACCACGAGTGAGGTCTCCCGTTGAGCCCGGGAGTGCTCACTCGTCGAGATCGCGTGCCTGAAACAAGCCGAGATCGGCAGGCGGACGTGTGTGCTACCGCCAAGGCCTGACGGCCGCAGGAAGGCCGACCGGATCTGTGGGCCGGCCGTTCAGACCGCAAAGGAAGACTGATGTCTCATCTCCAAGTGACCCGGCGAACCGCAAGCTACATCCTTGCCCTTCTCTGCGCCGTAGTCCTGTACCAGGCAGCACTGACCGATCCCAGCGCCCATGCGGCCATCCGCGCCTTCAAGCCCCGTGTCAAATGGGATGCGATCGCCCAATGCGAGTCAGGTGGCAATTGGCATGCCAACACTGGCAATGGCCACTACGGTGGCCTGCAGTTCACCCAATCGAGCTGGAAAGCCGCCGGTGGCCGGAAATACGCCCCCCGGGCCGACCTGGCCACGAAGGAGGAGCAGATCACCACTGCCAAGAGGTTGGCTGCCATGCAGGGCATGGGGGCTTGGAGCTGCGCCCGGCGGTAGAAGGCACCAAGGCAACCTCGGCCACGAGCACGATGTCACGGGCACGTCGGCTTGACGCCATGTCTCCGGACCAGGCAGCGGAATTCGTCGACGTCGTGACGTCGGCCGGCGTACGGACGACGGCCCTGCGGCGGGCCGTGCCCGAAGCCCCAGGATCAGCTGGGCCGTCAGCAGGGGCACGAGCGTGTGACCTCGGGCCGAAGGGCGGGGTCTCATGCGGGGGACCGGAGCGTCTTCCACGGGGTAAAGGCGTTGTCCACGGCCCGCATGGATGCGCGCAGTTCCGGAAAATGGCGCAGCATCACGCTGGTCATACCGTTGTTCTCGATCCAGTCCAGGCCGGTCTGCGTGTACACCTGTGGTGTGTAGTCCCTGGTCAGAAATCGGTCGCTGTTGAGCCGACGGGAGGCCATCAGGACGAATATCCGAAAGGCCGTGTCGCTGAAGGCGAAGCCTTTTGGGCGGGGCTCTGCATACATGCCCACCATCAGGTCAACGCGTTCGATGTCATCGTCGTAGATCCGGCGCATCTCCTCGGCCCAGACCGGGTTGTCCGTCAGGGCGGCGAAATCGGCGGCGGGCTCCAGGTGGAGCCGGCGCCGGAACTCGTTGTACCTGGGCACGCCCATCTCGCGAATACGCAGCACGTCGACGGCCGCCAGGTCCATGAGCTTGCCGTCCGGGCGCTGGAACTCCTGCAGGAACTTGGGGTAGTTGTGCAGGGTCACCAGGCCGGGGTGCGAGGTGCCGAAGGAGTAGAACAGGTCCGGCAGCCCGTGTTCGACGAACACCTCGTACGCGCTCCGGCCGGTCAGTTGCCGGAAATCCGTCTCCTGGAGCAACGAGTCGTCCACGGCCGAGCGGAAGCTCCAGTCATCGGGCACCAGGGGGTGCATCCGGTAGACCGCCACGAACTCCTCGGTGAGAGCGTACGGGACGCCGAAGTGATCGGTTTTGCCGCCTACGATGCCGCTGAACAGCTCGCTACCACTGATCCGGCCGAGCAGCCGTTGCGCCCGTTCGCCCAGCAGGCCGTACCAGTTGGCGCGGAGCGCGGCCACCGTCGTCGGGTGGCTGATGACGGCGGGAGTCCACTCCACGGTGTGGATCTTGGCAATGAGCGCGGCGTTGATCAGGCGCGCCCGCTGGAAGAGCTGTTCGTCCGACCAGGCGGGGAACTCCCCGCGCAGCCGGTCGCAGATGGCGTTGTGCTCCAGGATGAACACGTGTTGCATCATCAGCAGGCCCAGCCAGAAGCCGGGGGTGTTCGCGGGATCCAGCTCCGGGGCATCGGGGAACAGCCTGCCGTCGCGGGAAACGTTGAGTTTGCCGTGCACGCCCGAGCGCAGTCGCCGTTGGGTCGCGAGGTCGATCCCGTAGAGCTGGGAGGCGTCCCACCAGTGCGAGTTCTCGTTGATGTGCGTCGGGGGCAGGCCGTCGCCGCCGTCGCCGCGGGTGGTGTCGGGGAGGGTACGGGGCACGAGCATCGGTGGCGTCGGCCAGGGGTCGTCGCCCTCCAGTTCAATCCGCCAGGGGTCGTCGATGGCACCCTGTCCGTGGCTGACCCAGTCGCGGATCATGAACTGCAGCCATGCGGCGACCAGTGCGTTGACGGACGTGGCCGGAATGAACTCGTCCCGGGTGAGGAGCGTACGGCTGACCTGGCGCGGGCTCGGAGTGAGGATCTGCGGCTCCGGCTCGGGAAAGGTCACATCCGGCGGGACGTTGCGGCCGAACCGGGAGCGCGCCATGCCCATGCGCGGGTTGTCGAGGTCGTTGTAGGAGCCGTCGGCGGTGCGCTCGGTGAGGTGCCGTGCGGCCGGCGACTCGATGTCGGGCACCCCCTGCGCGGGGTAACCGCTGGTGTCGTGGAGGTTCTTGCGGCGCAGGTTGTCGCGCAGTCCCATGAGGGTCAGCAGGCCGAGCGGCGTGGGCAGACCCTGCCAGCCGACCTTGCGGTCGACGGCGAGCGCCAGATGGTCGTGCAGGCGCACGAACGGCGAGCAGGCGCCACTGCCGTCGGCGTGAACCGACGGGTTCGCGCGGAAACGGGCATGGAAAGGGCCTTTTCGCATCGTGGACGTTCCTTTCGGCAGCCAACTCGGTCGAAGGGGTCAGTTCGGACCCCGCCGCGGCCACTGGGCCACCAATGTGAGGGCGACGTTCACCGTAGAGATCGCTGTGGCGGCCGCCGCCACGCGGGGCCGAAGCGTGCCGCACCGGCCGGCCGCGGCGGCCGACAGCGCGTCGCTGGTATGGATGACCGTGCCGACGCGCATGGCCCGGGCGATCCGGCCCGGGTCCTGGAGGAACAACAGTTCGGCGCCGATGAATACTGTTCGCACACCGAACATGCGCAGGACGTAGGCGAGGGCCGGCTGTGTCTCGCCCGCCCCCAGCCGACGGGCCACCACCTGTGGGGCCAGTAGCGCCGCCGCACCGTTCACCAGCCGGATTCCGGCGAGGCTGTATCGCGCGAAGGAGCGCGCGTCCATGGCCATACCCTTCCAAAGGGACAGTACGGGAAAGAGACAACGTGGAAACTACCGGACTATATACGACAATAGTGGACATCGCGCCCGCCCGCGCGTCATGCGGCTGTCGTGCCGGGATCCGTGTGCGGGGTGCCGTTCATCGCTTGCCTGAGGTGTGATAGGCGCAGGTAGACGGCGCGGCGGGCGCGGTTCTGGTTACCGAGTGGGCGGTGCTCGGGCAGGGCGTGCCAAGGGTTGAAGGTCAGCCGATCGGCGAGGGCGAACTGCTCCGCGTCGGCGAACTCCTGTTGCGGCAGCCGCAGTGTGGCCACGGGCACGAAGGGCGACAAGCGCTCGGGCCACACCACGGAGGCGTTCTCGATCGGCATCCGGTGGGGGTCCGTCTGCAGTTGGACGAGGAAGTCGAGGACGACATCACGCTCGCGCAGGGTAACGGCCAGAGCGTGGCGCAGGTAGTCGTCGTGCGGGTGCCACGGGGCCCGGCTTCGCGCCCCGTCGCGTGGGGCGATGGCGTACTGCATGGCCTGGCCTTCACCGAGCAGGTACGGAACGCAGCTCCAATAGCGCGCCTCCAGTGGGCTGGAGTGGGTTCTGGCGTACAGGCCCTGCATGACCATGTCGCACAGGTGTGGATGGCGGGGGCCGATGAAGTACAGGACGGGTGTGCCCGCGTAGACGTGCTGTTGCAGCTTGAGGTTCTGGGTGATGTCCGGCGTGGTGAACGTCGGCGTGCTGATGCCCGTGAAGTCCTGGGTGCCCCGCTCGTCGTCGAGCAGTGTCGCGCCTTCGACGCCCAGCAGTTTGACAGCGATGCTGAGCACTCCGTTGTCCTGGATGTCGGGTGGTGCGAGGGGGCCCGGACCGGCGAAGCGGACCCAGGCCCGGTAAGTCGCCGGGCGGCTGAACACTCCGTGGCGCAACCGCTCGGGGAGCCCGCCCGGCACGGTGAACTCCCCGTGGACGACGCCGTAGGTCTTGGTGTTTCCGGCTCGCTGGGCGGTACCCGGGGCGTACTCGCGCATGATGAACCGGGCCATCTGGTGTGCGATCGCCTCGGTGGTCGCCGCTTCGTCGGGCAGTGCCCTCTCCTCGGCGATGCCCAGGTGCTCGTCGGGGCGGCGAACGTTGACGCACCACTGCACCAGGGTCTGAGCCGGTCCGCGGAGGATCCGGTCCACTGTCGGGCGGATGTAGGGGTCGATGCGCCGCTCAAGCCGAACGCAGGCCAGGACGGCATTGTTGAGCCGTTGTCGCGCGTTCACCGATGTCCGCCCGATCGCGCGTCCTCGCACAGGTAGCGCAGCGCCTGGAGTCCGGGCAGGAAGAAGTAGGCGCCGCCCTGGACTGAGACGAACTGTGGCAGGTCGCGGTAGCGGGTGCGAACGGGCCTCGCCTGGACGGTGAAGGTCACATCGTGGTTCTGGCGGCCCGCGACGACCGGGTCCGGGCCGTCATACAGCCCATTGAAGTGGGCGTTGTTCAGCCAGGTGTGCTGGATGAACTCGAACTGGCGGGAGATGTTCGCTCCCAGACACAGGAAGTGCAAACCTCTGTCCCCGTCACCGTTGTCATCGCCGTACGCACGGCCGCGGCGCAGGATCCGGTGGCGTCGGCCGATCGCGACCGACTGGGCCGATCCGGGCTGGGGGTCCAGCGAATCGCGCGGGTTGGCGCGGCGGACGTGGGCGCCGAGGGGGCAGATCAGGCCATCCGGATCGGTGGCGAAGTAACCGAAGTCGTTGTCCGAGCCGAGGCTCGGGTCGTCCCGCAGCGGCGCATGTACCAGTGGCGCGCCGCTGGGCCAGCGGCCCATCATGCGTGCCGCAAGTGCTTCGTGGGCTTCGGGATCGGCGGCGCCGTCGGGGTGTCGCGTCGCCTCTTCGAGGTACCGGTGGAAGCCCGCGACATCCTGACGGAGCTGCCGGAACACCAGATAGCTTCCGTTGCGTCCGAAATCGGCGGCGCCGCCGTCCGGCGCGCGGGGCAGCAAGCCGAAGGTGTCACATGCGGCAGGCAGCAGCGGCCGGTCGGTGAGCAGTCCGTATTCGTTGGCGTAGCCGAGGACGAACTCCCCGGCCTTGACCGCGCCGTCGCCGGCAGCGGCCTTGGACAGTCCCTCGACCAGCGGCTGGGAGATGCCGTCGTGGAAGCCGAACGGCTCGCGATCGGTCAGCAGGGACGTGCCCAGACGGACGACCTCGGTGAGCCCGCCTTCGGCGAGGGCGTCTTGGCGCACATGCGACTCCAGCCGGTCCAGGCACCCTTCGTCCCGCGCGTACAACAGTGCGAGGACGTCCACAGGCGGGGATTGCGGGCCACCCCAGCGCCAGCGGCTCGGCGCGTCCTCCCCCACGTCACCCAGCAGGCGGGAGCGGTTGGGGTCGGTCATGCCCGATACGAACTCCTGCGAAAACCCCGCAAGTTCGTTCACATCCACTCCGAGGCGGCGCAGGCCGTCCGAGGTGAAGGCCAGGTTCAGGGCCGACTCCGGTGGCTCCGCACTGCCGTTCGTCGCCAGCAGGGCCAGTCGTCCCAGCGCTGAGCGTGCGGCAACCGGGTCGTTCACTGTGAACAGCAGGAAGCAGGCCGCCGTCAGGGCGCTATAGCCGCGTGCGACAAGGCCCTGGATGTCGTCCAGTTCCAGGCGCGCAGCTGCTGCCATCACCGTCACACCCCTTCTCTAGAACAAGGCGAGCCAGGCCCGGATTTCGGCCGGGCGGAGTTCTCCGAAGAGACCCGCGCGGATGCGGGCGTTGGTGTCGAGGTTGCGGGTGGTCAGCGCGTCGTACGCGGAATACCACACCTGCGTCGGCAACTGGCGGCAGCGCAGGTAGTGCTTGAAGGCGAGTTCATCCTCGGCACCATCCAGCACGAGCCACCTCGTGCGCGGATAGCCGTGGCCGTTGCTGAAGACGGCGTTGAGGCCCCAGGCGACCTTGTCGATGAAGTCGTCCATGTAGCTTTCCAGGCTGCCGTCGTAGTTGCTCGCGAAGATCACTCGCCGTTTGTCGTCGATGAACAGCCAGCGGGCGAAGTGGATGGTCTTGACTCCGGCGAGGCTGCCCCGGTTGAAGAAGTGGCGCACGCCGTAGTCGACGGCGAACAGCACCCCGGTCAGCGTGGCCCGCCGGAACCGGCCGCACTTGACCAGGCCCACCGCCGTGAACGGGTTCTGCGTGGCGAAGTCCTCGCAGGCCGCCAACCTGGCCACGTGGTCAGGGGAGGGCCGCTCCCGGCTGGGCACATCGTGCCACTCGCGCCAGCGCAGCACCACGACCCAGACCGGCAGGCCGATCAGGACGACGGGCAGCAGTGCGATCGCGGCCAGCGGAACCCCCACGAGGTGCACCGCCTCCCGCATCCTCCACCGCAGCGTGGGCGGCTCGGGACCCGAGCGCGCCCACGCCAGGTCCGGGCGACCGGTGACGTACCGCTGGATGGCGGCCCGTACCTCCGCCGGATCCGCGGTGCCCGGCTCGGGGCTGCGCTGGTCGAGGAACTCCTGGATCGCCTCGCGCAGCCGGTCCTCCTGCTGCATCCGGCGCAGACCCCGGCCGACGGTGTTGACATAGAAGGCCGAGCTGGGCACGGCATGTGCCCATAGCCAAGCGACCCGCGTGGCATCCGGCTCTCCGGCCGGCGGATAGCCCTGGCAGTGCCCGAACACCTTTCCCAGTCCGCTGCCGGCCTTGCCGACGAGGTCGGCGAGGTGCGCGTCCATCGGCGCGTCCACCTCGCCCATGTAGACGATCCTCGCCGGCATCGTCTGGCCGGCGTGGTCTTTCCCCTCGGGAACGAGGACCAGCCGCGCGAAGTGGACGCCCGCCAGCTCGGCGAACGGGATGAACTCGCCCCCGGTCCCCCGACGATTGGCCTCGGCCAACACCTCTTCCACCTCAGTCACCCGCTCCGGAGGTACCGTGGCTCCGACGGTGACCGCGATCTGCTGCGACGCGCGGCGGGCCGAAGCCGATGCCGACGAACAGGGGTAAGCGAGGGCGAAGTTGAGGACCTTACGCCGCCCCCAGTAGACGATGCCGAGATAGACGCCGGGCTTGATCTCCCGGATCTCGTCGCGGATCCAGTGCGCGAGGAGCGACGTCCGGGAATAGTCCAGTACGGTGCACTCCCCCTCATCGAGCCGGCTCGCGCCCCGGTAGACCTTCGCCCGTATCGCGCGCACTCCGAGCGGCGTGACCCTGTTGCGCAGTTCACCCCGTTCGGCGTCGAAGACCTTGCCTTTCCACGCAACGAGCCGTGCCAACCGCGCCGCCACCTTCGACACCACCGCCCCGCGCCCCACAAGAACCGTGCCGCGCGCATCGCCGACGGGTATCTCCCCGGCACGGCTCATACGGAACAGATCGTCGAGAGCGGGGCGGGAGAGGGTCATCAGCTGTTCGACATCCGCCCCCGTGTCATGGCTCATCACACACCTCCGTGGGCCACACCACCAGCGTATTTCAGCTCGCGCATCCCGGCATTTCGGCGGCGGCGGGAGGCGCCGCAAGGTCACGGAGACAGCCGATCGCGGCTCCGATCGTCCCGATCGGAGCCCACCCGCCGCCGTCACGGTCATGACTCGACGAAGCCTCGTTCGCCCGGTCCCCCGGAGGCGGATAAGGCGGTTTGGTCGAAGACCAACCGACTCAGCCTGTGGCCGCGTCCGGGAGACCGTTGGCCGAAGCGTCCTGGCAGTCCACGGCCGGGGCCGCGGCCCTGGCGGCGGCCGTCAGCGGGGTGGTGGGGTACGCGCGTCGTCGACGGAGCCGCCACATGCTGACCCGTGTGTCCATCCGGCCGCTGGGCCAGTGTCGCCCCACCGTCCAGGGCTGATCGGCCGGGCCTGCGGTCGACGTCCGCCTTCATCGGCGGGGTACATCTCACCGGTCAGGCCGCCCTGGAGCGCCCAAGTCCGCCGTCGGGTCGTTTTGTGGGGCAGCGATCCGCAGTTCGGGACCCGGGGCCCTGCGTCCTCTGCTCCCACCATAGGTACGAGGACAAAGCGAGCCGGCCCGATTGCACGGACCGACGGGCGTCAGGAACGGACCTTGCGTGGAGTGACGGGCAGGCGGAGACGGAACGCGCGGGTTATCTCCCCATGACAGCGGCATGGGTGAGCGTTGGCCGAAGCCGGGCAATCAACCCTGTAGCGGCATCGGTGAGAGGTGGCGGGTCGTGTCCGCGCGCCCCTCCGACGTGACCACCGTCGATAACCCGCGGGCACCCCGGAGCGATAGGATGGCGTCCTCAGGCCCACAGGGTCCAGCCGCAGGAGTACCGTTCGACCGGTCGTCCGCGTGAGTGCTGGACACACCCACTCGTCGTGCCGGAAACGGGCAGTCACCCTCGCCGATAGAGGAGCTGGCGTCATGCGCAACGTAGTGATCCGGGCAACGACCATCGCTGCCGCAGCCGTTCTGGCAACCACTGGCGCCTCGGTCTGCGCCACCCAAGCATCGGCCATGGCAAATACCCCCACCTGCCACGTGGCCGACCTGAGCCTTACCGTCGGTGAGCCGGATGGCGCCGCCGGGTCTCTCCACTACCCAATCCTGTTCACCAACACCTCAACCCACAGGTGTACGCTGCGCGGATACCCCGGCGTCAGCGTCGTGGACGTCCGGCATCATCAGATCGGCACCTCGGCGATCCGCACCGGCGAGCCGGTAAACACGGTGACCGTCTCCCCGGGCGATACCGTGACCGCCGTCTTCCGCACCAACAGCCAGGCCGTGGTGCCCAACTGTCGGCCGATGTCGACCTATGTCAACGTCTACCCGCCGAACAGCTTCCAGGCCGTGCAAATCCCATACCACCTGCGGCTGTGCGGGGCCTTTGAGGTCAGCTCGGTGCAAGCTCCGGAATGACCGCTGACCAGGTCAGGGCGTCACTGCTGACCGACAGCGTCTAATCCACGGCTCAAACCTGCCGCTTGTCCGCAGGAGGCGCCCCCGGAGCGCGCCCAAGAGCATCCCGCGCCGGGGTGCGATCGACGTGGCGAAGGGTGAGTCTGGAGTTGATGTATTGATGCCGCTCGTCCTTGAGGGAGTTCCCATGCGTACACGAATTCTCGGATTCATCAGCGCCCTCGTACTGGCTACTCTCGCGGCCACCGTTCCCGTTGCGCAGGCCGCCGTACCAACTGCCGCCGGCCCGGCGTGCGTAGCGGGCGGGGGAAAGGTGGTGTACGACTCCGGCACCGGACTGTGGACCTGCGTAGGCGGCAAGTACGACGGCGAACCCGTCACGAGCTGAACGCCGGCCGCACGCGCTTCCCACAACGGCCCGTTCCGGTTGCGGATGGTCCCCGGCTTGGCAGCACACGGTAGGTGTCCGCTGAGCGGCAGGTGTGCATTTGATTCGACTGCTCGGGTAGTGCAGTCGGCTGAGGGGAGAAGGTATGACCGGTACACTCCGGCGTCCCCTGGGACGCGCGGCCGCGGTCCTCGCGACGCTCGTCGCCCAGCCCCTGGCCCTGGGGGCGGGACCGGCCCACGCCGCCGTGCAGTACTACGAAATCCGCTCCCCGGTCGGCATGTGCCTCAGCGTCGCGGGGTCCTCTCAACGCAACGGCGCGGACATCGTCCAGTGGAAGTGCCTCGGGATCACAGACCAGCGCTGGCGGGTCACCGACGTGGCGGACCAGCCGTTCGGCAAGCTCGAGGACCGACCGATCGGGAACCGCAGCGACCACGTGCTCTTCGTAAAGCTCAGGGCCCAACACAGCGACAAGTGCCTCGCCCTGGCCGGGGACCGGTTCGAGCTGGACACGGACGTCGTGCAGGCGGACTGCTCGGACCCGCAGGCAAGCACGGACTGGATGCTCCAGGGCAGCGGCGACCTTTTTCTGATCACGAGTGAGCATTGTCTCGGAGTGACGGACGGAAGCCGTCGCAATGGCGTACCCGTGGCGCAGCAGGACTGCAACGGGAACCCGCAGAAGTGGCGGTTCGTCCCCTGGGAGTGAAGGCCCGTGACTCGGTGCGCCTTCCGCTCCCGCTATGTGAGTCCGGTGGGATGGGGCGCATCGTGAGGCGTGCCAGCGAGCGGAACTACCCGTACTCGTTCCAGGCACCGGCAGGTGGTGGATCGACGGCAAGAAAGTGACTATAGGCGGACCAGAACGAGCGCGACCGAGGTGCGTGGGTGGCCGACAACCTGGCCCAGCACGCGTCACTGCTGCTCCAGGCCTTCCTGCAGCCGAGTGAGCAGGGCGGCGAACGCGGGGGTCATGGCGGCGTCCGACTGCTTGAGGACCGTCGAACGGCCGCCGTCCTCCACCGTTATCGTGTAGCTCATCGCATCCCTCGCCCTACTGGGCTGGTCCGCCTTGGGCGTCGCGACGGCTGCCGCCACCAGCCGGGCCAACTCCTGGGCAGCGTTCTCTGGCAGGGTGTTCGCATCCAGCACCTTGGGCGGGAGGCGGAGGTTGACCGCCGCCGCCAGCCCGCCGTGTGTCGCCAGAGTCAACTTCATTGCCTGCACCTCATTGCGGTGGGCCCAGGGTTCGTGATTGCGGTGGGCCTAGGGTTCGGGCGGCGGCAATGGCTGGTGTCAACCGGTCCCCTTCAACGCGGCCATTTCCTTGGCCAGCCTGGATATCTCGGCGCTCAGTTCCCCGACCTGTCTGGTCAGGGCTGCGAGGCCGTCCTGCCGGCTCACGCCCCCGTTCCCGCCGGCCGCGAGGCTCCGCGCCCGGGCGACCCCGGTCGGGACGCCTCTGATGGGGATCTCCACCCCTTGCCACGCCGCCAGTACAGCCGACTGCTCGACGCTGCCCACGCCGAAGAGTTCCCCGGCCTTCTGGAAGGTAGTGTCCGCGAAGTCCTGGAACTGGGTCTCGGCGCTGGACGCTTTGAGTGATTCATACCAGATGGGACCGGCACCCTCCCATGCGAATCCGCCGATGCCCACGGCGGCCAGGTGGAACGCCTTGTTCGGGATGCCCGAGTTGAAATGCACCCCGCCGGAATCCCCTTCCTCGCTGTCGGGCAGGTGAATGAATTTGCTCATACGGTCAGGCTGAGGGTCCTTTCCGAACAGGGCGTTGTCGTAGGCATGCCCCGGGGCCTTCATTGATCGCAGGGCGTCGGCATCGATCCCCGGGGTCCACACGTCAGCCCCGATCAGCCAGTCCGCCTCCTCGGCCGTCTGTTTCAGCGACCACTGCTTTACGAGCGACCCGAAAACATCCGATATCGACTCGTTCAGGGCACCGGACTGATTGTGGTACGCCAGTCCGGCGGTGTGTTCGGTGACTCCATGCGTCAACTCGTGCGCGATCACGTCGAGGGATCGTGTGAGGTCGCCCAACATCTTTCCGTCTCCGTCGCCGAAGACCATCTGTCGTCCGTCCCAGAACGCGTTGTTGAACTTCACACTGAAGTGAACGTAGCCGTCCAGGCGCATCCCGTGGTCGTCGATCGAGTCACGCTGGAACACCTCCTTGTAGAAATCGCGTGTCAGGCCGAGTCCGTCGAATGCTCGGTTTGCGGACTCGTCCGCGGACGCCGGACCGTCCTCCGATCTCGCCAAGTCAGCGGATGCGAGGAAGCTCCCCTGGTCGCAGTCGAAGACGGTGCGCCGACCGTTACCGGTTGCGGTTGCCGTCGGGCCGGCGAAGGACGCCCGGACCGCTCGTTCGCCCCGCAGGCGAGCGGTGGTCAGCAAGGTGTCCAAAGCGGCTTGGCGCACCTCGCTGTCTTCGCTCTCTAGAAGCCTCTTGAGAAGGTGCGGGGGGATGATGCAATTGAGTCGGGAGGTCCTGTTCATAGGACACCTCCTGGAGGTGAGGAGCACGGGCAAGCACGCGTCGATGCGCGGAGGGTTCGCGACGTTCGATGCGGCAGGACGCAGCGTTGCCACGGCCCCCCGCTGGGGGGATCGTGGACGAACGGCAGAAGCCCACTGGGCGTGGCAAGGGCGGGAGAAGCGTTGGCGCCGACACTCCCGGTTTCCAGAGGCGGGGCCATCCTCATACCACCAGTCTCCGGCCGCCCGTAGCTGCTGGCAAACGCAACTGGCCGTATCCCGGCTGACGCATGGCAGCCTCGGGAACGCCGACTCGTCGCGCCGGCGGGAAGACGAGGCCGCTTCCGCTTCGCTCGGACGGGCGCCTCACACCGTCTGCTTGTCACGCACGGGACGTACAACGCCCTTCCCCTTCCCGGGTCCAGCCAGTTGCGCTTTCAAAAGGTCATCCTTCAACCAGGGGCGGAGTCACCCATGGGGCACGACCGCAGGAGGTAGGGACGCCGATCACCGGCAGGCCGGTGAACACCGGACACGCGGTTAGGGCGGTGTCATTGTCGGACCGGCCCTTTGCGGCACCCGAACGCAGGAGCCTCCTCGTTCGGTCGTGCTCATCGTGTCAGCAGACAACGAGCCCGGAAGGCCAACCCCCGCGACTGCGGGCCCGAGCGGCCGCGACGAGCCCACCAATGCGCAGCCACCCGGCTACGGGTGCCGGCGGCCGTCGGGGGTGCTGCCCAATCGGGATGACGTTCCCCTGGACGACGTTCCCCTAGCTCCGGTGGCGTATCGCGGTGGGGTCTGCCCCACCCTGCGCCAGGGGGTTTGTCGGAGTGCTTGCGGCCGGGGAAACGCTCACTGAGCGGTGCAGTCAGAACCCGAGCCGCGATATGTCTGCTCCCCCGAGCACGGATTGATGAACGCTTCGTTCGTCAGCCTGAGAACACTTCGCGTCGTTGGCGCCGCCCTGCCCTGGGGCGCTCTGTGGCGTAGAGGACCGGGTGCGGCCCTCGTGAAGTGTCCGCTGGCCGACGCCGGCGCGGGGTTCGTGTCGGCCGGGCTGGCCCCTGCGGATGTTGACGTGATCCAGCACGTCATAGGGGCCCTGCTCATCATGGGAACCGGCAACATCGGTCTTGCTCTCGCCGGATTCGGCCTGGCGGCCACCATTTACGGCCCATGGCGCTGGGTGACCGTCCTGCCGGGCATCACGGCGATGACGGCCTTCGGGCTGTGCCTCTCCGGCCACTACCTCGACCTGGGCATGGGAGGCATGGAACGCGTCGCAGCCTTTCCACTCGGGGCCTGGACACTGGCCATCGGCGCGCGTGGTCTCATCCGCCGGGCAGGCCGTACGCATGATCCGATGCCTGCAGGGCGTGTCCCGCATGTTCCATCGGCTGAAGGACTACTTGGATTTCACGCCGGGCCATCCGTCGCTGGACCGCTTCCGGGCGTACCTGGACGGCGGGGCGGACGAGTTCCGTCTCCTGCCCGATACCAACAAGCTCTTCAGCGGTCTGCACCACATCGTCGAGGTCACCGCCGACAACACCGTGAGGATGACCCACCCGGCCACAGAGATCATCTTCACCGACAAGTGAACCGCGGCCGGTGCCCTGCCTGTTGGCGTCGCAGCCTGGTCGCCTCGCCAGGCGGGAGCACCGCGCCGTCGCTGGACCGTCCTGACCCGCCCGGGGCGCCCGCCTCCGCCGGACGTCATTTTTCACCGAGCTGGCCATCACGCCTTGCAGGAGGTGCCGCTGGAAGGCGAAGACGATCAACGGGACCACCAGGGACAGGAACGCACCCGGTGCGAGGACGCCGATGTTGCTTCCGAACTGCCGCATCTGGAACTGGAAAGCGACCGCGGTGTTCTTGCTTCCCACGCGGCGTATGCGCAGTACGTGCGGCAGGGCCGAGAGGCCGTGGTAAGGGCCGACAGGACCGCGGCCTGCGGCTGGGTGGTGGGTCTGCCTGACAACGGCGGCGGGAACATGTGGCCCACGGTCACCGTCGTGGCCCCGATCCTCGGCAGCGGAACGGTGGGCATGTTCGTGGACGCCGACGGCAGAAAGTCCCCATGGACGGTGGAGAACGACAGCCCCCGCGAGGACGGCAAGCCCTTCAGCTGGGGAGACAGCTCGCCGGTGACCAACGCCGGTGCTCCGGTCGCCGTACTGGCAAGCGGGGAGACGGCCAGTTCGGGCGAGCCGGTGGTGGTCGCCTTCTGGGGACGGCCGGATACGCGTTTCTTCGGCCAGCGCACCCGAGGCATCCCGACGGGCAACGCCCTGACCGCCTGCCAACGGAGCCATGCTGGTCCTCACAGAGGTCAAGGACCCCGAACGTACGGGGCGTAGGTACGACGCGCCGATTCCTCCCGACGAGGTGATCGACGCCGGCCGGGCGCTCCTCGGGACCCACCCGGACAAATCCCCGGCGGCGGCGAAAGACTGGCTGCTCCGGCAGGAGCCATGCCACTGACTGGCGTCAGGGTGCCGCTGCAGGGGCGGACCCTGGGAGGCGCCGACTCACTGCGAGCACCGTCGATGGAGCGGGTGTACTGGGCCGCCGCAACGCTCCCCAAGGACCTCCGTCAGTCCACCCGCCACCCTGCTGGGCCCCGACCGTCCCACAGGGCCGCGGGGACCTCATCCGGCTCGGCAGTTTCCACCACCGCCCGCGAGAACAGCCCCAAACCGCATCCTGGCCGCGCTCCGGTCGGCCTCGATGCCGGGGGCTTTGACCGGGCGTGCCGGGGCGGGGTACAGGGGCACCTGTGGCCCCCGTGCCCTTTACCGTGACCGGGGGGCGAGGCCGGGTGGCGGTGGGCGTGGTGGAGATCCCGATCACGTAGTCCAGTGCCGCGCCGGTTCAGCCCGAGCCGGAGCGCGGTGCTGTCGCCGTAGCCGGCGTCCGCCAGCTCAGTGGGACGTCCACGCCCCGGGACCTGGTTCCGTCGATCATGTCTCGCGCGCGCTGCCACTTCTCCAGGTGGCCCAGGTCGGCCGGGATGCCGCAGCATTCCCGGCGGGCGACCTTCACCGGGTCCACCGGATCCAAGTTCTGGTCCCAGGACTTGACAGGAATAGGAAGCAGTTGACCGGCCCGGAGGCGTGGTCGCGGGCCAGGTGCACCGACGCACCCACCTGGCAGTCGGTGACCTTGCCCGCTTGCCGATGTACTCCCGCGACACTCACGCGGAGGCGGCGCACCGTCCTTGAGGAACCCCGCGTGGTCCACGACCAGTCGGATCGATCTCCTCGTGCACCGGCCACGGTGCGGGTGGCCGCCTCGAGCATCTCCGGCGTGAACTCCACCAGATCCCTTTGGACCTGATCCACTCCCGGGTGTCACACCCAACAGCGCACGTAGCCCCAACAGGACACCGGATACCTGTCCAAGCCCTACTAGGGCAGGACGGTGACCGGAAACACTTGCCGGGCCGGCGTACGCAGGGCTGGGCAAGACTTCATTTTACGGGGAGCACGGCAGCTCTCTTGTGATGCCGGGGTACGTGATCGCGTCACCGGGGTACAGCGGCGCCCTGGCGGCCGAATGCTGCGCCTGAGCTGACACGGCAGGTATGAGGAGCGCCTGGAACCGCAGCCCGGCGGAGCGCGCCCGAGCCCAGTGAGGTTACTCCGGTTGTGACAGCGTGGCGTGTCCCCGCGAATGAGCCACGTGATATGCCATAGGTCTATGCGGAGAAAGTTTGATCTCGAGCGGTTGCGTGTTATCTCACGGCGACGGCGGGCGGCGGAAAAGTCAGCACCTGAGGGTCATGGGGCTGCCCCGGCCCAGGAAGCGGGTGGGCGCCGGCCCCAGAGGTGGGTGTTAGTCGCCTCGACCTTGCCGGGATTGGCGGCACTGGCCGCGACCTCGTTCACGTGGATGCAGGTCGAACAGGCCAGCAAGGAGCTACGCGTCTCTCAGGAAGGACAGATCACCACTCGGTTCAATACTGCAGTCCTTGACCTGGGGTCAGCCTCGTTGCACGTCCGGATCGGCGGGATCTACGCCCTCGGGCGCATCATGCAGGACTCACGACGGGACGATCAAACTGTGACCACAGTGCTGTCCGGCTACATCCGCGACAAAGCTCGACGGCCTACCAGGAATCCCGCTCAGCCAATGCCCCCGGCCGACGACGTCTACGCAGCGCTCACCGTCCTGGCCAACCGCCCAATCAATCCGCAACGGTTCGTTCCCAAACTGACCGAAATCGGCCTGGCACGCCTCAATAGCGACTCCGTACCGCTCTTCAAAGACAACAAATTGACCAAACTCAATTTCCGCTCCGTAGACCTGACCCGCTCAGACCTGAGTCAGGCGCTTCTCAAAAATGCCGACTTCCACCAAGGGGTGCTTCATTCCGCAGTGTTGAAACGGGCGGGGCTGGCCCTTTGTGACTTGAGTGAAGCATTCCTGACCGAAGCGATTTTGGTGAATGCTCAGTTCAATAACTCGAACCTCAGTCACGCCCATCTTCGGTCCGCCGACCTGACCGGAGCAGTCATTCAGGAGGAGACCAACCTCAGTGACGCCGATCTCTCGAAGGCAAACCTGACCGATGCCGACCTCAGCCACCAGACCCTGACCCGGGTCAAACTGGTCGGAGCCACCCTCACCCGCACCAACCTGGCCGGCGCCAACCTACGTGACGCTGATCTGCGAGGCGTTGACTTCGGCACTGCTGATCTACGCGGTGCCGATTTGCGTGGCGCCAACTTGAATCAGGCCCACCTGGAAGGCGCAAAGGTGGACGAGAGCACACAGGTGCACCTCAGTAAATGAGGGCTGCGGCGGTAAAGGAAAGGCAGCAGGGCGGGCCATTTAACGCGCCTGGTGCTGCGAGGAGCGGTGCGCTGATGCCGTTACCAGGAAGGCTTGCTGATTGGGTGGTCCAGCCACAGACGATAGGAATATGCCATCCCAGCGGACTCCTGCCTTCCAAGCAGCAGAACGAGCGCCGCACGACGTCCACGTCGAGGCAGGTCGGCAGGTGGATGGCAGGGAATACCAGACCCGGTGGCCGCCGTCGCAGGCGGAGTCGCGGACGTAGCAGGCATTCGCGCTGAACCATGACGTCGACGGCTTCCACAGCAGCAGTCCGTCTCGTGCCACCGCGCCGGGGTCGATCTCCCACTCCCCCGCCGCCAACGCATCGAACGCCGTCATCCGCCACCGCGCTCCACCGCCGCACGGCGTTCACCCACAACGCCGGCGTGCCCCCTCGCCCCAGGCAAGCACCACGGGCCCTGCCCTCCGGTGTCCGGCCACCCCAGGCCCACTGGCACCACCTCGAACTGGTCCACCAGCCGACTCCCGCCTGCCCCCGATGCACCCTCCACCACACCCGAGGGGGCAATCGGCCACACATGGGCCTACCACCGAGCCCACCAGCGCCGATGCCCACGCCACCACCACTGAGCCTTCGTGCCTCGTCGGCGCCACCGGACACATCCTCGACGTGCTCTACGTCCTCCACCGCGACCACCTCGCCCTGCGCATCCACGCGTCCGGCGCCACGGCACGGTCTCGGTCAGCATCACCGGGGCCCTCGACGAGGACGCGGGCGCGGCGTTAGGCCGTTTCTTAGCAATCACCTCGCGGCCCAGATGTGGATGGCCGCGAGGTGAAGGGCAACCGACGATCGGATGATCGGTAAGAAACGGCCTAGCGCTCTCCTCGCGCCCGGGGCGCCGGGGGCCCCGGGCCCTCCGTCCTGGCGCGGCGTGCCGACAGGCGGGCGCGAGGCTCGCTGGAGGCCTCCGCGACACACGGAGGGCTAGTCTAGGCCGTCTCTTCCGGATCTTGCCTGACCCGCGCCGCCCGGCACCGCACCTCGCCGCGTTGTCGAGGCACCCGAGGACGTCCAGTAATCGGGAGCCTCTCCGCCTTGCGATGCACGGCACCTGGGGGCACCTCCCAGCGGTAGCTGGGGGAGACGCGGGCTTAACCGACAAGATCCGAAAGAGACGGCCTGGCCGCCGCCTTGAGCCGTGACGCGCTTGGTTGAACCTGGTTACGAAGGTTGGCACCAGTGCTGTGGGCGCCGACTAGGCTCACCTCCGTGAGAAGGGTGAAGGTCACGGGGTTCGACGGCGCAGACGTCCTGGTGCAGCTTGTGGGTGCCGAAGGGGAGGGCGCCGAGATCGGTCGGATTCCTCGACATGAGGCGTCGATGCGTTGGATGGAGCATCCATCTGAGCTGTTTGAGGTCGGCCAGGAGATCGGTGCCGAAGAGATCGGGCGTTGGCGCGAAGGCCAGCTTTACCTCTCCGCCAGGGCGTGCGAGATTCCGGCCTTGCGGTCCTTCCTCCTCTCGCTCGAAGAAGGGCAGGTCGTCGCCGGGACTGTCTCCGAGGTGCACAACTTCGGGGTCTTCGTTCACATCGACGGGGAACCGGACGGTATGTGCACCGGCTTCATCCGGGTGCCGGATCTGACGTGGGGCTGGATCGACCACCCCTCCGAGGTAGTCGAAGCCAGCCAGCGGATCACCGCTGAAGTGATCGTTGCCGAGACCCGATCCGGTCAGGTCACGCTCTCCTTGAAGGCTCTGCAGGAAGATCCACTTACTCAGTTCGCGGATCAGGTCGGCCGGGTCCTCACCAGGCCCATCACCAAGGTCGTTCCCTTCGGGGTATTCGTGCATCTTGCTCCCGGTGTGGTGGGATTTCTTCATCTTTCTGAGCTGACTGACGAACCCGTCGAGACCCCGGATCAGACTGTCGATGCCGGCGAGCTGATCACGGTGAGGGTCGATGAGGTTGACCTCCAGCGTCACCGTGTGCGACTGGGTGCCGCTGGTGAAGCGGGCAAAAACTACTGAACTGGTATCAAGAAGCCATACAGCTCGCGACTGGTGCACCGGCTTGGGCACGGTGCCGTCGTTGAGGAGGGCCTCGACCGCGCCCGCGTATGCCGTCCCGGGCTCTTACGTCGTCCACATCTCCCGTTCCCGCAGAATGCCCTCCCGTACTCGGCCTGCAGCTCCGACATCCGGGGGATGGTGCTGTGTCAGCACCTCATGATCCGTAGCGGCTGAAACCTGGAGTTCGCCATTGCCGTCCGTCGGGCAGGATCGCGAGGGCCTCGTAGCCGTCCAGGGATTCCAGCCAGTCCTGTGCCCCGTCACCTCGGGCGAACGCGGCGGTGGCGTAGGCGTCGGTCAGGGTCAGGCGGGGGCCGATGAGGGTGAGGGAAGCGAAGGCGTCGGTGGGGTTGCCGCTGTGCGGGTCGTAGATGTGCATGCCGCGTTCGACGGTGCCCGACGTGGCGACGGCCAGGTCGTGGCGGGCGGTGATGACGGTGGCCAGTTCGCCGGGGTGGAGCGGGTGGGCGATGCCGATGTGCCACGCGGTGCCCGGGGCCGCCTGGCCGCGGATCTGGAGGTCGCCGCCGCCGTTGACGCACGTGTGGTGTGCGCCCGCGTCGTAGAGGAGCTGGGACGCGGATTCGGTGGCCCAGCCTTTGACCAGCCCCGAGGGGTCGAGGGCTCCCGCGGGGATGACGCTGAACCAGCCGTCGCTGGTGTGGGCGGCCTGTGCGCACAGGGACAGGACGTCGTGGACTTCGGGCGGGCAGTCCTCCAGTCGGATCTCGCCGCGGTCGAGGCGGCTGATGTGGCTGTCGGGCCGGTAGGTGGAGAACACGGAATCGACCTGGTGGAGGTGGTGCACCGCGTCGGCGAGGGCGTGGCGGATGGCGGGGGTCGGCCGGTCACGGATGTCGAAGGAGAAGACGGTGCCCATGACGTGCTCGACGTGGCGTAGCCCGGTCGTGGTGTCAGGCATGGGCCTGGTCCAGGGCGCTCTGGAGGGACTGGATGTAGCCCTGGCTGGTGTAGCTGGCGCCGGAGACGGTGTCGATGTGCGCGCTCTGGGCTCCGATGGCCTCCTGGGTGAGGCGGGGCAGGGCGTAGGCGGCGATCTCCTGGTCCCGGCCTCTGCGGTGGGGGGCCTGGAGGACCCTGATCGAGGTGATCTTGCCCTGGTCGAGGGTGGCGGCGACCTGCACGGTGCCGTACTGGGTGTCGACGGGATCTCCGGTGAACGTGCCCGTCCCGGTGGATGTGCCCGGTGAGGTGCCTGCGGGTGTGTGCGGGGCCGTGGGGTGGGGAGCCGCCGCGGCCGGGGTGGGTGGCTGGTGCGGTTTGAGGGCGAGCAGGGTGACGATCAGGGCGCTGATCCCGGTGGTGGTGAGGACGGCTCGACGCATGGCGGTTCTCCTCAGAACGCGAAGGACTCGTGGTGGATGCGCCGGGCCGGAATCCCGGCTTCGCGCAGGGCGCCGATCGCGGTCTCGGTCATGCCGGGCGGGCCGCAGAGGAAGACGTCGTACGTGGCCAGGTCGGGGACCAGGGCGCTCAGGGCCCGGGCGGTGAGGGGCGAGGAGTGCCCGGCCGGTTCGTGTTCGTCGACGATGTAGTGCACGGTGCCCCGTCGGCGGGCGGCTATCGCGTCGAGTTCGCCGCGCAGGGCGAGGTCGACGGTGCGGCGGGCCCGGTAGACGAGGGTCACCTGGCCGGGGAGCGTCTCGAACAGCACGCGCAGCGGGGTGATGCCGACCCCGCCGGCCAGGAGCAGGACCCTGGGGACGGTTCGGCGGTTCGCGGTGAAGGCACCGTACGGTCCCTCGGCCCATACCCGGGTGCCGGGCTTCAGGCGGGCGAGGGCGGCGCTGTGCCCTCCGGCGGTCTTGACGGTGATCCGCAGGTGGTCCGGGTGGGCGGGGGCCGACAGCGAGTAGGGGTTCGCGGTCCACCACATTCCGCGGGTGAGGAAACGCCAGCGCAGGTATTGGCCCGGCTCGCCGCCGAGGTCGTCGAGGTGCCGGCCGGTGAGGTGGACGGAGACAACGCCCGGTGCTTCGGGGTGGACCGCGGCCACGCGCAGGCGGTGGCGCAGTCCTCGCCGGACGGGGACGGCGAAGCGGTACCAGGCGACCAGGGCCCCGACCCCGAGGAACAGCGTGTACCAGGCGGCCTGTGCGGGGCGGTTGCCGACGAAGTCGGCTCCGTTGGAGAGCTGGTGGCCGAAGGTCAGGAAGACCGCCAGGTAGGTCGCGAAGTGCAGGTAGTGCCACGTCTCGTAGCTCATCCTGCGGCGGGCGGCGCGGGCGGACATGATCCCCGTGGCCACGAACAGCAGGAAGCCGGCCGTGCCCTTGAGCAGGTCGGGGTAGTGAAGGACGAGCGTGGAGGTCTGGCTGGTCAGGTTCGTGTGGGAGGTCAGCGAGTAGCCCCAGATGATCAGCAGGGTGTGCGCGAGGGCGAGGGACACGGTGCAGCGTCCGCCCCAGGCGTGCCAGCGGGCGAGCCGATCGGTGCCGATGGTGTGGTCCAGGAGCGGCACCCGGGCCATGAGCGCCAGCAGGACCGCGCAGGCGTATCCGGCCAGGAGACCGGTGATGCGTCCCGCACCGGTGAGCCAGGCCGCCGGGCCGGCCACCGAGTTCGTGTCGCTCCACCACAGGCCCAGCACCCCGGCGGCGCCGGCCCAGATCACCAGCGGCACCAGGAACGGGACGAAGCTGCGGCGCGGGCGCCGGTGGCGCAGCCCGCGGCTCGCATACGTCGTGGTGGTGAACGTGGTGGTCATGGCGCTCCTCCGGATGGGCACGTTCCGGCGATGGGGAGCCAGCCTCACAGCCCAACCTTTGTGTACCTTCTGAAACAGCGGGGTCGGCCGCTCTCAAAGAGCGTTTTGTCCCGTCGGGGGCGTTTGGCAGCTGTTTGAGTAGCGGAGTGG
>NZ_JBVJLO010000029.1:0-62742 GCF_055584685.1 Streptomyces sp. NPDC102258
TCAGCTTGCCCTTGGCGTGCTGCGCCTCGGTCGCCCGGTCGCTCGGCCCGCGCCGCGCCCGCTCCCGCAGGGCGTGCAGCTCGGCCACTTTCCCGGTGAGGTTCGTCGTCATGTGCCCTCTCGGCCCCGTCCCCGCGTGGCGGGCGGCTCATCGCTTCCGACGGACCGCCAAAGGCCCGCACCCAGCCATTAAACGAGCCACCTTCACCGCTCCTCCACCACCCCCGACCCCTAATCTCCGCGCGCACACCCCTAGCGCAAAAGGCCGGTAGCCGCCCATATGAGATTCCCATGAGGTTTCGGGGAGGTTACCGAACCCTTCCGCGAGAAGAACACGCCGATCGCGTGAACCAACAGGGCCCGGACTGCGTGTCATTCAGAATGGAGGCCCGGTCGGCGGCCGGTCAGGGGCCGGTCGAAAGTTGCTAGAGTTCGATCGGGACCTGCCGAACGGGAAGAACCGGCCTGCCGTTTGACCAACGGTGAGCGCAGAATTCCATGCGCTCCTCGGGCACCGCCTTCCTGGCGGGTACTCCACGCAATAGCCATGCCATGCACAGGACCGAGTCGTGTCGCTCCGAATCCCAGGGGGAGGCTCCCACAGCCATGTTGGTCGAGCGGGATGAACAGATCGCCAAGCTGACCGCGTGGGTGACCGGCGTGGCCCGGGCCCGCGCTGCCGCTCCCGGAACCAGCCAGGGAGCCGCGCGCCGCACCGCCCCCGACGATCCCGCCAAGGCGGGCCGGACAGCCGTGGTCAGCGGTCCCGTCGCGGCCGGCAAGACCGCGCTGCTCCACCGGGTGCTGGAGCGGACCGCCGACTGCGGCGTGCGCCTGCTCAGCGCCGTGACCTCCGCCTCCGAACAGCACATCCCCTTCGGGGTGGTGGAGGAGCTGCTGCGGGACACCGCGGACTCCGCGGGGCCCCTCCCGCTCCACGGGCCGTCCGGCACCGGGGAACTCGTCCCCGCGCAGACCCTCATGGCCTTCCACGCCCGGCTCGCCGGCCTCGCGGCGCGCGGGCCCGTACTCATCGCCATCGACGACGTGCAGTACGCCGACCCCCAGTCCCTGCACTGCCTCCTCTACGCCCTCGGCCGCTCCCGCTCGACGGCGGGCGGCCTCGCGCTGGTCGTGACGCGCGGCCCCGACGCGGGCGCACCGGCCTCGCGCGTCCTGGACGAACTGCTGCGCCAGGCCGAGGGACCGCACCTGCGCCTGGGCCCGCTCAGCGCGCGGGGCGTGGAGGAGCTGCTCGTCCACCGGACCGGGGAGAGCGCCCGGCCGGCCGGCGCCGGGCCCGGCCCGTCGCGCACCGCCCGGATGGCCGCCACCCTGCACACGGCCACCGGGGGCAACCCCCTGCTGGTCCACAGCCTGCTGGACGACCGGATTCCGCGGGTGCGGGCCGGAGAGGCGGCCGACGGATCGTTCCCCGCGGGTGAACAGTTCGTACAGAACGCGCTGATCTGCGTCCACCGCACGGGAGCCGCGGGTCTGCGGGTCGCCCAGGGCATCGCCCTGTTGGGCTGCGCCGCTCCGCGTCCGCTGCTGGCCCGCCTCGTAGGGACCGAGGAGCGGACGGTGGAGCAGGTGGTGGAGGCCCTCGCGGACGCGGGCATCCTGCAGGGCGACCGCTTCCGGCACGGCGCGGTCCGCACCGCGGTGCTGGAGAGCCTCGCCGACGACGCCGTGGCCGAGCTGCGCCGGCGCGCCGCGCGGCTGTCGTACGAAGCCGGGGCGGCACCGATGGTCGTCGCCGCCCATCTGCTGGGCCAGGGGCCGGGTCTGCCCGACGAGGAATGGGTGCCGGGCGTGCTGGCGGCCGCCGCGCACACGGCGCTGGCCTCCCAGCGGGTGGAGTTCGCCGTGCGCTGCCTGCGGCTGGCGGAGGAGTGCTCGCGCGACGAAAGAGAGCGCTTTCAACTGAGAGCGAGCATGGCCAAATTCATCTGGCGGGTGAAGCCGTCCACCTGGGCGCAGGAGCTCCAGCCGCTCAACGCGGCGCTGCGCGAGGGGACGCTGCCGGTCGGCGACTCGCTGCGGCTGGTCGGCGATCTGCTGTGGAACGGCTGGATCGACGACGCGGCGAGCGCGATACGGCACGCCCTCGACGGCATGCCGCAGCCGCCCGACCCGGCGGTGAGCGCCCAACTGGCCGACGTACGCCTGTTGCTGGCTTCGACCTACCCCACGCTGCTGACCGGGCTGGACGGCGCGCTGGGGCCGCTCCCGGCCGGTCCGGCGGTGTCGGCGCACTCCCCCGAGGACGGGGCGATGGCGGGGATCCGGGTGCTGCACGGCGCCCTGAGCGCGGGTAACACCGCGGCTGCGGGCCCCCGGGAGCGGATGGCGGCGGACGAGGAGTTCGCCGGGCGCGCCGAACGGATCCTGGCCGGCACCCGGCTCACGGACGAGAGCCACGTCACGATCCGGGCCTGCCTGCTGACCCTGTTGTATACGGAGCGGCTGGCCGAGGCGACCCTGTGGACGGACCGGCTGCTGGACGAGGCCGCCGGGCACGACGCGCCCGGCTGGACCGCCGTCATGCAGGCGATGCGCGCCCACATGGCGCTGCGCCGGGGCGAGCCCGCGCTGGCGCGGCAGCTGGCGGAGGAGGCGCTGGCCCAGCTCACCCCGCACGGCTGGGGCGTGGGCATCGGCATACCGCTGTCGGCCCTCATCGAGGCGCGCACCGCCATGGGCGACCACGAGGCGGCGGCGGCCCTGGTGGACCACCCGGTGCCCGAGCAGATGCTGCTGACGCGCTACGGACTGCACTACCTCTACGCGCGTGGAGGCCACCGGCTCGCCACCGGACGTCTGCACGCGGCGCTGACCGATTTCATGACCTGCGGGCGGCTGATGCGCGAGTGGAACATGGACCGCGAGGGGCTGGTGCCCTGGCGGGTCGGGGTCGCGGAGGCCTCCCTGGCCCTCGGCCACCGCGACCAGGCGGAGCGCTTCGCCCGGGAGCAGCTCGCCCGGGGGGCCGGGTCCCGCGTGCGCGGCCTGGCCCTGCGCGTCCTGGCGGCCGCCCGGCCGCTGAACGACCGGCCCGCGCTGCTGGACCGGGCGGTGGCCCTGCTCCAGGAGGAGGGCGACGCGCACGAGCTGGCCCGGACGCTGACCGACCTGGGAAGGGCGTACGAGCGGCTGGGCGACGCGGCCCAGGGCAGGAACTGCACCCGGCGGGCCTGGCGGATCGCCGAGGTCCGCGGCGCCCGGGACGGCGCGCACCACGTCCAGGCCGAGCCGACCGCGCCCCAGCGGGTCGTGCTCCCGCGGCCCGTCACCGCACCGCTGCCGACCCCCGCCCGGCCGGCGCGGCCGAGCGCGGCCGCCGTCCTGACGGACGCCGAGCGGCGGGTGGCGGCGCTGGCCGCGCACGGTTACACCAACCGGGAGATAGGGGCGAAACTCTTCATCACCGTCAGCACCGTCGAACAGCATTTGACGCGTGTCTACCGCAAGATCAACATCACGCGCCGGCAAGACCTGCCCGCCAGTTGGGAATCCGATGTCGCACACACCGCCTGACCCCTCCGCCCGGACCGGTGGCGCGGGCGGCCCCGCCGCCGCCCCCGCGCCACCCGCGCCCCGGTTGCTCGCGGTGAGCGACCTGCACATCGGGATGGCCGACAACCGGCCCATCACCGAGTCCCTGCGGCCCGCCCACCCCGACGACTGGCTGATCGTCGCCGGTGACGTCGGCGAGCTCACCGAGGACATCGAGTGGGCGCTGCGCCTGCTGGCGGAACGTTTCGCCAAGGTGGTGTGGGCCCCGGGCAACCACGAGCTGTGGACCCCGCGCGAGGACACGGTCCAGGCCCGCGGCGAGAAGCGCTACGCGCACCTGGTGGACCTGTGCCGTTCGCTGGGCGTGGTCACCCCCGAGGACCCGTGGTCGGTGTGGCGGGGGCCCGGCGGCCCGGTCGCCGTCGCCCCGCTGTTCCTGCTGTACGACTACACCTTCCGGGTCGCGGGGACGCGGACCAAGGAGGAGTCCCTGGCGCGGGCGCACGAGGCCGGGGTGGTCTGCACCGACGAGTACCTGCTGCACCCCGACCCGCACCCGAGCCGGGACGCCTGGTGCCGGGAGCGGGTGGCGCTGACCCTGCGCCGGCTGGAGGAGCACGACCCGGCGGTGCCGCTGGTCCTCGTCAACCACTTCCCGCTGGTCCGCGAGCCCACGGACGTGCTGTGGCACCCCGAGTTCGCGCAGTGGTGCGGCACCGTGCTCACCGCCGACTGGCACCGCAGGTTCCGTACGGCCGCCGTGGTCTACGGGCACCTGCACATCCCCCGGACCACCTGGTACGACGGGGTGCGCTTCGAGGAGGTGTCGATCGGCTACCCGCGCGAGTGGCGGCGCCGGGGCCACCCCAGGGGTCTGCTGCGGCAGATCCTCCCCTACACCGGTGGAGAGGACACACCGTGATCGAGACCCTGCTGCCCGAAGGGGTGGCCGCGGGCGAGGCCTTCGAGCCGGACGGCTCGGCCGTGCTGTACCCCGAGGAGGCGGCGCTCGTCGCCACCTCGACGGACCGCCGCCGCGAGGAGTTCACCACCGTACGGGGCTGCGCCCGCCGCGCGCTGGGCGCGCTCGGGCTCCCCGCGGCGCCGGTGCTGCCGGGCAAGCGGAACGTGCCGCAGTGGCCGGCCGGGGTGGTGGGCAGCATGACCCACTGCGCCGGTTACGCGGCCGCCGTCCTGGCCCGGGACACCGATCTGACGGCGGTCGGCATCGACGCCGAGCCGGACCGGCCGCTGCCCGGGGGCGTCCTGGAGTCGATCGCCCTGCCCCGGGAGCTGGCCTGGGCCCGTACGCCGGTGACGGGGGCGGGCCGGCTGTGCCGGGACCGGCTGCTGTTCAGCGCCAAGGAGGCCGTGTACAAGACCTGGTACCCCCTGATGGGCACCGAGCTGGACTTCGAGGACGCCGACATCGCCTTCCGTACCGACGCCGACGGGCCGGGGTCCGGGCTTGGGCACGGGCCGCAGCACGTCCCGGACGGCGGTCTGCGGCAGGGCACGTTCCGGGCGCGGATCCTGCGCCCGGGGACCGCCCCCGACGGCCGGCCGGTGACGGCGTTCACCGGCCGTTGGCTCGCCCGGCGCGGTCTCGTCGTCACCGTGATCACCGTCCCGGCCCGGCGGGCCGCGGCCGGCGGGGGCACCACCCCGTACGGCGCCGCGGGCAGCGCGGAGCACCCGGGTCGGTAGGGGTTGTCCGCCGCCGGGGCCGCTGCGTAGCGTGCGAGGACCGGACCGAGCGTGCACGGCGTACGGCGCGTGACCCTCCCGCCGTCCGGGCCCGCCGCGCTGCCGCGTCCCCGGCCGCGCCGGCTCGCTCCGGTTCCCCTGGAAGCGATGTCGCACCGGCCCGAGAGGTACTCCAGATGACATCAGCAAGCCCGGCTCCCACCACCATGCTCGTGCCGGACTTCCCGTTCTCCTACGACGGCTGGCTGCGCCATCCGGCGGGCCTGGGCTCCCTGCCGCCCGACCGCGCCGGTACGCCGGTGGCCGTGGTCGGCGGCGGGATGGCGGGGCTGACCGCCGCCTACGAGCTGATGCGGCTCGGCCTGCGCCCGGTCGTCTACGAGGCCGACCAGCTGGGCGGCCGGATGCGCTCGGTGGCCTTTCCGGGACGGCCGGACTGTGTCGCGGAGATGGGCGCGATGCGCTTCCCGCTGTCGGCTCGCTCGCTGTTCCACTACATCGAGCTGCTGGGGCTGCGCACCAGCCCGTTCCCCAACCCGCTGGCCCCGCACACCCCGAGCACCCTCATCGACCTGGGCGGCGTACGCCACACCGTCCGCGGCGCCGGGGAACTGCCCGACGTCTACCAGGAGGTGGCCGCCGCCTGGGAGAAGGCCCTCCAGGAGCGGGCCGAACTGGCCACCATGCGCGACGCCGTCCGGCGGCGCGACGTCGAGACGCTCAAGCACGTATGGGACCGGCTGGTACGGGAGTTCGACGACCAGTCCTTCCACGGGTTCCTCGCCACCAGTTCGGCGTTCCGCTCCTTCCGGCACCGGGAGATCTTCGGGCAGGTGGGTTTCGGCACGGGCGGCTGGGACACCGACTTCCCGAACTCGCTGCTGGAGATCCTGCGCGTGGTCTACACCGAGGCCGACGACCACCAGATGGCCATCGCCGGCGGCTCCCAGCGGATACCGCGCGGGCTGTGGGAGCACCGGCCGGCGCAGTGCGCCCACTGGCCGGCGGGCACCTCCCTGGCCTCCCTGCACGGCGGGGTGGCGCGGCCCGGGGTGCGCGCCGTCACCCGCGCGGGGGCGGAGTTCACCGTCACCGACACCGAGGGGCGCGCCGAGCGGTTCCCGGCCGTGGTGTACACCCCGCACGTCTGGACGCTGCTGAACCGGGTGGAAGCCGATCCGGCGCTGCTGAGCGCGCCGCTGTGGACGGCGGTGGAGCGGACCCACTACATGGGCTCGTCGAAGCTGTTCGTCCTGACCGACCGGCCGTTCTGGACGGACGTGGACCCGCGGACGGGCCTGCCGGTGATGAGCATGACGCTCACCGACCGGATGCCGCGCGGGGTCTACCTCTTCGACGACGGCCCGGACCGGCCGGGCGTGATGTGCCTGTCGTACACGTGGAACGACGACTCCCTGAAGATGGCCACGCTGAGCCCGCGGGAGCGGCTGGACGCGCTGCTGGGGAAACTGGCGGCGATCTATCCCGGGGTCGACGTCCGCTCGCACGTGATCGGCGATCCGCTCACCATCACCTGGGAGACGGAACCGCACTTCATGGGCGCCTTCAAGGCGAACCTGCCGGGCCAGTACCGCTACCAGCGGCGGCTGTTCACCCAGTTCATGCAGCGCGGACTGCCCGCCGCGCAGCGCGGGTTCTTCCTGTGCGGTGACGACGTGTCGTGGACGGGCGGGTTCGCGGAGGGCGCCGTCACCACGGCGCTGAACGCGGTGTGGGGGGTCGTGGACCACCTGGGAGGGGCGAGCCACCCGGACAACCCGGGACCGGGTGACCTCTTCGACGCGCTGGCCCCCGTCGAGCTGCCGTACGAGGAGTGAGCCGGGCCCGTCCCGGCCGGGAGCACCGGCCGGGACGCGTACGAAGGCGCCCCCGCGGGATCGCGGGGGCGCCTTCACGCTGCCGTCGGGTCGCTCACGCCTCGGCGGCGAGCACCGCCAGCGCCTTCTTGTCGGGCTTGCCGTTGCGGTTCAGCGGGAACTGCTCCAGCACGACGACCTTGTTGGGCTGTTCGTAGGTCGGCAGCAGGCCGCACAGCCGCTCCCGCCAGTGGCCGGCGTCCCGCAGCTCCTCGTCCTCGACGAAGAACACCAGCTGCGAGCCGCGCAGTTCGTCGGGGAGCGGCACGATCCGGGTGGGGCAGCCCTCGGCGGCCACCTTCCGTTCGATCAGTTCGGGGTAGAGGGTGTAGCCCATGCGGTGGACGGCGAACTTGCGGCCGAGGACGTGCAGGTTGGCGTCGGCGTCGAGGTGGCCGAGGTCTCCGGTGGCCTGCCAGCCGGTGGCGTGGGCCGGGACGACGGTGCCGTCGTCGGACACCTGCCCTTCGAGGGCGTCGGGCGTGTCGACCTCGATCTCGCCCGTCTCCCCCGCCGGCAGTTCGCGGCCGTCCTCGTCGACGATCCGCAGCCGGATGCCCTCCATGGCCCGGCCGCAGGCGACGGGGTTGTCGAGGGTGGCGAAGGAGATGTTGCCGAGTTCGGTGGAGCCGTAGCTGTCGAGCAGCGGCAGGCCGAACTCGGTCCGGTACTGCTCGACCAGCGGTGCGTCGAGCGGGGCCGCGCCGACGCAGAACATGCGGGTGTGGGCGAGGTGGGAGCGCAGCGCGGGCTTGCGGGTGACCAGGCTGAGGATGCTGCGGTAGCTGGAGGGGGTCGCGTCGATGACGGTCACCCCGGCGTCGCGGGCCATGCGCAGGGCGCGGTCGAGCCGGCGGTAGGGGGCGATCACCAGGGAGCAGCGGGTGAGGTAGGCGATGAGCACCATCGACAGCCCGTACTGGTGGGCGAAGGGCAGCAGTGGCATCAGCACGTCGTCGGGGCGGTGTCCGACCTGGTCCGCGTTGCGCTGGAGGTTGCGCAGGAACGAGGCACCGGACTTCACCACTCCCTTCGGGGATCCGGTGGAGCCGGACGTCCACATGATCAGGCCGTCGGGAAGCGCGCCCCAGGCGGTGAAGTCCAGGGCGGGTTCGGTGGGTTCGTGGTCGGTGACGGCGACCATCAGCTCGTAGAGGTGGACGGGGTCGGCGTCCTGGTAGATGGGGGTGTCGTCGTCGACGAAGGTGACCTTCACGCCGGTGCGGACGGCGATGCGGCGGGTCTCCTCCTGGTGTTCCTGCTGGTCGACGAGGACGATCGAGGCGCCGACGTGCATCAGCGCGTACAGCACGCACACGTAGCCCGCCGAGTTGCCGGCCTTGAGCATGACCCGGTCGCCGAGGCCGACGCCCCGTTCACGGATCGCGCCGGCCACCCGGAGGGCGTCCTGTTCGAACTCCTCGATGGTCCGTACCGAGTCGGCTGCACATATCTTCGCGGTCATCGGTCGCACAATGTCCTTCCTCTGGGCCGTGTCCCGGCCGGGCGGCGTGCGGTCCGCCGGGCCGGAACCGGGCCCGTTCATGGGGTGGATCGCCGGATCCGTGAGCGTCACCGGAGATGGGGAGGTCAGTCCGGGTCGGGTTCACCGAGGGAGATCAGCTGGTCGTGCACGATGTTGACGACCTCCCGGCGGTAGGTCTTCAGGTAGCCCTGGGCGCCGGGGAAGACCTCCAGGTCGAACCGGCCCGAGGTGGTGCGCCGCCAGGACCGCACGGCGGACAGGGTGGCGCGCGGGTCGTGGCGGGAGGCCAGGGCGACGACCCGGCAGTCGAGGGGCGGCGGACCGAGGCTGCCGCGGTGTCCCGGGGCGGTCCAGCCGGAGACGAAGAGGGTCAGGGGCGCCGTGTACGTCTCGCGTTCGAGCCGGCAGCCCACCGTGTAGGCCAGTTCGGACCCGAGCCGGTGGCCGAACAGGGCGAACGGGCGGTCGGCCCAGCCCCGTACGGCTTCGTACACCTGGTCGGCCAGCACTGCCGCCGCCTCCCCGTCGAGGTCATCGCCGGTGAGCGTGGAGGGGTACTGGACGATGAGCAACTCCACGGTCGGGAGCAGGAGTTCGGCCATCGCGAGGTAGCAGAGCGGCGAGTTCCGGGAGCTCGGGAAGCAGATCATCCGGTAACTGCTGGGAACCGCGGGCTGCCGGATCTGGATCAGGCTGACCCCGTCGGGGGTGGTCTCCCCGGCGGGGGGCCGGCTGTGCGCATGGGTCATGCTCCCTGAAACTCCGCATCGGGTGGTGCCCTGACGACTCGTGGTCGGGCATACGAACGGCGCCTCCCGTGCGGAGGGCCTTCATGGACGGATCTGCGGTCCGCCGCGGTCGACGGCGGTGGCCGTGCCGTGGCCGACTGCGGTTCCGGTGGCGGTGCCGTCGTCGACGGCGGTTCCGGTGGCCGCGGCGTCGTCGCCGGTGACGACGTCGAGGCCCTGGTCGGCCAGCCGGCGCAGGACCTCGGGGAAGCCGGACCCGCCGTCGGCGAGGGACGGGGCGCAGTCGACGGCCCGGTGGACGGCGTCCGTGAAGAAGTACACGCCGGGCCGGCCCGGAACCGCCTGCGCCGCCGGGCGCCGGGTACGGAACTCCTCCATCTGCTCGCCGATCCCGCCCGGTACGAAGACGTCGCCGGGGTGCGTCAGGAAGTCGTCGTCGCCCAGCCAGTCCCGCGCCCGGCGCAGGGCGTGGGCCTCCCCCAGCGGCCGGCGCCCGGGGAGGTAGGTGACGCTGACGCCGAACCGGGCGCCGTCACCTACGGCCGCCCTGACCTCGTCGGCGCCGTCACCGAGGAGGATGCCCACGTCGAGGATGCCCGCGTCGGCGATCCCTTCGAGGACGTCGAAGAGGACGGGCGTGCCGGATTCGGGGCCCGGCCGCCCCGGCGCGGCGGCGGGCAGGGGGCGCGCACTGGTGCCGGACAGCCCCGACAGGACGAGTGCTTTCACGGGGTCTCCTCGCGGGAAAGGTGAGGCGAACGGAGATGTCCGGCGCGGTCACGCGGTGGCGTCGTGAGCTTATTTCGCGGCGGCAATGCGCGATCACCCCTATTCCCCCCTAACCAATGCCCCCGCGCCCCTAGCCGCGAGTCCGGCGGAGGCGCCGGCCAACACCGCATGCTAGACAGGTCGCGATCAGTTCCGTGTCCTATTCAGTCGGCGCCCCGCGCGCGGCCGGTCACGCGCCATTCTCCCCGCGGACCCCGGCCGCCGTTGTCGCGTCCCGCTTGATTCGCAGGCATAAATGAAACCTGAAAGACCCGTGGAATCCACTGTCGTGGTCGACGGACTCGTCAAGAAGTACCGGGACCGTGACCGGCCGGCGGTGGACGACCTGAGCTTCTCGGTCCGCCGGGGCGAGGTCTTCGGCTTCCTGGGGCCCAACGGAGCCGGCAAGACCACCACCATCGGCATCCTCACCACCCGCGTGGCCCCGACGGCGGGGCGCGCGTTCGTACAGGGCGTGGACGTCGTCGCCCATCCCGCCCAGGCCCGCCGGGCCTTCGCCGTCGTACCGCAGCGCAACAACCTCGACCAGTCGCTCACCCTGCGGCAGAACCTGACCTTCCACGCCGGCTACCACGGCATGGGCCGCTCCGAGCGGCGCCGGCTCGCCGACGAGTGCCTGGAGTGGGTGGGGCTGGGCGACCGCGGCAAGGACCGCGGCGACCAGCTGTCCGGCGGCCAGGCGCAGCGCGTGATGATCGCGCGGGCCCTGATGCACCGGCCCGACGTGCTCTTCCTGGACGAGCCGGCCAACGGACTCGACCCGCAGGCGCGGCTGTTCATCCACGAGCGGGTGGCCGAGCTGAGCGGGCGCGGTGTGACCACCGTGCTCACCACCCACGACATGGACGAGGCCGCCCGGCTGTGCGACCGCGTCGGCATCGTGGACCACGGCCGGCTGCTCGCCCTGGACACCCCGCAGGCGCTCATGGAGAACCTGAGCGGGACGGCCTGCACCCTCACCGTACGGCCCGGGGAGTCCGGCGCCGTCGAGGTCGTCCGCCTGCTGGAGAAGATCGAGGCGGTGACGCGGGTCGAACGCGTCGAGCCGCCCCGCGAGGGCGGCGGGGACACGGCGGCGGACGGGCCGGCGGGCGACGCCGCCGCCGCGGACGCCCCCGTACGGCTCCGCCTCTACAGCGACGCGCCGACCGGCGCGCTGCTCCCGGCCGCCATCACCGCGCTGGCGGCGGCGAACTGCGACATCAAGGACATCAAAGTGGGCACCGCGACACTGGAGGACGTCTTCATCGCGCTGACCGGCCGGGAGCTGCGATGAGCACCGCCACCGCCTCCGTGTCCGGTTCCACGTCCACACCCGACCCGGTCGCCGGTTTCCCGCGCGAGCTGCGGCCCGCGCCCACCGGTCTGCGGTCGATGACCCGTACGTTCTTCTTCATCCTGTGGCGAGACGTCTTCGTCACGGCCCGCGAGCTGCCGACCTTCCTGGCCCAGGTGCTCGTGGAACCGTTCTTCATCCTGTTCGTCTTCGGCAAGGTCCTCGGCGAACTCGGCTTCACCGGCGGCGGCTTCCAGCAGGTGCTGCTGCCGGGCGTGGTGGCGCTCAACGCCTTCCTGGTGAGCCTGCAGAACACGGCGCTCCCGCTGATCATCGACTTCTCGTGGAGCAAGGAGATCGAGGACCGGCTGCTGGCCCCGATCCCGACCTTCCTGGTGGCCGTCGAGAAGCTGGTCTTCGGCATGCTGCGCGGCATCGTCGCCTCGCTGCTGATGATCCCGATGGGCTTCCTGGTCCTCGACCACGCGTCGTGGCCCATGGACAGCTTCCCGGCCACGGTGGGCGTGCTCCTGATGGGCGCGCTGGCCGGCAGCACGGTGGGCCTGACCATCGGCACGCTGGCCCCGCCGCGGCACATCAGCATCGTCTTCGCGGTGACGCTGACCCCGCTGATGTTCACCGGCTGCACCCAGTTCCCGTGGCACGGGCTGGCGGAGGTCCGCTGGTTCCAGGTGCTGTGCACGCTCAACCCGCTGACCTACGTCACCGAGGGCATCCGCTCGCTGCTGCTGCCGCCGGGCGCCCCCGCCTCGATCCCGCTGTGGGTGTGCGTGTCGGCGCTGACCGTGGCGATCCTGATCTTCGGGGCGATCGGCATCAAGGGCTTCCACCGCAGGGCCCAGGACTGACCCCGTTCCCTGACTCCGGCCTCGTGCCCGGACCGGCGCACCGCGCGCCGGCCGGGTGCGAGGCCTTTCTCGCTGCCCCTCCTCTTTACTCCCCTTCCCTTTCCTTCCGTTCCCTTCCCCTTCCTTCTCGTAAGCAAAGGTATTCACGGATCATGACTCGTTCCGCCGCGATTCCCGCCGACATTCCCGCCGAGAACACGGCCGATTCCCCCACCGCCGGGCCCGAGGACTCCCGTAACGGAACCGCGATCGTATTTCCCGGAATGGGGCCCGCCTCTTTCGCCGAGGTCGGGAAGTTCCTGCTGCTCGACCCGTATGCGCGGATACGTCTGGCTGAGGCCGACGAGGCGCTCGGCTATTCGGTGTTCGACCGGTTCCGGGACGCCGAGGAGGATTACTCGGTCGATTTCCAGATCGCTTTCCTGGTGAACTCGATGGCGCTCGCGGACCGGGCCGTGGACACCCTCGGCGCCGTCCCGACCGTCTGCGCCGGGCCGAGCTTCGGCCAGAAGGCCACCGCCGCCTTCGTCGGCTCGCTCTCCTTCCCCGAGGTCGTGCGGCTGACCGCCGAGCTGGCGCGTTGCGAGGAGGAGTACTTCGCGGGCGCCTACGAGGACGTGGTCACCCACTGCTTCGTCCGCACCCCGCAGGAGCGGCTGGACGAGATCCTCGCCGGGTTCGACGACCGGGGCGCCTGGTACGACTCCTCCGGCCGGCTCGACGCGGGCTTCCACATGCTGTCCGTACGGGAGAAGGACCTCGACGCGCTCAACGCCGGCATCAGCGCGGCGGGCGGCTACTCCATGTACTCGATGCGGCCGCCCGTGCACGCGGCGGCCTTCTCGGCACTGCGCGAAAAGGCGCGGGAGGAGGTCTTCGGCGCTTACGAGTTCGCCGATCCCTCGCTGCCCGTGGTGGTCGACCACGACGGCAGCGTCATCCGGGACGCCGCCGGAATGCGCACGATGATGCTGGACACCTTCGACCGGCCGATCCACTGGCCGGCCATGGTGGAGTCGCTCAAGGGGCTGGGCGTGGGCACCCTGTACGTGACCGGCCCCGACAGCCTCTTCCACCGGCTGGACGTCACCAAGGACAACTTCGAGGTGCACGCGGTGGGCCTGCCGAAGAAGCGGGCCCGCGAGCGGGAGCGGGAGCGCGCCCTCGACCGGTCCCGCGCGACGCGGGCCCGGCGCGGCGCCTGAGCCGGGCGAGCCACGGCCGGGCCCGATCCGGCCCGGCCGACGGGGCAGGGCCCCACCCCCCCGGGGGGTGGGGCCCTGCCGTTGTGTCACCGTCCGCGCTGCCCTCAGCGGTGGCCGTCCAGCCACTGCTCGACGGCTCCCGCAGTCGCCTGGGCGTGCTGCTCCATCATCGTGAAGTGGTTGCCGGGGGCGTCCACGACCGTGTGCTCCAGGTCCCAGTAGGAACGCCAGTCGCCGTTCGTCGCACGGGCCCAGTCGAAGAACTGCTCCTCGGCCCGCACCAGCAGGGTGGGCGACTTCACCGCCTCCGGCTTCCAGCCGCCGAAGAGCCGGAAGTACGCGCCCATCGCCAGCAGCCGGCTGTCGTCCACCGGGACGTAACTGCCCTGCCGCTCGTCGACGCCTTCCGACAGCCCCGGCTGGATGCCGAGGATGGCGTCGTCGTCGTGCGAGTAGATGTCGATCAGGACGACGGCCTCCGGGAACACCCCGGCGGCCTCCAGCCGTCCGGCCACCGCGTGGGCGAGCATGCCGCCCGAGGAGTGCCCCAGGAGCACGAACGGCGCGCCGTCCGTGTGCCGCAGGACGGTCTCCGCCTGGGCCTCGATCACCGCTTCGGCGGTCGCGGGCAGCTGCTCGCCCCGCAGGAAGCCCGGCGCCGCCATGGCGTGCACGTCCCGCCGGCCCCGGAAGGCCGAGGCGAACCGGGCGTACTGGTGCGGACCGGAGATCGACAGGATCGAGGAGAAGCAGACCAGTCCCGGACCGTCCTCGCCCCGGGCGAGCCGCACCAGGGCGGGCGCCTTGCGCAATCCGGCCGCCGAGGAGAACGAGGGCCGGAACCGCGAGGCCTGCATGAGCAGTTCCATGAACTGGCCGGAGGCGCCCTGCGCCCCCGCCTCCTGGAGCATCGCGCCGAAGACCCCGGCGTCCTCTTCCCCGTCCGGCCCGGCCGCCCCGTCGGCCCCGGCGGGCGTGCCCGGGCCCTCGGCGAGCTCGGCGCGCAGCCGCTGCGCGACGAGGAGCGGGGTCGGGTGGTCGAAGAGCAGGGTGGCGGGCAGCCGCAGGCCGGTCGCCGCGTTCAGCTGGTTGCGCAGTTCCACGGCCGTCAGCGAGTCCAGGCCGAGTTCCAGGAACTCCTGGGACTCCCCCACCGCCTCGGGCGAGGGGTAGGCCAGGACCGCGGCGGCCTGGGCCCGTACCACCTCCAGGAGCAGGCGCTCCTGCTCCTCCTCCGGCAGCGCCGAGAGGCCCGCGAGACGCCGCGCGGCGGCGGACGCCGCCACCGTCCCGGCGCCGTGGCCGACGGCCTTGCGCAGCCCGCCGCGGACGAGCCCGCGGAAGACGGCCGGGAGGGCCCCGGCCTCCGCCTGGGCCCGCAGCGGGGCGGTGTCGAGGCGGATGGCGACGAAGACACTGCCCGCGCTCAGGGAGCACGCCGTGTCGAAGAGGGCCAGGCCCTGCTCGGAGGTGAGCGGGGCCAGACCGGCGCGGGCCATCCGCTGGACGTCGGCGTCCGTGAGTTCACCGGTCATCTCGCTGCGCTGCTCCCACAGTCCCCAGGCCAGGGACACGGCGGGCAGCCCCTCGGCGCGCCGGCTCTGGGCCAGGGCGTCGAGGAAGGCGTTGGCCGCCGCGTAGTTGGCCTGGCCGGGGCTGCCGAGCGTGCCGGCCGCCGAGGAGAACAGCACGAAGGCGGCCAGGTCCAGGTCCCGGGTCAGCTCGTGCAGGTGGAGCGCCGCGTCCACCTTCGGCCGCAGGACCGAGTCGATCCGCTCCGGGGTCAGGGACGGTACGAGCCCGTCGTCGAGGTGCCCCGCGGTGTGGACGACGGCGGTGAGCGGGTGGTCGGCGGGGATGCCGGCCAGCAGGTCCGTCAGCGCCGCCCGGTCGGACGCGTCGCAGGCGACGACCGCCGCCTCTGCGCCCAAGGCGGCCAGTTCCGCGACCAGTTCCTCGGCGCCGGCCGCCCGGGGTCCGCGGCGGCTGGTGAGCAGCAGGTGCCTGACCCCCCGCTCGGTCACCAGGTGCCGGGCCAGGAGACTGCCGAGCACGCCGGTCCCGCCGGTGATCAGGACGGTCCCGTCCGGGTCGAGTACGGGGACCGGTGCCGCGTCCGCGTCCGCGTCGGCCGGTGCTTCGGCCGGTGCTTCGGCGGGCGCCTGCGGTGCGGTGCGGTCCGCCGGAACCCTGGCCAGCCGGGCGGCGTGCAGGGCTCCGCCGCGGACGGCGAGCTGCGGTTCACCGCTCGCGACGGCGGCGGCCAGCAGTGCTGCGGGCTGCGCCTGAGCGGTATCGGCGTCCGCGTCGAGGTCGATCAGCAGGAACCGGCCGGGGTTCTCCGACTGCGCCGAGCGCAGCAGGCCCCAGACCGAGGCGTGCGCCAGGTCCGGCACGCCCTCGCCCGGCCGTGCCTCGACCGCGCCCCGGGTGACCACGGCCAGCCGGGCGCCGGCGAAGGCTTCCTCGGCCAGCCAGGCCTGGACGAGCGCGAGGGCCTCGCGGGCCGCCTGCCGGGCCGCCCCGGCCGTGTCCGCCGTCCGGTCCGCCTCGGGCGTGGCGTACGTGACGAGCACGGTGTCCGGCAGCGGCCGGCCGGCGGCCACCAGGCCCCCGAGGGCGTCGAGGTCTCCGTACACGTCGGCGGTGACGCCCGCGCCGCTCAGGGCGGCTTCCAGGCCGAGCGGGTCAGGCCCGATCAGCGCCCAGCGCCCGGCCGTGGCGGCGGGGGCGGCGGCCACGGCCGGCCACTCCAGCCGGAACAGCGACTCGTGGAACGCGGGCCGGGCCGAGCGCAGCGCGGCCGGGTCGAGCGTCCGCAGCAGCAGCGACTCCACCGAGACGACCGGCTCGCCCCGCTCGTCGAAGGCCGTGAGGCAGACGCCTCCCGGGCCCGCCGGTGCCAGCCGGACCCGCAGGGCATCGGCCCCGACGGCGTGCAGGCCGACGCCGGTGAAGGCGAAGGGCAGCCGCATCCGGGCCTCCGCGCCCGGCTCCTCGTCGTCGGCGGTGAGGAAGGAGCCCAGTGCGAGGCCGTGCAGGCCCGCGTCCAGCAGCGCCGGGTGCACGCCGAAGTGCGCGGCGTCGGCCTGCGGGCCCTCGGCCAGCGAGAGGTCGGCGAACAGTTCGTCACCACGCCGCCAGGCGGCCCGCAGGTTGCGGAAGGCCGGACCGTACGCGTACCCGCCGGCGGCGAACAGCTCGTACAGGTCGGCCACGTCGAGCTCCTCGGCCCCCGCCGGGGGCCAGACGGCGCCCACGGCGGCCGGCTGCGCGGCCGGCGTGTCCGCCGCGCCGAGCACACCGGCGGCGTGCCGGGTCCACGGCTCGTCCGAGCCGCGGGTGTCCTCGCCGTCCCGGGACTCCGGGCGCGAGTGCACGTGCAGTGCCCGGCGCCCGTCCGCGTCCGGGGCGGCCACCGACAGCCGGAGCTGGAGCGCACCGCGCTCGGGGAGCACGAGCGGCGCCTCCAGGGTCAGTTCCTCCAGGAAGGTGCTGCCGGTCCGCTGGGCGGCGTGCAGCGCGAGCTCCACGAAGGCCGTGCCGGGGAGCAGCACGGTGCCGGCGGCCCGGTGGTCGGCCAGCCAGGGGTGGGTCTGGAGGGACAGCCGGCCCGTGTACAGGAACCCGTCGGAGTCCGGCAGTTCGACGGCCGCGCCCAGCAGCGGGTGTTCGGCCCTGCCGATTCCGGCGGAGGCCATGTCGCCGACCGGGGACACCGGTACGTCGATCCAGTAGCGGTCGCGCTGGAAGGCGTACGTGGGCAGGTCGACGCGCTGCGCGCCGGTTCCGGCGAACACGGCGTCCCAGTCGACGGCCACACCGCGTACGTAGGCCTCGCCGAGGGAGAGCCAGAAGCGCTCCAGTCCGCCTTCGCCCCGGCGCAGGGACCCGAGGACGGCGGCCTCGCGGCCCGCGTCCTCGACGGTCTCCTGAAGGCCGACGGTCAGCACCGGGTGGGGGCTGGACTCGATGAAGACGCCGAAGCCCTGGTCCAGCAGGGTCCGGGTGGCCTGCTCCAGCTCGACGGTCTGGCGCAGGTTGCGGAACCAGTAACCGGCGTCCAGCTCGGGGCCGTTCACCCACTCGCCGGTGACGGTGGACAGGAAGGGGACCTGCGCCGTCCGGGGGGCGATGGGGGCCAGCAGTTCGGCCAGTTCCTCGCGCAGCAGCTCCACCTGCGCGGAGTGCGAGGCGTAGTCCACCGCGATCCGGCGGGCGCGGATCCCGTCGGCCTCGCAGCCGGCCAGGAACTCGTCCAGTGCCACGACCTCGCCGGAGACGACCACCGAGGACGGTCCGTTGGCGGCGGCGACGGAGATCCGCTCCTCACCCCACGGCGCGATCCGCTCGCGTACCTCGGCGGCCGGGAGCGGTACGGAGACCATCCCGCCCAGCCCCGCCAGCACCCGGCCGATGGCCTGGCTGCGCAGCGCCACCACCCGGGCCGCGTCGTCCAGGGACAGGATCCCCGCCACACACGCGGCGGCGATCTCGCCCTGCGAGTGACCGATCACGGCACCAGGGAGGACACCCGCCGCCCGCCACACCTCGGCCAGCGACACCATCACCGCGAACAGCGCCGGCTGGACCACATCCACCCGGTCGAGCGACGGCGCGCCGTCGACGCCGCGCAGCACGTCCGTCAACGACCAGTCGGTGAACGGCTCCAGCGCCTTCGCGCACGCGTCGATCCGCGTGGCGAAGGCGGAGGACGATTCCAGCAGGCCCGCCGCCATGCCCAGCCACTGCGAACCCTGGCCGGGGAAGACGAAGGCCGTCTTGCCGGTGCTCACGGCGCCGCGTGTCACTCCGGTGGCCGCGGCCTCGTCCTCCAGTGCGATCAGCCCGCGCAGGAGCTCCTGGCGGTCGCCGGCCACGACCACCGCGCGGTGGTCGAAGACGGCCCGGGTCGTGGCCAGGGAGAGTGCCACATCGGCGGACCTGAGCTCGGGCGTGTTCTCCAGGTGCGTGCGGAGCCGGGCCGCCTGGGCGCCCAGCGCGTCCGCCGACTTCGCGGACAGCACGTACGGGAGCACCGGGGCCTCGCCGGCCTCGGACACGGCCACGGCGTCCTCGGCGGCGGCCTGCTCGATGATCGTGTGCGCGTTGGTGCCGCCGATGCCGAACGAGGACACGGCCGCACGGCGCGGACGGCCGGTCTCCGGCCAGGGCAGGGACGATTCCAGGAGCGAGACCGCTCCGGCCGACCAGTCGACGTGCGGGGTCGGCTCGTCCACGTGCAGGGACTTCGGCAGGACGCCGTGCCGTATCGCCTGGACCATCTTGATGACGCCCGCGACACCGGCGGCGGCCTGCGTGTGGCCCACGTTGGACTTGATCGAGCCGAGCCACAGCGGCTGCTCGTCGGTGTGCTCCTGCCCGTAGGTGGCCAGGAGGGCCTGTGCCTCGATGGGGTCGCCGAGGGTGGTGCCGGTGCCGTGCGCCTCGACGGCGTCGACGTCGGCGGCGGTCAGACCCGCGTTGGCGAGGGCCTGGCGGATGACGCGCTGCTGGGAGGGGCCGTTGGGGGCCGTGAGGCCGTTGGAGGCGCCGTCCTGGTTGACCGCCGAGCCCCGGACCACGGCCAGGACCGGGTGGCCCTTGGCGCGGGCGTCGGAGAGGCGCTCGATCAGCAGCATGCCGACGCCCTCGCCCCAGGCCGTGCCGTCGGCGGCGGCGGCGAAGGGCTTGCAACGCCCGTCGCTCGCCAGGCCGCGCTGCACGCTGAAGGCGATGAAGGTACCGGGGGTGGCCATCACCGTCACCCCGCCGGCCAGAGCCATGTCGCATTCGCCGTTGCGCAGCGCCTGGACGGCCAGGTGGAGGGTGACGAGGGAGGAGGAGCAGGCCGTGTCGACCGTGACCGCCGGACCCTCCAGGCCGAAGGTGTACGACACCCGGCCCGAGGCGACACTGCCCGAGCTGGAGGTGCCCATGTACCCCTCCAGGCCCTCCGGGGCCCGGTGGAGGAGGGTGCCGTAGTCGTTGTACATGACGCCCGCGAAGACGCCGGTCCGGCTGCCGCGCATCGACGCCGGGTCGATGCCCGCCCGCTCGAAGGCCTCCCACGAGGTCTCCAGCAGCAGCCGCTGCTGCGGGTCGGTGGCCAGCGCCTCGCGCGGGGAGATCCCGAAGAAGGTGGGATCGAAGTGGTGTGCGTCGTGGAGGAAGCCACCGGTGGGGCTGAAGTCGGCGCCGGGCTGGCCGGGGTCGAGGATCCCGGTGAGGTCCCAGCCGCGGTCGTCCGGCATCTCGGAGATGGCGTCGCGGCCGTCCGCGACGAGGCGCCACAGGTCCTCGGGCGAGCGGACGTCGCCGGGGAAGCGGCAGGCCATCGCCACGATGGCGATCGGCTCGTCGTCGCGCACGGCGACGGCGGCCGGAGCGGCGTCCGCGCCTTGACCGCCGAGCAGTTCGGCGTGCAGGTACTCCGCCAGGGCGGCGGGCGTCGGATAGTCGAAGACGAGGGTGGCGGGCAGCCGCACACCGGTCGCCGCGGCGAGGCGGTTGCGCAGTTCGACGGCGGTCAGCGAGTCGAAGCCGACCTCGCTGAACGAGCGCGCCGGATCCACCGCCTCCGGCCCGGCGAAGCCGAGCACGGCGGCCACCTGGCCACGGACCAGTTCCAGCAGGGCCGCCGGCCGGTCGGCCTGCGGCAGGGCGGCGAGCTGCCGCGCGAAGGCGCCGCCGGCGGGCGTGCCGCCGCGGGCCGCCCGGCGCGAGGGCATGCGGACCAGGCCGGAGAGCAGCGGCGGGAGCATCCCGCTGCCGGCGGCGGCGCGCAGCGCGGCCAGGTCCAGCTTGACCGGCACCAGCAGGGGCTGTCCCGAGGCGCAGGCGCTGTCGAACAGCGCCACGCCCTCGGCTGCCGACAGGGCCTTCACCCCGCCCCGGCCCATGCGCGAGACGTCCCCGGCGGCCAGGGTGTGCCCCATGCCGCCGGCCTCCGCCCACAGGCCCCAGGCGAGGGACGTCGCCACCAGGCCCTGGGCCCGGCGGTGGGCGGCGAGGGCGTCTAGGAAGGTGTTGGCGGCCGCGTAGTTGGCCTGGCCCGCGCCGCCGAAGACACCGGCGGCGGAGGAGAAGAGGACGAAGGCCGTCAGGTCGAGCCCGGCGGTCAGCTCGTGCAGGTTCCAGGCCGCGTCCACCTTCGGACGCAGGACGGCCGACAGCCGCTCGGTGGTGAGGGAGGCGATGATTCCGTCGTCCAGCACACCGGCGGTGTGCACCACACCCTTCAGCGGGTGCTCGGCGGGGATCGCGGCCAGTACGGTCGCCAGCGCGTCCCGGTCGGCCACATCGCAGGCCGCCCACGTCACCTCGGCGCCCAGACCGGCCAGCTCCGCCGACAGCTCCGCCGCACCGGCGGCGGCCTCGCCGCGCCGGCTGACCAGCAGCAGGTTCCGTACGCCGTGCTCGGTCACCAGGTGGCGTGCGAACAGCCCGCCCAGCGAACCGCTCGCCCCCGTCACCAGCACCGTGCCCCCGGCGCCCCACTCCGGATCGGAGCCGCCGACCGACGCCCGCGCCAGCCTCGGCACCAGCGGTACGCCCTCGCGCACCGCCACCTCGGGCTCGCCGGAGGCCAGCGCCGCCGAGAGGGCCTGCTCGACGTCACCGTCGGCGTCGACGTCCACCAGGACGATCCGGCCCGGGTTCTCGGACTGCGCCGAGCGCACCAGACCCCACACCGCGGCGTGCACCAGGTCCGCCGGGGCTTCACCCGGGACCACGGTCACGGCGCCGCGCGTCAGGAACGCCAGCCGCGAGTCCGCGAACCGCTCGTCGGCCAGCCACTGCTGGAGCAGCGCCAGTACCCGGCCCGTTTCGGCGTGCACCGCCTCGGCCGTGTCCGTGCCGTCGGGCTCAGGGCACGGCAGCACCAGCGCCGCCGGGATCGCGTCGAGATCCGCGAGTACCCGCACCTCGCCGTCGAGCCACAGGACCCGGTCGCCGAACACCGCGTCGGACGGGGCCAGTTCGCGCCATTCGACCCGGAACAGCGCATCGCCGTGGCCGCCGACCTGCCGCCCGAGCTGCTCGGGCGAGAAGGCCCGCAGCGCGAGGCTGTCGACGGAGGCGACCGGGACGCCTTCGCTGTCGGCGATCTCCAGCCGCACCGCTTCCCGGCCGGCCCGTGAGAGCCGTACGCGCAGGGTGTCCGCTCCGGTGGAGTGGACGGCGACCCCGGACCAGGAGAACGGCAGCCGCGGCTGGCCGGTGTCCTCCACGAGGGAGCCGAGGCCGATGGCGTGGAGCACGGAATCCAGGAGCGCCGGGTGGATCGTGAACTGCTCGGCGTCCGGGCCGGTCTCGTCACCGAGGCCGACCTCGACGTAGACCTCCTCGCCCGTGCGCCAAGCCGCCCGGACGCCCTGGAACACCGGGCCGTAGCCGAAGCCCGACTCCGCGAACCCGGCGTAGAGGCCCTCGATGTCGACGGGTTCGGCGCCGGCCGGCGGCCAGGCCGCGAGGTCGAAGCCCGGGGGCTGCTCGGCGCCCGCCGCGAGGGTCGCGGTGCCGTTGCGGAGCCAGAGGGCGTCGTCCGCCGCCAGGCCGTCGCGCGAGTGGAAGGCGAGGGGCCGACGGCCCGACTCGTCGGCCGCGCCGACGGCGATCTGGAGCTCGACGGCGCCGTCCTCGGAGAGGACGAGGGGGGCGGCGAGCGTCAGCTCCTCCACCAGGAAGCAGCCGACCTGCTCACCGGCGCGCAGCGCCAGCTCGACGAAGGCGGTGCCGGGCAGGGTCACCGACCCCATGACCACGTGGTCGGCGAGCCACGGGTGGGTGGCGAGGGACAGCCGCCCGGTGAGGAGCAGGCCGTCGGCGTCGGCGAGCATCACCGAGGCGCCGAGCAGCGGGTGGTCGGCGGGCCGCAGGCCGGCGGCGGCCGCGTCGGCGAAGGATCCGACGGGGAGGTCGATCCAGTACCGCTCGTGCTGGAAGGCGTAGGTCGGCAGGTCGATGCTCCGGGCACCGGTGCCCGCGAAGTACGCCTCCCAGGCGACGGGGGCGCCGTGGGCGTGGGCCTGGGCGACGGCAGTGGTGAGGGTGGCCGTCTCGGGCCGGTCCCTGCGCAGGACCGGGACGAACGCCGCACCCGGCGCGTCCTCACCCGTCAGACAGGCCTGCGCCATCGCGGACAGGACGCCGTCGGGGCCGAGTTCGAGGTACGTGCTCACCCCGGCCGCTTCCAGGGCGCGGACGCCGTCGAGGAAACGGACGGCCTCGCGGACGTGGCGGACCCAGAAGTCCGCCTCGCCCATCTCGTCGGAGACGAGGGCGCCGGTCAGGTTGGAGACGACCGGGATGCGCGGGCTCTCGTACGTGAGACCTGCCGCGACCTGCCGGAAGTCGTCCAGCATGCCGTCCATGTGCGGCGAGTGGAACGCGTGCGAGACGGCCAGACGCTTGAACTTGCGGTCCGGGAGGGCCGCCACGATCGCGGTCGCCGCGTCCTGGTCACCGGCGATCACGACCGCGCGCGGACCGTTGATCGCGGCGATGCTCACCCGGTCGGTCAGCAGCGGCCGGACCTCGCCCTCGGAGGCCTCCAGCGCGATCATCACGCCACCGGAGGGCAACGCCTGCATCAGCCGGCCACGCGCCGTCACCAGGACGCAGGCGTCCTCCAGCGACAGCACACCCGCCACGTGCGCGGCGGCGATCTCACCGATCGAGTGCCCGGAGAGGAAGTCCGGCTCCACGCCCCACGATTCCAGCAGCCGGAACAGCGCGACTTCGAGGGCGAACAGGGCCGGCTGGGCGTACTCCGTACGGTCCAGCAGCTCCGCGTCCGACCCGAAGAGGACGGACTTGAGGGGCAGTCCGACGCGCTCGCACACCGCGTCCAGCGCGGCGGCGAACACCGGGTGGGCCTCGTACAGCTCACGCCCCATGCCGAGGCGCTGGCTGCCCTGTCCGGTGAACAGGAAGGCGAGCTTCCCGGCACCGGCGGCGCCGACGGTGCCGCTCGTGATCCCGGCGGCGGTCACCTCGCCGTTCTCCACCGCGGTCAGGCCGCGCAGCAGCTCGTCCCGGGGGCCGGCCACGACCGCCGCGCGGTGGGCGAAGGAGGCGCGGCGGGTGGCCAGCGAGTAGGCCACGTCCACCGCCCCGGCCTCGGGCGTCTCCTGGAGGTGGGTGCGCAGCCGGGCCGCCTGGGCGCCCAGCGCGTCCGCCGACTTCGCGGACAGCACGTACGGCAGGACCGGCGCGGACTCGGCCTCGGCGGCGGTCACCACGACCTCGTCCGGGGCCTGCTCGATGATGGTGTGGGCGTTGGTGCCGCTGATGCCGAACGACGAGATGGCCGCGCGGCGCGGACGGCCGGTCTCCGGCCAGGCCACCGGCTCCGTCAGCAGCTCGACGGCGCCCTCGGACCAGTCCACGTGCGGGGAGGGCTCGTCCACGTGCAGCGTCTTGGGCACCGTGCCGTGCCGCATGGCCTGCACCATCTTGATGATGCCCGCGACACCGGCGGCGGCCTGGGTGTGGCCCATGTTCGACTTGATGGACCCGAGCAGGAGCGGGCGGTCCTGCGGCCGGCCCTGCCCGTACGTGGCCAGCAGCGCCTGGGCTTCGATCGGGTCGCCGAGCGTCGTACCCGTGCCGTGCGCCTCGACCACGTCGACATCGGCGGAGGTCAGGCCCGCGTTGGCGAGGGCCTGGCGGATGACGCGCTGCTGGGAGGGGCCGTTGGGGGCGGTCAGGCCGTTGGAGGCGCCGTCCTGGTTGATCGCCGAGCCCCGGACCACGGCGAGGACCGGGTGGCCGTTGCGGCGGGCGTCGGAGAGCCGCTCCACCAGCAGCATGCCGACGCCCTCGCCCCAGGCCGTGCCGTCGGCGGCGGCGGCGAAGGGCTTGCAGCGGCCGTCCGTCGCGAGACCGCGCTGCCGGCTGAAGGCGATGAACGTACCCGGCGTGGCCATCACGGTGACGCCACCCGCGAGCGCGAGGTCGCATTCGCCGTTGCGCAGCGCCTGGACGGCCAGGTGGAGGGTGACGAGGGAGGAGGAGCAGGCCGTGTCGACCGTGACCGCCGGCCCTTCGAGGCCGAAGGTGTAGGACACGCGGCCCGAGGCGACACTGCCCGAGCTGGACGTGCCCATGTACCCCTCCAGGCCTTCGGGGGCCCGGTGGAGGAGGGTGCCGTAGTCGTTGTACATGACGCCGGCGAAGACGCCGGTCCGGCTGCCGCGCATCGACGCCGGGTCGATGCGGGCCCGCTCGAAGGCCTCCCACGAGGTCTCCAGCAGCAGTCGCTGCTGGGGGTCGGTGGCGAGGGCCTCGCGCGGGGAGATCCCGAAGAAGGTGGGGTCGAAGTGGTGGGCGTCGTGCAGGAAGCCGCCGGCCGTGCTGTAGCTGGTGCCCTCGCGGTCCGGGTCGGCGTCGAAGAGCGCCTCCAGGTCCCAGCCGCGGTCGGCGGGCATGTCGGAGATGGCGTCGCGACCGTCCGCGACGAGGCGCCACAGGTCCTCGGGCGAGCGGACGTCGCCGGGGAAGCGGCAGGCCATCGCCACGATGGCGATCGGCTCGTCGTCGTGCGCGGCGGCGACGGCGACCGGGGCCGCGTCCGCTTCCTGGCCGCCGAGCAGTTCGGCGTGCAGGTACTCCGCCAGGGCGGCGGGCGTCGGGTAGTCGAAGACGAGGGTGGCGGGCAGCCGCACACCGGTCGCGGCGCCGAGCCGGTTGCGCAGTTCGACGGCGGTCAGTGAGTCGAAGCCGACTTCGCTGAACGAGCGCGCCGGGTCGACCGCTTCGGGTCCGGCGAAGCCGAGTACGGCGGCGACCTGGCCGCGGACCAGCCCGAGGACGGCACCCGCCCGCTTCTCCCCCGGCAGCGAGGTGAGCTGCCGCGCGAACGCGCCGCCGGCTCCCCGGGCGGCCCGGCGGGCGGGCATGCGGACGAGCCCGGAGAGCAGCGGCGGGAGCATTCCGGTGCCGGCCTGGGCACGCAGCGCGGCCAGGTCCAGCTTGACCGGCACCAGCAGGGGCTGCCCGGAGGCGCAGGCGGTGTCGAACAGGGCCACGCCCTCGGCGGCCGACAGGGCGTTCACCCCGCCCCGGCCCATGCGCGAGACGTCCTCGGCGTCCAGGGCGCCGCCCATGCCGCCCACCTCGGCCCACAGGCCCCAGGCCAGCGAGGTGGCTGCCAGACCCTGGGCCCGGCGGTGGGCGGCCAGGGCATCGAGGAACACGTTGCCCGCCGCGTAGTTGGCCTGACCCGCGCCACCGAACACACCGGCGGCCGAGGAGAACAGGACGAACGCGGAGAGGTCGAGCCCGGCCGTCAGCTCGTGCAGGTTCCAGGCCGCGTCCACCTTCGGACGCAGGACGGCCGACAGCCGCTCGGTGGTGAGGGAGCCGACGATGCCGTCGTCCAGCACACCGGCCGTGTGGACGACCGCCGTGAGCGGGTGTTCGGCAGAGATCGCGGCCAGTACGGTCGCCAGCGCGTCCCGGTCGGCCACATCGCAGGCCGCCCACGTCACCTCGGCGCCCAGACCGGCCAGCTCCGCCGACAGCTCGGCGGCACCGGCGGCGGCCTCGCCGCGACGGCTGACCAGCAGCAGGTTCCGTACGCCGTGCTCGGTGACCAGGTGCCGGGCGAACAGAGCGCCCAGCGAACCGCTCGCACCCGTCACCAGGACCGTGCCCTCGGCGTCCCATGCGGGATCCGCCTCGGCCGTTGCCGTGGCACGGGCCAGCCTCGGCACCAGCAGGGCGCCATCGCGCACCGCCACCTCGGGCTCGTCCGAAGCGAGGGCGGCCGACAGGGCGCGCTCCACATCGCCGTCGGCGTCGACGTCCACCAGGACGATGCGGCCCGGGTTCTCGGACTGCGCCGAGCGCACCAGGCCCCGTACCGGGGCGTGGACCAGGTCCGAGACGCCCTCGCCGGGGACGGCTTCCACCGCGCCCCGCGTCAGGAACACCAGGCGCGAGCCGGCGAACCGGTCGTCGGCCAGCCACTCCTTGAGCAGGGCGAGCACCCGGCCCGTCTCGGCGTGCACCGCGTCGGCGGCGTCACCGGTGATCGGCTCCATACACGGCACCACCAGCGCGGACGGGATCTCGCCGCCCTCTACCACGGCCACGCCCAGTCCGGCGAGGTCGGCGAAGACCTGCGCGCCCTCGCCGAGCATCATCCAGGCGTCGGAGGAACCGGCCGCCGTCGAGGCCGCCGCGGTCCACTCGACGCGGAACAGGGAGTCCCCGTGGCCGCCGGCCGGACGGCCGAACTGCCCGGGCGAGAAGGCCCGGAGGGCCAGGCCGTCCACCGTCGCGACGGGCGCGCCGTCGAAGTCGGCGATGTCCAGCCGGACGGTCTGCTGCCCCGCCTTGGAGAGGCGTACGCGCAGGGTGTCCGCTCCGGTGGAGTGGACGGCGACCCCGGACCAGGAGAACGGCAGCTGGCCGCGGCCGGTGTCCTCCACGAGGGAGCCGAGGTTGATGGCGTGCAGCGCGGAGTCCAGGAGCGCCGGGTGGAGGGTGAACTGTTCGGCGCCCGGAACGGTGTCGTCGGCCAGGCCGACCTCGGCGAACACGTCCTCGCCGTGCCGCCAGGCGGCGCGCAGGCCCCGGAAGACCGGGCCGTAGCCGAAGCCGGAATCGGCGAGGCCCTCGTAAAGGCCTTCGATGTCGACGGGCTCCGCGCCGGCCGGCGGCCAGGAAGTGAGGTCGAAGGCCTGGTTGTCCTCCGCGCCCTTCGCCAGGGTGGCGGTGGCGTTGCGGACCCACGGCTCGTCGTCGGCCGCCAGTCCGTCGCGCGAGTGGAAGACGACGGAGCGGCGGCCCGATTCGTCGGGTGCGCCGACGGTGATCTGGAGCTCGACGCCGCCGTCCTCGGGCAGGACCAGGGGGGCGGCGACGGTCAGTTCGTCGACCAGGTCGCAGCCGACGCGCTCACCGGCCTGGAGGGCGAGCTCGACGAAGGCCGTGCCGGGGAGCAGGACGGAGCCCATGACGCGGTGGTCCGCGAGCCAGGGGTGGGTGGGCAGCGAGAGCCGTCCGGTGAGGAGCAGGCCGTCGGCGTCGGCCAGGGTCACCGAGGCGCCGAGCAGGGGGTGTTCGGCGGAGCGGAGGCCGGCGGTGGTGACGTCGCCGCCGAGGGTTCCGGCGTCGAGCCAGTAGTGGGCGCGCTGGAAGGCGTACGTGGGCAGGTCGACGTGCTCGGCTCCGGTGTCGCGGTGGTACGCCTGCCAGTCGACGGCGATGCCCCGGACGTGGAGCTGGGCGAGGGCCGTGACGGCGGCCTCGGCCTCGGGACGGTCCTTGCGGAGGGTGGGGACGAAGGCGGCGGTGCCGGTGTCGTCGGCCAGGCAGCTCTCGGCCAGCGCGGACAGCGTGCCGTCGGGGCCGAGTTCGAGGTACGTGGTGACGCCCGCCGCTTCCAGGGCGCGGACGCCGTCGAGGAAGCGGACGGCCTCGCGAACGTGGCGGACCCAGAAATCCGCCGATCCCATCTCGTCGGAGACGAGGGCGCCGGTGAGGTTCGAGACGACCGGGATGCGCGGGCTCTCGTATGTGAGACCCGCCGCCACCTGGCGGAAGTCATCCAGCATGCCGTCCATGTGCGGCGAGTGGAAGGCGTGCGAGACGGTGAGGCGCTTGGACTTGCGGTCCGGGAGGGCCGCCACGATCGCGGTCGCCGCGTCCTCGTCACCGGCGATGACCACCGACCGAGGACCGTTGACGGCGGCGATGCTCACCCGGTCCGTCACCAGCGGCAGGACCTCCTCCTCGGAGGCTTCCAGCGCGATCATCACGCCACCGGAGGGCAATGCCTGCATCAGCCGGCCGCGCGCCGCCACCAGGGTGCACGCGTCCTCCAGGGAGAACACGCCCGCCACGTGCGCGGCGGCGATCTCGCCGATGGAGTGCCCGGACAGGAAGTCCGGCTTCACGCCCCATGACTCGACCAGCCGGAACAGCGCCACCTCGACGGCGAACAGGGCCGGCTGGGTGTACTCCGTACGGTCCAGCAGCTCCGCATCCGACCCGAACAGCACGTCACGCAGCGGCAGTTCCAGCTGCGCACAGACCGCGTCCAGCGCCTCTGCGAACACGGGGTAAGCCTCGTACAGCTCGTGCCCCATGCCGAGGCGCTGGCTGCCCTGTCCGGTGAACAGGAAGGCCGTCTTGCCGCGCCCCGCGGGCGTGCCCCGGACGAGCCGCGACGCGGCGGTCGCGTCCTCGGAGGCCAGTGCGGCCAGGTCGGCGAGGGCCCGCTCGCGGTCGCCGGCCACGATCACGGCACGGTGTTCGAGGGCGGCGCGGCCGGTGGCCAGGGAGCGGCTGACGTCCTGCGCCGACTGGCCGGGGTGGGCGCGCAGGTGGGTGAGCAGGCGTTCGGCCTGGGCGCGCAGGGCGTCTTCCGTACGGGCGGAGACGGGCCACGGCAGGACCGGGGGCACGACGGTGCGGCGCTGCGGAGCCGCCGCCTCGGGGGCTTCGGTCTCGGCGCCGGCGTCCGAGCCGGAGCCGGCGTCGGCCGGGGCCTCTTCGGCGGGGATCTCGGCGGGGGCCTGCTCGATGATGGTGTGCGCGTTCGTGCCGCTGATGCCGAACGAGGACACGGCGGCGCGGCGCGGGCGGCCGGTGTCCGGCCAGTCCACGGTCCGGCGCAGCAGCGACACGGCTCCGGCGGACCAGTCGACCTTGGTCGAGGGCTCGTCCACGTGCAGCGACTTCGGGATCCGGCCGTGGCGGATCGCCATGACCATCTTGATGACGCCCGCGACACCGGCGGCGGCCTGCGTGTGGCCGATGTTCGACTTGACCGAGCCGAGCCACAGCGGGCGGTCCTCGGTGTGCTCCCGGCCGTAGGTGGCCAGCAGCGCCTGCGCCTCGATCGGGTCACCGAGCGTCGTACCGGTGCCGTGCGCCTCGACCACGTCGACCTCGGCGGCCGTGAGCCGGGCGTCGGCGAGGGCCTGGCGGATGACGCGCTGCTGGGAGGGGCCGTTGGGGGCGGTCAGGCCGTTGGAGGCGCCGTCCTGGTTGACGGCGGAGCCGCGGACGACCGCGAGGACGCGGTGGCCGTTGCGGCGGGCGTCGGAGAGCCGCTCCACGAGCAGCATGCCCGCGCCCTCGCCCCACCCGGTGCCGTCGGCGGCGTCCGCGAAGGACTTGCAGCGGCCGTCGAAGGACAGGCCGCGCTGCTTGCTGAACTCGGTGAAGGTGCCCGGCGTCGGCATGACGGTGACGCCGCCCGCGAGGGCCAGCGAGCACTCGCCCTTGCGCAGGGCCTGCATGGCCAGGTGCAGGGTGACGAGGGAGGAGGAACAGGCCGTGTCGACGGTGAGCGCCGGGCCCTCCAGGCCGAACGTGTACGAGACGCGGCCGGAGGCGATGCTGCTGGACCCGCCGGTGCCGAGGTAGCCCTCGACCTCCGGCGGTACGGCCCGCAGGCGCGAGGCGTAGTCGTGGTACATGACGCCGGTGAAGACGCCGGTGCGGCTGCCCCGTACCGAGTGGGGGTCGATGCCGGCCCGCTCGAAGGACTCCCACGCTATTTCCAGCAGCAGGCGCTGCTGCGGGTCCATCGCCACGGCCTCGCGGGGCGAGATGCCGAAGAACTCCGGCTCGAAACGGTTGGCGGAGTGCAGGAAGCCGCCTTCCCGCACGTAGCTCGTGCCCCGCCCGTCGGGGTCCTCGTCGAACAGGCTCCCCGTGTCCCAGCCCCGGTCCGTCGGGAAGGGCGAGATCGCGTCGGTCTCCTCGGACACCAGTCGCCACAGGTCCTCGGGGGACTCGACGTCTCCCGGGTAGCGGCAGCTCATTCCGATGATCGCGATCGGCTCCTGCTCCTCCGACTCGACCTCCTGGAGCCGACGGCGCGTCTCGTGGAGATCGGCCGTCACCCGCTTCAGGAAGTACCGGAGCTTTTCCTCGTTCATGCGTGCATCCCTCGTACAGAAGCCGGAAAGTCAGAGTGGTGGGAAGGGGCGGGGTGGAGCTGCCGCGTCATGAGATGCCGAACTCCTTGCCGATGAAGTCGAAGAGGTCGTCGTCGGTGGCGCTCTCCAGCGCCTCGGCGACCTGGGCGCCTTCGGCGTCGGCGGCCGAGGCCGCCGCTTCGTCTCCGGCCTCGTTCCAGGCCGCGAGGAGCGCCTGGAGGCGCTCGGTGACGCGGTCGCGGCCGGCGGGATCGGGCGTGGAGGTGACGAGCGTCCGCTCCAGCCGTTCGAGTTCGGCGAGCAGCGGCGGCACGGCGGCCGCGCCGTCCTGCCAGAGTTCGCCGCGCAGGTATTCCACCAGCGCCGTCGGCGTCGGGTAGTCGAAGACGAGGGTGGCGGGCAGCCGCACGCCGGTCGCGGCGCCGAGTCGGTTGCGCAGTTCGACGGCGGTCAGCGAGTCGAAGCCGACCTCGCTGAACGACCGTGCCGGGTCGACCGCTTCGGGTCCGGCGAAGCCGAGGACTCCGGCGACGTACGCGCAGACCAGCTCCAGCAGGGCTTCGTCCCGCGCGGCCGGCGTGAGCGCGGAGAGGCGCTCGCGCAGCTGCGCTCCGCCGTCCGCGCCGGGGGCGGTGGCGCCGCCCGCGGCCCGGCGGGCGGGCGTACGGACGAGGCCCGACAGCAGGGGCGGGAGCATTCCGGTGCCGGCCTGGGCACGCAGCGCGGCCAGGTCCAGCTTGACCGGCACCAGCAGCGACTGCCCGGCCGCCGACGCGGAGTCGAACAGGGCCACGCCCTCGGCGGCGGTCAGCGCGTTCACGCCGCCCCGGCCCAGGCGCGCGGTCTCCTCGGCGTCCAGGGCGGCGCCCATGCCGCCCGCCTCGGCCCACAGGCCCCAGGCCAGCGAGGTGGCGGCCAGGCCCTGGGCCCGGCGGTGGGCGGCCAGGGCATCGAGGAACACGTTGCCCGCCGCGTAGTTGGCCTGACCCGCGCCACCGAACACACCGGCGGCCGAGGAGAACAGGACGAACGCGGACAGGTCGAGCCCGGCCGTCAGCTCGTGCAGGTTCCAGGCCGCGTCCACCTTCGGACGCAGCACGGCCGACAGCCGCTCGGGGGTCAGGGAGCCGACGATGCCGTCGTCCAGGACACCGGCCGTGTGGACGACCGCCCTCAGCGGGTGTTCGGCGGGCACGGCGGCCAGTACGGCCGCCAGCGCGTCCCGGTCGGCCACATCGCACGCCGCCCACGTCACCTCGGCCCCCAGACCGGCCAGCTCCGCCGACAGCTCGGCGGCACCGGCGGCCGCCTCACCGCGACGGCTGACCAGCAGCAGGTTCCGTACACCGTGCTCGGCGACCAGGTGCCGAGCGAACAGGCCGCCCAGCGAACCGCTCGCGCCCGTCACCAGGACCGTCCCCTCGGCGTCCCACTCCGGCGCGGGGCCGTCGGCGTTCGCGCGGGCCAGCCTCGGCACCAGCACCGACCCGCCGCGTACGGCCACCTCGGACTCGCCCGAGGCCAGGACTCCGGGCAGGGCCCGGTAGGAGGCGTCGGTCCCGTCCGTGTCGGCCAGCACGATGCGGCCCGGGTTCTCCGACTGCGCGGAGCGCAGCAGACCCCACACCGGAGCGTGGACCAGGTCCGTGACGTCCTCGCCCGGAGCGGCGGCCACCGCACCCCGGGTCAGGACCAGCAGGCGCGAGTCCGCGAAGCGGTCCTCGGCCAGCCACTCCTGGAGCAGCGCGAGCACCCGCCCGGTCTCGGCGTGCACCGCCCCCGCCACGTCCCCCGGGCCGGTCTGCGCGGTGAGCGGTACGCAGACCAGCGCCGCCGGGGCCGCGAGGTCCGCGAGCCCGTCGTGGGCCTGGTAGCGCACGCCCACCGCGTCGAGGCCGGGGTGGCCGTCGGCGAGCAGGGCCCAGGGCCGCTGTTCGGCCGCGGGTACCGGGGTCTGCGGGAGCGCCGCCCAGTCGACCTGGAACAGGGACTGCGGGCGTCCGCCGCGGGCCGCGCCGATCTGCTCGGGCGAGACGGCCCGCAGTGCGAGCGACTCGACCGAGGCGACCGGTGCGCCCGACGGGTCGGCGAGCGCCAGCGACACCGCGTCCCGGCCGGCCGGGGCCAGCCGGACCCGGACGGCGGAGGCGCCGGCCGCGTGCAGCCGTACTCCGGTCCAGGCGAAGGGCAGGCGCCCCTGGCCGGTGTTCTCCACGAGGGAACCGAGTCCGGCCGCGTGCAGGGTGGCGTCGAGGAGGGCCGGGTGCAGGCCGAACTGGTCGGCCGCGGCGGCGGTGTCCTCGTCGAGGCCCACCTCGGCGTACACGGCGTCGCCGTGGAGCCAGGCCGCGCGCAGGCCCTGGAAGGCGGGGCCGTAGTCGAACCCGGCGGCGGCGAGGCCGTCGTACAGGCCGTCGAGGTCCACCGGTTCGGCTCCGGCCGGGGGCCAGGCCGTGAGGTCGGCCGCCGGGGCCGGGGTGTCGCCGGTGGTGAGGACGCCGGTGGCGTGCCGGGTCCACGGCTCGTTGGCGGGGCTGTCCTCGTCACGGGAGTACAGGGACAGGGCGCGCCGGCCGGTCGTGTCGCCGGCGGCGACGGAGAGCCGCAGCTGGACGCCGCCGCGCTCGGGGAGGACGAGCGGCGCTTCCAGGGTCAGTTCCTCCAGGACGTCGCAGCCGACCTGGTCACCGGCGCGGACGGCCAGTTCCACGAAGGCCGTGCCGGGCAGCAGGACGGAGCCCAGGACGGCGTGGTCCGCGAGCCACGCGTGGGAGGCGGTCGACAGCCGGCCGGTGAAGAGGTACCCGTCGGAGTCGGGCAGTTCGACGGCCGCGCCGAGCAGCGGGTGGTCGGTGGTGCCGAGGCCGAAGCCGGCGGCGTCACCGGGGGCGTACCCGCCCGTGGCCGAGTCGAGCCAGTACCAGTCGCGCTGGAAGGCGTACGTGGGCAGTTCGGTGGCGCGGGCGCCGGTCGGGGCGAAGTAGGCCTCCCAGTCCACGGCCGCGCCGCGGGCGTGGGCGGCGGCGAGGGCGGTGTGCAGCGTCTCGGCCTCGGGGCGGCCGGAGCGCAGGGCGGGCGCGAAGCGGGCCGTGCCGTCCTGGGTCAGGCAGTCCTGGGCGAGGGCGGACAGGACGCCGTCGGGGCCGAGTTCGAGGTACGTGGTCACCCCGGCGGCTTCGAGGGCGCGGATCCCGTCGAGGAAGCGGACGGCTTCGCGGACGTGGCGGACCCAGAAGTCCGCCGAGCCCATCTCGTCGGTGACGGGGGCGCCCGTCAGGTTCGAGACGACCGGGATGCGGGGGGTGGCGTACGTCAGGCTCTCGGTGACCTTGCGGAAGTCGGCGAGCATGCCCTCCATGTGCAGGGAGTGGAAGGCGTGGCTGACGGTGAGGCGCTTGGACTTGCGGTCCGGGAAGGCCGTCACGATCGCGGTCGCCGCGTCCTCGTCGCCCGCGATCACGACCGCCTGCGGGCCGTTGACCGCGGCGATGCTCACGCGCTCCGTCAGCAGCGGCAGGACCTCGTCCTCCGCCGCCTGGAGCGCGATCATCACGCCGCCGGTGGGCAGCGCCTGCATCAGGCGGCCCCGGGCGGCCACGAGCGTGCACGCGTCGTCCAGGGTCAGCACCCCGGCGACGTGCGCGGCGGTGATCTCGCCGATGGAGTGACCGGCCAGGAAGTCGGGCTTCACGCCCCAGGACTCGACCAGCCGGAAGAGGGCGACCTCGACCGCGAACAGTGCGGGCTGGGTGTACTCGGTACGGTCCAGCAGCTCCGCGTCCGCCCCGAACAGGGCTTCCTTGAGCGGCAGTTCCAGTCGGTCGCACACCGCGTCCAGCGCGGCGGCGAACACCGGCTGGGTCTCGTACAGTTCGCGCCCCATGCCGAGGCGCTGGCTGCCCTGCCCGGTGAACAGGAAGGCCAGCTTCCCGGCCCCGGCGGCGCCCACGGCGCCGGTCGTGACGCCGGCCGCGGAGACGTCACCGTCCTCCAGCGCGGCCAGGGAGCGCAGCAGTTCCTCCCGCTCCCCCGCCACGAGCACCGCCCGGTGGTCGAAGGCGGCGCGGCGGGTGGCCAGCGAGTAGGCCACGTCCAACGCCCCGGCCTCGGGCGTCTCCTCCAGGTGGGAGCGCAGGCGGGCTGCCTGGGCGCGCAGCGCGTCCACCGACTTCGCGGACAGGACGTACGGCAGCACGGGGGCCGCGTCCGGCCCGGCGGCGGGGGCCGCCGCCTTCTCGGCCGGGGCCTGTTCGATGATCGTGTGCGCGTTGGTGCCGCTGATGCCGAACGAGGACACGCCGGCCCGGCGCGGGCGGCCGGTCTCGGGCCACGGCTCGGACTCGGTCAGCAGGGTGACGGCGCCGTCCTCCCAGTCCACGTGCGGGGTGGGCTCGTCCACGTGCAGGGTCTTGGGCAGGACCCCGTGCCGCATCGCCATGATCATCTTGATCACTCCGGCGACACCGGCCGCGGCCTGCGTGTGACCCATGTTCGACTTGATCGAGCCCAGTCGCAGCGGCTCGTCCGCCGCGCGCTCCCGGCCGTACGTGGCCAGCAGGGCCTGTGCCTCGATCGGGTCGCCGAGCGTCGTGCCCGTGCCGTGCGCCTCGACCACGTCGATCTGGTCGCTGGTCAGCCCGCCGGACGCGAGGGCCTGGCGGATGACGCGCTGCTGCGAGGGGCCGTTCGGGGCGGTCAGGCCGTTGGAGGCACCGTCCTGGTTGATCGCCGAGCCGCGGACCAGCGCGAGCACCGGGTGTCCGAGGCGGCGGGCGTCGGAGAGCCGCTCCACGAGCAGCATGCCCGCTCCCTCGGCCCAGCTGGTGCCGTCGGCCGCGGCGGCGAAGGACTTGATGCGGCCGTCGGCGGCGAGACCGCGCTGGCGGCTGAACTCGGTGAAGGTGCCCGGCGTCGACATGACGGTGACACCGCCGGCCAGCGCCATCGTGCACTCGCCGTTGCGCAGGGCCTGGATCGCCCAGTGCAGGGCGACGAGGGAGGACGAGCAGGCCGTGTCGACGGTGACCGCCGGGCCCTCCAGACCGAAGGCGTACGAGACGCGGCCCGAGGCGATGCTGCCGGAGTTGCCGGTGCCGAGGTAGCCCTCGACGCCGTCGGGCACGGAGGTGATGCGGGTGGCGTAGTCGTGGTACATGATGCCCGCGAACACGCCGGTGCGGCTGCCCCGCATCGACGCCGGGTCGATGCCGGCCCGCTCGAAGGCCTCCCACGAGGTCTCCAGCAGCAGCCGCTGCTGCGGGTCCATCGCCACGGCCTCGCGCGGCGAGATCCCGAAGAACGCCGGGTCGAAGCGGCCCGCGTCGTGCAGGAAGCCGCCCGAGCGGGTGTAGCTGGTCCCCTTGCCGTCCGGGTCCGGGTCGTACAGCGACTCCAGGTCCCAGCCGCGGCCCTGCGGGAACTCCGAGATGGCGTCGATGCCGCCGAGCACCAGGCGCCACAGGTCCTCGGGGCTTTCGACCCCTCCGGGGTAACGGCAGCTCATGCCGACGATCGCGATCGGGTCGTCCTGGAAGGAGGCGCCGACGGTGACCGGCAGGGCGGGAGCGGCGTCGGCCTGTTCGCCGTCCCCGGTCAGCGCCAGGACCTCGGTGCGCAGGTACGCGGCGAGGGCGTTCGGCGTCGGGTAGTCGAAGACGAGCGTGGCGGGCAGCCGTTCGCCGGTGGCGGCGCCGAGGCGGTTGCGGAGTTCGACGGAGGTCAGGGAGTCGAAGCCCAGCTCCTTGAACGCCCGGTCGGCCGAGACCTGGTCGATCGAGGCATGACCGAGTACGGCGGCCACCTCGGTGCGGACCATGTCCAGCAGCGCCGGCTCGCGCTCGGCGGCGGACAGCGCCGCGAGCCGGTCGCGCAGGGCGGATCCGTCGGCCGTGGCGCCGTGTCCGCCCGCCACCCGGCGGGCCGGTACGCGGACCAGGCCGCGCAGCAGGTCGGGGACCTGGCCGGTACGAGCCTGGGCGCGCAGGGCGGCGAGGTCGAGCGGGACGGGCACGAGCAGCGGTTCGGTCGTACGGCGGGCCGCGTCGAAGAGGGCGAGGCCCGTCTCCGGCGACAGGACGCCGATGCCGCCGCGGTTGATGCGTTCGCGGTCGCCGTCGGCGAGGTCGCCGCCCATGCCGCCGACGCCGGTCCACAGGCTCCACGCCAGGGAGGTGGCGGCGAGGCCCTGGGCCCGGCGGTGGGCGGCCAGGGCGTCGAGGAAGGTGTTGGCGGCCGCGTAGTTGGCCTGGCCCGCGCCACCGAAGACACCGGCGGCGGAGGAGAACAGGACGAACGCGGACAGGTCCAGTCCGGCCGTCAGCTCGTGCAGGTTCCAGGCGGCATCCACCTTCGGACGCAGCACGGCCGACAGCCGCTCGGTGGTGAGGGAGCCGACGATGCCGTCGTCCAGGACACCGGCCGTGTGCACGACTGCCGTGAGCGGGTGTTCGGCGGGGACGGCGGCCAGTACGGCGGCGAGTGCGTCCCGGTCGGCCACGTCACAGGCCGCCCACGTCACCTCGGCGCCCAAGGCGCCCAGCTCAGCGGCCAGTTCACCGGCGCCGTCCGCCGCGTCACCGCGCCGGCTGACCAGCAGCAGGTTCCGTACGCCGTGCTCGGTGACCAGGTGCCGGGCGAACAGAGCGCCCAGCGAACCGCTCGCACCGGTGATCAGGACCGTGCCCTCGGCGTCCCACTCGGGCGCGGAGCCTTCGGGGAGGGCGCGGGCCAGTCGCGGGACCAGCAGCGCGCCCTCGCGTACCGCCACCTCGGACTCGCCCGAGGCGAGGGCGGCCGACAGTGCCTGCTCGATGTCAGTGGCGGCGTCCACGTCCACGTCCACCAGGACGATGCGCCCCGGGTTCTCGGACTGCGCCGAGCGCACCAGGCCCCGTACCGGGGCATGGACCAGGTCCGGCACACCCTCGCCCGGTACGGCCTCCACGGCCCCCCGGGTCAGGAACACCAGGCGGGAGTCCGCCGGCTGCTCGGCCGTCTGCCATTCCTGGAGCAGGCCGAGTACCCGCCCGGTCGCGGCGTGTACGGCGGCGGCGGCATGGGCGGCGGCCTCGCCGTCCGGCCCACTCGGCTCCAGGCAGGACACCACCGTCGCGGCGGCGGTCCCGTCACCCTCGCCCCACATTGCCCAGTCCGCGACGGAGCCGGCCGGCGCGGCCGTCCGCGTCCATTCCACCCGGAACAGGGCGTCACGGGTCGCGTCGGGGGCCGTGGTCATCAGCTGGTCGCGGCTCACGCCCCGCAGGGCCAGGCCGGCGACGGAGGCCACCGGGGCTCCGGCGGCGTCGGCGATGACGAGGGCCACCTCGCCGTTGCGGGCGGTGGTCAGGCGGACGCGCAGCTCGGTGGCGCCGACCGCGTGCAGGGAGACACCGGACCAGGAGAACGGAAGGCGTCCTTCGCCGCCGCCCGCCTCGGTCCCGCGCAGTCCGAGCGCGTGCAGCGCCGCGTCGAGGAGCGCGGGGTGCAGCCCGAAGCGGGCGGCCTCCTCCGCGGCTTCCTGCGGGAGCGCGACCTCGGCGTAGACGGCGCCGTCGTGGCGCCAGGCGGCCCGCAGGCCCTGGAAGACGGGCCCGTAGCCGAAGCCGGAGTCCGCGAGGCCCTCGTACAGGCCCTCCACCGGAACGCTCTCCGCTCCGGCGGGCGGCCACTCGGCGAGACCCTGCGGGGCCGGTTCGGCCCCGACCGCGAGCACACCGACGGCGTGCCGCGTCCACGGCGCGTCCGGGTCCACTCCCTCGGGGCGCGAGTGGAGGGCGAGGTTACGGCGCCGGCCCGACGGGTCGGCGGCCCCGACGGCGAGCCGCAGCTGTACGCCGCCCAGCTCGGGCAGGACCAGGGGGGCTTCGAGGGTGAGCTCGTCGACGAGGTCGCAGCCGACGTGCTCACCGGCGCGGAGCGCCAGCTCGACGAAGGCCGTACCGGGCAGGAGGGCCGCGCCCGCGACCCGGTGGTCCCCGAGCCAGGGGTGGGTGGTCAGCGAGAGGCGGCCGGTGAAGAGGTGGCCGTCGGAGTCGGGCAGCTGGACCTCGGCGCCGAGCAGCGGGTGGTCGGCGGTGCCGATCCCGGCCGCCGTGACGTCGCCGTCCGCGCGGCCGGCGTCGAGCCAGTAGACGGCGCGCTGGAAGGCGTACGTCGGCAGGTCGGCGCGCGGGGCGCCGAGCGGGGCGTAGAACGCCGGCCAGTCGACGGTGGTGCCGCGCACGGAGGCGGTGGAGAGCGCCGAGAGCAGCGATTCGGCCTCGTCGCGGCCGGAACGGAGGGCGGGGGCGAAGGCGGCGGTGCCGGTGTCGTCGGCCAGGCAGGCCTGGGCCATCGCCGACAGGACACCGTCGGGGCCGAGTTCGAGGTACGTGCTCACCCCGGCCGCCTCCAGGGCGCGGACGCCGTCGAGGAAACGGACGGCCTCGCGGACGTGGCGGACCCAGAAGTCCGCCTCGCCCATCTCGTCGGAGACGAGGGCGCCGGTCAGGTTGGAGACGACCGGGATGCGCGGGGCGGCGAAGGACAGTCCCTCCACCACCTGCCGGAAGTCGTCCAGCATGCCGTCCATGTGCGGCGAATGGAACGCGTGCGAGACGGACAGGCGCTTGGACTTGCGGTCCGGGAGGGCCGCCACGATCGCGGTCGCCGCGTCCTCGTCACCGGCGATGACCACCGACCGAGGACCGTTGACGGCGGCGATGCTCACCCGGTCCGTCAGCAGCGGCAGGACCTCCTCCTCGGAGGCCTCCAGCGCGACCATCACGCCACCGGAGGGCAGCGCCTGCATCAGCCGGCCACGGGCCGCCACCAGGGTGCACGCGTCCTCCAGAGAGAACACACCCGCCACGTGGGCGGCGGCGATCTCGCCGATCGAGTGGCCTGACAGGAAGTCCGGCTCCACCCCCCACGACTCGACCAGCCGGAACAGGGCGACTTCGAGGGCGAACAGCGCCGGCTGGGTGTACTCCGTACGGTCCAGCAGCTCCGCGTCCGACCCGAACAGCACCTCGCGCAGCGGCAGTTCCAGCCGCTCGCACACCGCGTCCAGTGCCTGCGCGAACACCGGGAAGGCGTCGTACAGCTCACGCCCCATCCCGAGGCGCTGGCTGCCCTGCCCGGTGAAGAGGAAGGCGAGCTTCCCGGCCATCGCCGCCGAGCCCGTGGTCAGGCCCGCCGCAGCGCGTCCCTCCGCGAGGGCCGTCAGCGCGGCGCGGAAGCCGTCCCGGTCCACCGCGACGATGCCGGCGCGGTGCTCGAAGACGGCCCGGGTGGTCACCAAGGCGTTGCCGATGGCGGCGGGTTCGGCGTCCGGGTGGGTGTCCAGGTGGGCCAGGAGCCGCTCGCCCTGGGCGCGCAGCGCCTCGGGGGTGCGGCCGCTCAGGTGCCACGGGAGGGCGGTGCGGGGGGCAGCCGGAGTGGCGGGCGGGCCGGCCGGTGCCTCGGCCTCGGGGAGTTCGACGATGGCGTGCGCGTTGGTGCCGCTCATGCCGAAGGAGGAGACGCCCGCGCGGCGCGGACGGTCCGTCGCCGGCCAGGGGCGCTGCTCGGTGAGCAGCGAGACGGCGCCCGCCGACCAGTCGACGTGCGGGGACGGCTCGTCCACGTGCAGGGTCCTGGGCAGGACGCCGTGGCGCATGGCCTGGACCATCTTGATGATGCCGGCGACGCCGGCGGCGGCCTGCGTGTGGCCGAAGTTGGACTTGATGGAGCCCAGCCACAGCGGCTGGTCCTCGGGCCGGTCCTGGCCGTAGGTGGCGAGCAGGGCCTGGGCCTCGATGGGGTCACCGAGCCGGGTGCCGGTGCCGTGCGCCTCGACCGCGTCGACGTCGGCCGCGGTGAGGCCGGAGTTGGCGAGGGCCTGGCGGATGACGCGCTGCTGGGCGGGGCCGTTGGGGGCGGTCAGGCCGTTGCTGGCACCGTCCTGGTTGACGGCGGTGCCGCGGACGACGGCGAGGACCTGGTGGCCGTTGCGGCGGGCGTCGGAGAGCCGCTCGACCAGCAGCATGCCGATGCCCTCGCCCCACGCGGTGCCGTCGGCGGCGGCGGCGAAGGGCTTGCAGCGGCCGTCGGCGGCGAGGCCGCGCTGGCGGCTGAACTCGGTGAAGACGTCGGGCGTGGTGATGATCGTGACGCCGCCGGCCAGGGCGAGGGTGCATTCGCCCGCGCGCAGGGCCTGGGCCGCGAGGTGCAGGGCGACCAGCGAGGAGGAGCAGGCGGTGTCCACCGTGACCGCCGGTCCCTCGAAACCGAAGGTGTAGGAGACGCGGCCGGAGGCGATGCTGCTGGAGCCGCCGGTGCCGAGGTAGCCCTCGACGCCTTCGGGGACGGTGTTCAGGCGGGAGACGTAGTCGTTGTGCATCTGGCCGACGAAGACGCCGACCTGCCGGCCGCGCAGGCCGGTCGGGTCGATCCCGGCCCGCTCGAACGCCTCCCAGGAGGTTTCCAGCAGCAGGCGCTGCTGCGGGTCCATGGCGAGGGCCTCGCGGGGGTTGATCCCGAAGAAGGACGGGTCGAAGTGGTGGGCGTCGTAGACGAAGCCGCCTTCGCGGGCGTACGAGGTGCCGGGGCTGTCCGGGTCGGGGTCGTAGAGCGCCTCGGTGTCCCAGCCGCGGTCGGCGGGGAGGTCGGCGATCCCGTCGCGGCCTTCGGCCAGCAGCTCCCACAGGTCCTCGGGGCTGCGGACGCCGCCCGGGAAGCGGCAGCTCATGGCGACGATGGCGATGGGGTCGTCGTCCTCGGCGGCGGCCGACCGGCTCGGCAGGATGGCGGCCGCGGCTTCGGAGCCGAGGAGTTCGTCCTTGAGGTAGCCGGCGAGGACGGTCGGGGTCGGGTAGTCGAAGACGAGGGTGGCGGGCAGCCGGACGCCGGCGGTGGCGCCGAGGCGGTTGCGGAACTCGACGGCGGTCAGCGAGTCGAAGCCGAGGTCCTTGAAGGCGCGGCCCGGCTCGACGGCGTCCGGGGTGGCGTGGCCGAGGACGGCCGCCACCTGGTCGCGTACGAGGTCGAGGAGGAGCGCGTCGCGTTCCTGCTCGGGAAGCCGTACGAGCCGTTCCACGAGGGGGGTTCCGGTGCGCGCGGCGGTGCCCTCGACGGCCCGGCGGGCGGGGGCGCGCACGAGGCCGCGCAGCAGGGCGGGGACCATGCTCGCGTCGGCCTGGCGCAGCGGCGCGAGGTCGAGCTGCATGGGGACGAGGTGGGCGTCACCGGTGCGGTGGGCGGTGTCGAGGAGGGCGAGGCCCTCCTCGGAGGAGAGGCCGAGGACGCCGGAGCGCGTCATGCGGTCCTTGTCGGCGGTGTCCAGCTCGCCGGTCATGCCGCTGGCTTCGGCCCACAGGCCCCAGGCGAGGGAGGTGGCGGGCAGGCCCTGGGCCTGGCGGTGGCGGGCGAGGGCGTCGAGGAAGACGTTCGCGGCGGCGTAGTTGGCCTGGCCGGCGCCGCCGAAGGTGCCGGCGGCGGAGGAGAAGAGGACGAAGTCGGCCAGGTCGAGCCGACGGGTGAGTTCGTGCAGGTGGAGGGCGGCGTCGGCCTTGGGCCGCAGGACGCGGTCGAGCCGCTCGGGGGTGAGGGCCTCGGCGATGCCGTCGTCGAGGACGCCGGCGGTGTGGACGACGGCGGTCAGCGGGTGCCCGGCCGGTACGGAGGCCAGCAGCGCGGCGAGCGCCTCGCGGTCGGCGGCGTCGCAGGCGGCGACGGTGACCTCGGCGCCCAGGGCGCGCAGGTCGGCGGCGAGTTCGGCGGCGCCGGCGGCCTTCTCGCCGCGGCGGCTGGTCAGGATCAGGTGGCGGGCGCCCCGGGCGGTGACGGCGTGCCGGGCGACGAGTGCGCCGAGGGTGCCGGTGCCGCCGGTGATGAGGACGGTGCCCTCGGGGTTCCACTCGGCCGGGATGGTCAGCACGATCTTGCCGGTGTGCCGGGCCTGGCTGAGGTAGCGGAACGCCTCGGGCGCCTGGCGCAGGTCCCAGGCGGAGACCGGGATGGGGCTGAGGGCGCCGGACTCGAAGAGGCCGAGCAGTTCGGTGAGCATCTCCTGGATGCGGTCGAGGCCCGCCTCGGTGAGGTCGAAGGCCTGGTAGGAGACGCCGGGGTGGGCCTCGGCGACGTCCCGCGGGTCGCGGACGTCGGTCTTGCCCATCTCCACGAAGCGGCCGCCGCGCGGCAGGAGGCGCAGCGAGGCGTCGACGAACTCGCGGGCGAGCGAGTCCAGGACCACGTCGACGCCGCGGCCGTCGGTGGCCGTGCGGAAGGTGTCCTCGAAGTCGAGGGTGCGGGAGGAGGCGATCCGGTCGTCGGTCAGGCCGAGTCCGCGCAGGGTGTCCCACTTGGCGGGGCTGGCGGTGGCGTAGACCTCGGCGCCCCGGTGGCGGGCGAGCTGGACGGCGGCCATGCCGACGCCGCCGGCGGCGGCGTGCACGAGGAGGGTCTCGCCCTCGCGCAGGCCGGCGAGGTCGTGCAGGGCGTAGTGGGCCGTCATGAAGACGATCGGTACGGCGGCGGCCTCGGCGAAGGTCCATCCGCCGGGCATCGGGGCGATCATGCGGCGGTCCACGACGGCCAGCGGGCCGAACGCGCCGGGCAGCATGCCCATGACGCGGTCGCCGGGGGCGAGGTCGGTGACGCCGGGGCCGGTCTCGACGACGGTGCCGGCGCCTTCGCTGCCCATCAGGCCGGGGTCGCCCGGGTACATGCCGAGGGCGTTGAGCACGTCGCGGAAGTTGAGGCCGGCGGCCCGTACGGCGACCCGGACCTGGCCCGGCTCCAGGGGTGCCTCGGACTCGGGGCTCGGGAGGAGGGTGAGGTGGTCGAGGGTGCCCTTGTCCTCGATGTCCATGCGCCAGGCGGCGCCGTCGGCGGGCGGGGTCAGCGGGGTGGTGGCGGGGACCCGGGCGAGGCGGGGGGCGTGGACGGTGCCGCGGCGGACCGCGAACTGCGGCTCGCCGGTGGCGAGGGCGGCGGTGAGGACGGCGGGGGTGGTGTCGGCGTCGAGGTCGGCCAGGACGAAGCGGTCGGGGTTCTCCGACTGGGCGGAGCGGACCAGGCCCCAGACGGGGGCGTGGACCGGGTCGGCGAGGTCCCGGTCGCCCTGGGTGGCGACGGCGCCCCGGGTGACGAAGACCAGGCGGGAGTCGGCGAACCGGTCGGCGGCGGCGAGCCAGTCCTGGACCAGGGCGAGGGCCCGGTGGGTGGCGGCGCGGACGGCGTCCGGGGTGAGCGGGCCCGCCGCGGCCGGGGCGGGGACCAGGACGTAGGCGGGGGCCGGGGCGCCCGCGTCGAGGGCGGCGGCGAGGGCCGCGAGGTCGGCGTGGACCGGGCCGGCCGGAACGGCGCCGCCGGTGACGGTGTCGGTGCCGATGACCGCCCAGGTGCCCGGGGTCTCTTCCGTGAGCGAGGACGGCAGCGGCAGGGTGGCCCAGTCGACGCGGAACAGCGACTCGTGGTGGACCGTGCGCGGGGCGCCGGCGAGCCGGTCGGCGGAGACGGGCCGCACGATCAGCCGCTCGACGACGGCGACGGGCGCACCGGAGGTGTCGGCCAGCTGGAGGGAGAGGGTGTCGGCGCCGTCGGTGGTGAGGCGGACGCGCAGCGCGGACGCGCCGACGGCGTGCAGGTGGACGCCGCGCCAGGAAAACGGCAGTCCGGCCGGGCGCTCGCCGTCGCCGGACGGCTGGACGAAGGTGGCGTGCAGGGCGGCGTCCAGCAGGGCCGGGTGCAGGCCGAAGCGGGTGGCCTCCGTCTGGAGTTCCTCGGGCAGGGCCACCTCGGCGTAGACGTCCTCGCCGAGGGTCCAGGCGGCGCGCAGCCCCTGGAAGACCGGCCCGTAGGCGAAGCCGCCCTGGCCGAGGTGCTCGTACAGCCCCTCCACGGTGACGGCCTCGGCGCCGGGCGGGGGCCAGGCGGTGAGGTCGAAGGCCGGGCGCGGGGCGCCGGAGGCGAGGACGCCCGCGGCGTGCCGGGTCCACGGCTCGTCGTCGGCGGCGTCCGGGTCGCCGGAGTACAGGTCGAGGGTGCGGCGGCCGTCCCGGTCGGGGGCGCCGACGACGATCTGGAGGCGTACGGCGGTGTGCGGGGCCAGGATCAGGGGGGCTTCGAGGGTGAGTTCCTCCAGGACGTCGCAGCCGGCCTGGTCGCCGGCCCGGATGGCGAGTTCCACGAAGGCGGTGCCGGGCAGCAGGACGGTGCCCATGACGGCGTGGTCCGCCAGCCAGGGGTGGGTGTCGAGGGAGAGCCGGCCGGTGAAGAGGAAGCCCTCGCCGTCGGCGAGCGGTACGGCGGCGCCGAGCAGCGGGTGGTGGGCGGCGCCCAGACCCGCCGATTCGACGTCCCCGATAAATCCGGCGGGCGCTTCGAGCCAGAACCGGCGCCGCTGGAAGGCGTACGTGGGCAGGGCGGTGCGGCAGGCACCGGTCGCGGTGAAGTAGGCGGTCCAGTCGAGCGGGACGGCCCGGGTGTGGAGGGCGGCGACGGCGGCGACCAGCGCCTCGGCCTCGCCGCGGTCGCGGCGCAGGGCCGGGACGAACACGGCGTCGGTGCCCGCCCCGGCGTCGGCCAGGCAGGCGCCGCCGAGGCCGGACAGGACGCCCTGCGGGCCGAGTTCGAGGTAGGTGGTGACGCGTTCGGCGTCCAGGGTGCGGATGCCGTCGAGGAAGCGGACGGCTTCGCGGACGTGGGCGACCCAGTGCTCGGGGGTGCGCAGCTCCTCGCCCGCGAGGGCGCCGGTGAGGAGGGTGACCACGGGCAGGGTGGGCGCGTGGTAGGTGAGGGAGGCGGCGACGCCGTGGAAGGCGTCGAGCATGCCGTCCATCAGCGGGGAGTGGAAGGCGTGGCTGACGGTGAGCCGCTTGGCGCGCCGGCCGCGGCGCTCGAACTCCGCGGCGATCTCCAGCGCCAGGCTCTCCTCGCCGGAGATGACGACGGCGTCGGCGGAGTTCACGGCGGCGAGGCCGATCCGGTCCTCGTGGCCGGACAGCAGCGGCCGTACCTCGTCCTCGGTGGCGCTCAGCGCGATCATCGCGCCGCCGGCCGGCAGTTCCTCCATGAGGCGCCCGCGCGCGGCGACCAGGGCCGCCGCGTCGGGCAGGGTGAGGATGCCCGCGACGTGCGCGGCGGTGATCTCGCCGATGGAGTGGCCGGCGACGAAGTCGGGCTGTACTCCCCACGATTCGACCAGGCGGTAGAGCGCGGTCTCCAGGGCGAACAGGGCGGGCTGGGTGGTGCCCGTCCGGTTCAGGCGGTCGCCGTCCTCGGCGAACAGCGCCTCCTTGAGGGGATGTTCGAGGTGTGGGTCGAGCGCGGCGCAGACCTCGTCGAGGGCGGCGGCGAAGACCGGGTGGGCGGCGTACAGTTCGCGGCCCATGCCCGGGCGCTGGCTGCCCTGGCCCGTGAAGAGGACGGCGAGCCGGCCGTCGCCGGTCTCGTGCCGGACGAGCCGGGCACTCTCTCCGCCGTCGGCGAGGGCGGCGAGCCCGGTGAGCAGCTCGTCCCGGTCGGCCGCGATGACGGCGGCCCGGCGGTCCAGGGCGGTGCGGGTGGTGGCCAGGGAGAACGCCACGTCGGCGGGGGCGGCGTCGGGGTGCGCGGCGAGGTGGCCGGCCAGGCGGGCGGCCTGGGCGCGCAGTGCGTCGGGGGTGCGGCCGGAGAGGACGAACGGGAGCGGGGCCGTGGTGGGGGCCGGGGCCGGTGCGGTGTCCTCTTCCAGCGGCGGCTGCTCGATGATGACGTGCGCGTTGGTGCCGCTGACGCCGAAGGAGGAGATGCCGGCGCGGCGGGGACGGTCCGTCTCGGGCCAGGCGGCGGCCTCGGTCAGCAGTTCGACGGCGCCCGCGGTCCAGTCGATGTGCGGGGACGGCTCCCCGATGTGCAGGGAGGCGGGCAGGACGCCGTGGCGCATCGCCTGGACCATCTTGATGATGCCCGCGGCGCCGGCCGCGGCCTGGGTGTGGCCGATGTTGGACTTGATGGAGCCCAGGCGCAGCGGCCGGTCCCCGGGCCGGTCCTGGCCGTACGTGGCGAGGAGCGCCTGGGCTTCGATGGGGTCGCCGAGGGTGGTGCCGGTGCCGTGGGCCTCGACGGCGTCGACGTCGGCGGGGGTCAGGCCGGCGTGGGCGAGGGCTTCGCGGATGACGCGCTGCTGGGAGGGGCCGTTGGGGGCCGTGAGGCCGTTGGAGGCGCCGTCCTGGTTGACGGCGGTGCCGCGGACGACGGCGAGGACGGGGTGGCCGTTGCGGCGGGCGTCGGAGAGGCGTTCGACGAGGATCATGCCGGCGCCCTCGGCCCAGCCGGTGCCGTCGGCGTCGGCGGAGAAGGACTTGCAGCGGCCGTCGGTGGACAGGCCGCGCTGGCGGCTGAAGTCGATGAAGGTGTCCGGGGTGGACATGACGGTGACGCCGCCGGCGAGCGCCATGTCGCACTCGCCGCTGCGCAGCGCCTGGGCGGCCAGGTGCAGGGCGACGAGCGAGGAGGAGCAGGCCGTGTCGATGGTGACGGCCGGGCCCTCCAGGCCGAAGGTGTAGGAGATGCGGCCGGAGGCGACGCTGCCGGCGGTGCCGGTGCCGAGGTAGCCCTCCAGGCCCTCGGGGACGGCGGGTAGGCGGGTCAGGTAGTCGTGGTACATGACACCGGCGAAGACGCCGGTGCGGCTGCCGCGCAGCGAGGAGGGGTCGAGGCCGGCCCGTTCGAAGGCCTCCCACGAGGTCTCCAGCAGGAGCCGCTGGTGCGGGTCCATGGCGAGGGCCTCGCGCGGGTTGATGCCGAAGAGGTCCGGGTCGAAGTCGGCGGCGTCGTGCAGGAAGCCGCCGGTGCGGGTGTACGAGGTGCCGGCGCGGCCGGGGTCGGCGTCGTAGAGCCCGTCGAGGTTCCAGCCGCGGTCGGTGGGGAAGGGGGTGATCGCGTCGACGGAGCCGGCGACGAGCTGCCACAGCTCCTCGGGGGTGGTGACCCCGCCCGGGTAGCGGCAGGCCATGGCGACGATGGCGATGGGCTCGTCGGCGACGGCGGGGCCGGTGGCGGCGGCGCGTGCGGCGGGGGCGGCCAGGTCGCCGAGGAGTTCGGTGCGCAGGAACGCGGCGAGGGCGTTCGGGGTGGGGTAGTCGAAGACCAGGGTGGCGGGCAGCCGGACGCCGGTGGCGGAGCCGAGGCGGTTGCGCAGTTCGACGGCGGTGAGCGAGTCGAAGCCGAGTTCCTTGAAGGCGCGGCCGGGGTCGACGGCGTCCGGGCCGGGGAAGCCGAGGACGGCGGCGACCTGGACGCGGACGGTGGCCAGCAGGAGCCGGTCGCGTTCGGTGGCGGTCAGCGGCAGCAGTCGCTCGGTGAGGCCGTCGGCGGGGGCGGCGCTCCGCTCGGCGGCGGTGCGGCGGGCGGCGGGCCGGACCAGGCCGCGCAGCAGCGCCGGGACCATGCTCGCGTCGGCCTGGCGCAGGGCGGCCAGGTCGAGGTGCATGGGGACGGCGGTGGCTTCGCCGCAGGCGCGGGCGGTGTCCATGAGGGCGAGGCCCTCGGTGGAGGAGAGGGCGGCGACGCCGGCGCGTGAGATGCGCTCCAGGTCGGCGTCGGCGAGCTCGCCGGTCATGCCGCTGCGTTCGGCCCACAGGCCCCAGGCGAGCGCGGTGGCGGGGAGGCCTTCGGCGCGGCGGCGGTGGGCGAGGGCGTCGAGGAAGACGTTGGCGGCGGCGTAGTTGGCCTGGCCGGCCGCGCCGAGGGTGCCGGCGGCGGCGGAGAACAGGACGAACGCCGCGAGGTCGAGGTCCTTCGTCAGTTCGTGGAGGTGAACGGCGGCGTCGACCTTGGCGGGCAGGACGTGGTCGACGCGTTCGGCGGTGAGCGCTTCGAGGATGCCGTCGTCGAGGACGCCGGCGGTGTGGACGACGGCGGTCAGCGGGTGCCGGGCCGGTACGGAGGCCAGCAGCGCGGCCAGCGCCTCGCGGTCGGCGGCGTCGCAGGCGGCGAGGGTCACCTCGGCGCCCAGGGCGCGCAGGTCGGCCAGCAGCTCGGCGGCGCCGGCGGCGGCCTCGCCGCGGCGGCTGGTCAGCAGCAGGCGGCGCACACCGTGCGCGGTGACGAGGTGGCGGGCGACGAGCCCGCCGAGGGTGCCGGTGGCGCCGGTGACCAGGGCGGTGCCCTCGGTGTCGAGCGGGCGGCCCTCGTGGTCCTCGGCGGCGGGCAGGACGGGCATCCGGCCGAGGCGGGGGACGACGGCGCGGCCCTCGCGCAGGGCGAGTTGCGGCTCGCCGGTGGCGAGGGCGGCGGGCAGGGCGCGCGGGGTCTCCTCGCGCTCGTCCAGGTCGATCAGGACGAACCGGTCGGGGTGTTCGTTCTGCGCGGAGCGCAGCAGGCCCCACAGCGGGGCGTGCGCCAGGTCGGACACGTCGGATCCGGGGCCGGTGGCGACGGCGCCCCGGGTGACGAACACCAGCCGGGAGGCGGCGAAGCGGTCGTCGGCCAGCCAGTCCTGCGCCAGGCCGAGGGCGTGATGGAGGGCTTCGGCGACGGCGCCGGGCAGGGCGGCGTCGACAGGGGTCCGGGAGGGTCCCGCGGTGGCGGGCAGCGGGACGACGACGGCCTGCGGCACGGGGCCGCCGGCGTCGATCGCGGCCGCGAGAGCGGCGAGCCCGGTGTGGGCGGCGGCCGTGGGCAGCACGGCGGTGAAGCGCGGGTCGATCCCCTGCCCGGCGCCGAGCAGGGCCCACTGGCCGGGGGTGACGGTGGTCGCGGCCGGCAGGGTCAGGGGGGTCCACTCGACGCGGAACAGGGCGTCGTGGAAGGCGGTGCGGGAGGCCCGTACCTGGTCGGGGGTGACGGGACGCAGCAGCAGCGCCCCGACGGTGGCGACGGGCGCGCCGGTCTCGTCGGCCAGGTCGACGCGGACGGTGTCCCGGCCGGCGGGGGCGAGGCGGACGCGCAGGGCGCGGGCGCCGACGGCGTGCAGGGCGACGCCGCTCCAGGAGAACGGCAATCGGCCGTGTTCGGTGTCCTCCAGCAGGGAGCCCATGCCGACGGCGTGCAGGGCGGCGTCGAGGAGGGCCGGGTGCAGGCCGAAGAGGGCCGCTTCGGCGTGCCCCTGTTCGGGCAGGCGGACCTCGGCGAAGACCTCGTCGGCGCGCTGCCAGGCGGCGGTCAGGCCCTGGAAGAGGGGTCCGTAGGCGAAGCCGGAGGCGGTGAGGTGCGCGTAGAGGCCGTCGACGGGCAGGGCGGTGGCGTCCTGCGGGGGCCAGACGGCGAGGTCGGCGCCGGTGCCTGCGGTGTCCCGCGCGGCGGGGGCGAGGAAGCCGGTGGCGTGCCGGGTCCAGGCGCCTTCGCCCCAGGTGTCGTCGGCGGCGTCCTCGGGCCGGGAGTGCAGGGTCAGGGAGCGCCGTCCGTCGGCGTCGGCGGCGCCGACGGCGAGCTGGATCTGGATGCCGCCGTGCGGGGGCAGGGCCAGGGGCGCCTGGAGGGTGAGCTCGTCGAGGAGTTCACAGCCGGCGTGCTCGCCGGCCCGCAGGGCGAGTTCCACGAAGGCCGTGCCGGGCAGCAGCACGGTGTCCATGACGGTGTGGTCGGCGAGCCAGGGGTGGGTGGCCAGGGAGAGCCGGCCGGTGAAGAGGAAGCCGTCGCCGTCGGCCAGGGTGATGGCCGCGCCGAGCAGCGGGTGGTCGGCGGAGCCGATGCCGGCGGCGGTGACGTCGCCGGCCCAGGCGGTGGGCGGCTCGGGCCAGTACAGCCGGCGCTGGAAGGCGTACGTGGGCAGCTCGACGCGGCTGCCGCCGCGCCCGGCGAAGACGGCGGACCAGTCCACCGCGACGCCGTGGACGTGGGCGCGGGCGACGGCGGCGGCGAACGCGGCGGGCTCGGGGCGGTCGGCGCGCAGGGCGGGAACGAAGACGAGGCCCTCGGGGGCGTCCTCGCCGTCCTGGCCGCTCAGGCAGTCCTGGGCGAGGGCGGTGAGCACCCCGCCGGGGCCGACCTCGATGAAGGTGGTGACGCCGAGGGCGGCGAGGCCGCGTACGCCGTCGTGGAAGCGGACGGCCTCGCGGACGTGGCGGACCCAGTAGTCGGCGGTGCAGATCTCCTCGGCGGTGACGGAGGCGCCGGTGAGGTTGGAGACGATCGGGATGACGGGCGGCGCGTAGGCGACGGCTTCGGCGGCCTCGCGGAAGGCGTCGAGCATGCCGTCCATGAGCGGCGAGTGGAAGGCGTGGCTGACGGTGAGCCGCTTGACGCGGCGGCCGCGGGCGCGCAGGGTCTCGGCGAGTTCCGTGGCGGCGTCCTCGTCGCCGGAGACGACCACGGAGCGGGGCCCGTTGACGGCGGCCAGGGAAACCCGGGAGGTGAGGAGGGGGGTGACCTCGTCCTCGGTGGCCTCCACGGCGATCATGGCGCCGCCCGCGGGCAGGGCCTGCATCAGGCGGCCGCGGGCGGCGACGAGGGCGGCCGCGTCGGGGAGGGTCAGGACGCCGGCGACATGGGCGGCGGCGAGTTCGCCGATGGAGTGCCCGATGAGGAAGTCGGCGCTCACGCCCCACTGTTCGAGCTGCCGGTAGAGGGCGACCTCGACGGCGAACAGGGCGGCCTGGGTGTGGGCGGTGGCATCGATCAGGGCGGCCTCGGGGCTGCCCTCGGCGGCGAACAGGACCTCGTAGAGGGGCCGTTCGAGGTGCGGGTCCAGGGCGTCGCGGACCGCGTCGAGGGCACGGGCGAAGCCGGGGTGGGTGGCGTACAGCTCGCGGGCCATGCCGGGGCGCTGGCTGCCCTGACCGGTGAAGAGGAAGGCGGTGTTGCCCTCGCCGACGGCGCCGACGAGCGCGGTCGCGGGCTGCTCGCCGGCCGCGAGCGCGTCGAGGTCGGCGAGGAGCCGGTCGCGGTCGGTGGCGAAGAGGACGGCCCGGCGGTCCAGCGCGGAGCGGCCGGTGGCGAGGGAGAGGCCGAGGTCGGTGATGGAGGCGGCGTCGGCGGCGAGTGCGGGGTGGGCGCGCAGGTGGGCGGCGAGCCGGGCCGCCTGGGCGCGCAGGCCCTCGTCGCCGTGGCCCGAGACGAGCAGCGGGACGGGGCCGGTCGCCGCGTCCGCGCCGCCGGGCCCGTCCTCCTCGGCCGGTGCCTCGACGGGCGGGGCCTGCTCGATGACGGTGTGGGCGTTGGTGCCGCTGACGCCGAAGGAGGAGACGCCGGCGCGGCGCGGCTGACCGGTCTCGGGCCACGGGACGGCCCGGTCGAGCAGGGCGACGGCGCCGGTGTTCCAGTCGACGGCGCCGGACGGCCGGTCGATGTGCAGGGACTCGGGCAGGACGCCGTGGCGGATCGCCTCGACCATCTTGATGATGCCCGCGACACCGGCGGCGGCCTGGGTGTGGCCGATGTTCGACTTGATGGAGCCCAGCCACAGCGGCCGGCCGTCGGGCCGGTTCTGGCCGTAGGTGGCCAGGATGGCCTGGGCCTCGATGGGGTCGCCGAGGGTGGTGCCGGTGCCGTGCGCCTCCACCACGTCGACCTGCGCCGGGGTGAGCCCGGCGTTGGTCAGGGCCTGGCGGATGACGCGCTGCTGGGCCGGACCGTTGGGGGCGGTCAGACCGTTGGAGGCGCCGTCCTGGTTGATCGCGGAGCCCCGCACCAGGGCGAGGACGGGGTGGCCGTTGCGGCGGGCGTCGGAGAGCTTCTCCACGAGGAGCATGCCGACGCCCTCGCCCCAGCCGGTGCCGTCGGCGCCGTCGGCGAAGGGCTTGCACCGCCCGTCCGGGGCGAGCCCGCGCTGCCGGCTGAACTGCACGAAGGCGCGCGGGCTGGACATGACGGTGACACCGCCCGCCAGGGCGAGGGAGCACTCGCCGCCGCGCAGCGCCTGCACCGCGAGGTGCAGGGCCACGAGCGAGGCAGAGCAGGCGGTGTCGACGGTGACGGCGGGGCCTTCGAGACCGAAGGTGTAGGAGAGCCGGCCGGAGACGACGCTGGCGGCGTTCCCGGTGAGGAGGTACTGCTCGACGCCCTGGGGGACCCCGTCGCGCAGCAGGTCGGGGTAGTCCTGGCCGTTGGTGCCGATGAACACGCCGGCCTTGCTGCCCCGCAGGGTCGCCGGGTCGATGCCGGCGCGTTCGAAGGTCTCCCAGGAGGTCTCCAGCAGCAGGCGCTGCTGCGGGTCCATGCCGAGGGTCTCGCGCGGGCTGATCCCGAAGAAACCGGCGTCGAACTCGCCGACGCCGTCGAGGAATCCGCCCTCGCGGGTGTACGAGGTGCCCCGTTGGTCGGGGTCGGCGTCGTACAGGGACTCGATGTCCCAGCCGCGGTCGGTCGGGAAGTCGGTGACGGCGTCCCGGCCGCCCGCGACCAGCTCCCACAGGTCCTCCGGCGACTGGATGCCGCCGGGGAACCTGCAGGCCATGCCGACGATCGCGATCGGCTCCGGCTCCCGGTCCTCGACCTCGCGCAGGCGCTGCCGCGTCTGGTGCAGATCGGCCGTCACCCGCTTCAGGTAGCCGATGATCTTGTCTTGATCCGCTGCCTGCTGCGCCATTGGAACCTCACCCATGCTCGTCACAAACCCTTGTGCTGTTACTGCCTGCTGTCCGCTGTGCTAGATACCGAGCTCGTTCTCGATGAAGTCGAAGAGCTCGTCGGGCGTGGCTTCCTGGAGCTTCTCGGCCACGGCTTCGCCGCTCGAACGGTCTTGGGGTTCACCCCACTTCGCCAGGAGGGCCTGGAGGCGTACGGCGATGTCGGTGCGCGTCCGGCCGTCCGGGTCGTCCGGGTCGAGGACGGAGAGCGCGGATTCGAGCTTCTCCAGCTCCGCGATGCCGGGAGCGGCCGCGGCGCTGCCGTCCTGGACGATCTCGGCCCGCAGGAAGTCCGCGAGGACGGCCGGGGTCGGGTGGTCGAAGACCAGCGTGGCCGGCAGCTTCAGTCCGGTGGCGGCGTTCAGCCGGTTGCGCAGTTCCAGGGCGATCAGGGAGTCGAAGCCGAGCTCCTTGAACGCACGTCCCGCGCCCACCTCGTCGGTACCGGCGTGGCCCAGCGCGGTCGCCGCGTGGGAGCGCACCAGTTCCAGTACGGCCAGCGCCTGTTCGGTCTGCGGCATCACCGACAGCCGTCGGCGCAGCGCCTCGCCCGGAGCCCCGGGCGCGCCCGCGTCCCCGTCACCGGCGGCCGGGGCCGCCTGCGCGAGCCGGCGCACCTCGGGCAGGTCGCCGAGGAAGGGGCTGGGCCGCACGGCGGTGTAGCCGGGCGTGAACCGCTCCCACTGGATGTCGGCGACGGCGACGGCCGGGTCGCCGTGGTCCAGGGCCTGCTGGAGCGCCCGGATCGCGGTGCGCGGCGCCATGGCGGGGACACCGCCGCGGTCGAGCCGCTCGCCGATGGCGCCGCCGGCGGCCAGACCGCTGTCACCCCATCGGCCCCAGGCCACCGAGGTGGCGGGCAGGCCGTCGGCGTGCCGCTGCTCGGCGAGGGCGTCCAGGTAGGAGTTGGCGGCGGCGTAGTTGGCCTGTCCGGCGTCACCGAGGGTGCCGGCGACTCCGGAGAACAGGACGAACGCCGACAGGCCGAGATCGCGGGTCAGTTCGTGGAGGGTGAGCGCCGCGTCCGCCTTGGGGGCGAGTACGGTCGCGAACCGCTCGGGCGTCAGCCCGTCGATGACCCCGTCGTCCAGGACGCCGGCGGTGTGCACGACGGCGGTGAGGGGAAGGTCGGCGGGAACGGAGGCGAGGAGCGCGGCCACGGCGTCCCGGTCGGCCATGTCGCAGGCGGAGATCGTGACCCGGGCGCCGAGCGCGGCCAGTTCCGTACGGAGTTCGGCGGCGCCGGGGGCGCCGTCGCCGCGGCGGCTGGTCAGGATCAGGTGCTCGGCGCCGTTCTCGGCGAGCCAGCGGGCCACATGGGCGCCGAGGGCGCCCGTACCGCCGGTGACGAGCGTGGTGCCGTGCGGCTTCCAGGCGGGCGCGGGGGGCGCGTCCGCGAGCGAGGCGTGCGCCAGGCGCCGGCCGAACGCTCCGGCGGGGCGCAGCGCCACCTGGTCTTCGGCCCCGTCACCGGCCAGCACCGCGACGAGCCGTTCGAGGGTCCGCTCGTCGGCCTGCGCGGGCAGGTCGACGAGGCCGCCCCAGCGGTCGGGGAACTCCAGGGCCACGGTGCGGCCGAAGCCCCACAGGAGTGCCTGCGCCGGATCCTGGAGCCGCTCGGAGCGGGTCACCGCGACGGCGCCCCGGGTGACGCACCACAGCGGTGCGGACGCCTCGGCGTCGCCTAGGGCCTGGACGAGCGCGGCGGTGTGGAGCAGTCCGGTGTGGGCGCGGAGCGCGGCGCCGTCGGTGTCGCCGAGGGCGAGGAGGGAGAGCACGCCGGCGGGGGCGGCGGCCCCGTCGATGGCGGCCTTGAGGGCGGTGGTGAGCGCGTCGCGGTGGCCGGTGGCGGCGGTCACGGTGACCGTACGGACCTCCGCGCCGCGCTCGGCGAGCGTACGCAGCACGGCGGCGGCCGTGTCCCCGGCCGGACCGGTGAGGGCCTCGGGTACGACGACCAGCCAGTCCCCCGACGGCCGACCGGCACCGGGTTCGGCCAGCGGCTTCCAGGTGACGCGGTAGCGCCACGCGTCGGAGGTGGACTGCTCGCGGCTCTCGCGCCGCCAGGAGGACAGCGCGGGGAGCAGCGCGGTCAGGGGCTGGTCGCCCTCGATGTGCAGCTCGGTGGTGAGAGCCGCCAGGTCTTCGCGTTCGACGGCGTCCCAGAACCGGGCGTCGAAGGCGCTCTCGGCCGGGCGCGCCCCGGGTTCGGCGGGTGCCGCCTCGGGCCAGTACCGCTGCGACTGGAAGGCGTACGTGGGCAGGTCGACGCGCTGGGCGCCGGTTCCGGCGAACACCGCGTCCCAGTCCACGGTCACACCGCGTACGTAGGCCTCGCCGAGGGAGAGCCAGAAGCGCTCCAGGCCGCCTTCGCCCCGGCGCAGGGACCCGAGGACGGCGGCCTCGCGGCCCGCGTCCTCCACGCTCTCCTGAAGGCCGACCGTCAGGACGGGGTGCGGGCTGGACTCGATGAAGACGCCGCAGCCCTGGTCGAGCAGCGTGCGGGTGGCCTGCTCCAGCTCGACGGTCTGGCGCAGGTTGCGGAACCAGTAACCCGCGTCCAGCTCGGGTCCCTTGACCCACTCGCCGGTGACGGTGGAGAGGAAGGGAACCTCCGCATCGCGCGGGACGATCGGGGCGAGGAGCGCGTCGAGTTCCTCGCGCAGCAACTCCACCTGCGCGGAGTGCGAGGCGTAGTCCACCGCGATCCGCCGGGCGCGCGTCCCGTCCGCCTCACACGCGGCCATGAACTCGTCCAGCGCCTCCGCCGCGCCCGAAATCACCACAGAGGACGGGCCGTTCACGGCGGCGACGGAAATCCGCTCCTCACCCCACGGCGCGATCCGCTCGCGTACCTCGGCGGCCGGGAGCGGTACGGACACCATCCCGCCCAGCCCCGCCAGCACCCGGCCGATGGCCTGACTGCGCAGCGCCACCACACGCGCCGCGTCCTCCAGGGACAGGATCCCCGCCACGCACGCGGCAGCGATCTCGCCCTGCGAGTGACCGATCACGGCATCCGGCCGGACACCGGCCGCCCGCCACACCTCGGCCAGCGACACCATCACCGCGAACAGCGCCGGCTGGACCACATCCACCCGGTCGAGGGAGGGCGCGCCGTCGACGGCCCGGAGCACGTCCACCAACGACCAGTCGGTGAACGGCTCCAGGGCCTTCGCGCACTCTTCCACCCGGGTTGCAAACACGGGTGAAGCGTCCAACAGCGCTTCCGCCATTCCCACCCATTGCGACCCCTGTCCGGGGAACACGAAGGCGGTCCTGCCCCCGATGACCGACCCCTGGACGAGCAGGGGGGCGGTGCCCCCGGCGGTCAGGGTGGCCAGGCCCGCGAGGTGTTGCTCGCGGCCCCGGCCGATCAGTACCGCACGGCGGTCGTGGGCCGTGCGGGTGGTGGCCAGGGAGTGGCCGATATCGCTGCTGCGCAGGTCAGGGCGGGTGGCAAGGTGGTTCAGCAGGCGGTCGGCCTGGGCGTGGAGCGCCTTGTCGGTCTTGGCCGTCAGCGGCCAGGGCAGCGGGACCGGGTGCTCGGTGCCGTGCTCCCCGGGGGTCGTCGCGGCCAGTAGGGGGTGGGGCTTCGGGGGGACTGGGGTCCCCTGGGCGTCGGGGTCCCCGGACCCCTGTCCGGCCGGGGCCTGCTCGATGATGGCATGCGCGTTCGTCCCGCTGAATCCGAACGAGGAAACACCCGCGCGCCAGGGACGGCCACCGGTCTCGGGCCAGGCCCGCGGCTCGGTCAGCAGGGCGACCTCGCCCGCGCTCCAGTCCACGTGCGGGGTGGGCTCGGCGATGTGGATGCTCTGCGGCAGTATGCCGTGCCGCATGGCCAGGACGACCTTCATCACACCGGCGACGCCGGCGGCGGCCTGCGCGTGGCCGATGTTGGACTTGATCGAGCCGAGCAGCAGCGGCCGGTCCTCGGGCCGGTCCTGGCCGTAGGTGGCCAGCAGGGCCTGGGCCTCGATCGGGTCGCCGAGCGTCGTCCCGGTGCCGTGGGCTTCCACGACGTCGACCTCGGCCGGGGTCAGGCGGGCGTTGGCCAGGGCCTGGCGGATGACGCGCTGCTGGGAGGGGCCGTTCGGGGCCGTGAGGCCGTTGGAGGCACCGTCCTGGTTGATGGCCGTACCGCGGATGACGGCGAGGACCGGGTGGCCGTTGCGCCGCGCGTCCGACAGGCGTTCCACGAGCAGCATGCCGACGCCCTCGGCCGGGCTGAAGCCGTCGGCGTCGGCGGAGAAGGCCTTGCAGCGGCCGTCGGTGGACAGGCCGCGCTGGCGGCTGAACTCGATGAAGGTGCCGGGCGTGGACATGACCGTCACGCCGCCGGCCAGGGCCAGGGAGCACTCCCCTGAACGCAGCGCCTGCACAGCGAGGTGGAGGGCGACGAGCGAGGCCGAGCAGGCGGTGTCGACGGTGACGGCCGGACCTTCGAGGCCGAACGTGTACGAGAGCCGGCCGGAGACGACGCTGCCCGCGCTGCCGGTGGCCAGGTGGCCTTCGAGGCCCTCGGTGGCCGCGCCCCGTACGAGGTGGGAGTAGTCGGAGCCGTTGGTGCCGACGAACACGCCGGACTGGCTGCCCCGGAGGGTCTCCGGGTCGATCCCGGCCCGCTCGAAGGTCTCCCACGAGGTCTCCAGCAGCAGCCGCTGCTGCGGGTCCATCGCCAGGGCCTCGCGCGGGGAGATCCCGAAGAACGCCGGGTCGAAGGAGGCCGCGTCGGTGAGGAAGCCGCCCTCGCGGGTGTAGGAGGTGCCCGGGGCGTCGGGGTCGGGGTTGTACAGCGCCTCGACGTCCCAGCCCCGGTCGGCGGGGAACTCCGAGAGGGCGTCGCCGCCGGAGACCAGCAGCTGCCACAGCTCTTCCGGGCTGCGGACCCCGCCTGGGAAGCGGCAGCTCATCGCGACGAGGGCGATCGGCTCGGTGTCGGCCGCGGTGGTGGCGGCCGTGGGCGCGCTCAGGGCACCCGCCGCACCCTGGCCGGCGAGTTCGCCGCGCAGGTGGCGGGCGAGCACGGTGGGGGTCGGGTAGTCGAAGACGAGGGTGGGCGGCAGCTTGAGCCCGGCGGCCGCGTTCAGGCGGTTGCGCAGCTCGACGGAGGTGAGGGAGTCGAAGCCGAGTTCCTTGAAGGCCCGGCCGGCCTCCACCGCGTCGGGACCGGCGTAGCCGAGGACGGCGGCGACGGCCGTGCGGACCAGCTCCAGCAGCAGCCGCTCCTGTTCGGCCTCGGGCTGCCCGGCGAGCCGGCGGACGAGCAGGGCGGCGCCGCCGTCCTCCGCCGTGTCGGCGCGGCCCGGCTCGGCGGCCTGGCGGGCCTCGGGCAGGTCGTGCAGCAGCGGGCGGGCGCGGCCGGAGGTGAAGGCGAGGACGAAGCGCTTCCACTCCATGTCCGCGACCGTCAGGGTCGTCTCGTCGCGGTCCAGGGCGTGTCCCAGAGCCCTGACGGCCCGTTCGGGGGCCATCTCGATGACGCCGTGGCGGCGCATCCGGTCCCCCACGGCACCCTCGGCCATGCCCCCGTCGCCCCAGGGGCCCCAGGCGAGGGAGGTGGCGGGCAGGCCCTCGGCCCGGCGGTACTCGGCGAAGGCGTCGAGGAAGGCGTTGCCGGGTGCGTAGTTGCCCTGGCCGGGGGCGCCGAAGGTGGCGGCGAAGGAGGAGAAGAGCACGAAGGCGGACAGGTCGAGGTCACGGGTCAGCTCGTGCAGGTGGAGGGTCGCGTCGACCTTCACCCGCAGGACCCGCTCGATCTGCTCGGGGGTCAGCGCCTCGATGACGCCGTCGTCCAGGACGGCCGCCGTGTGCACGACGGCGGTCAGCGGCTGGTCGGCGGGGACGGCCGCGATCAGGGCGGCGAGGGCGTCGCGGTCGCTGACGTCACAGGCGGCCAGGGTCACCCGGGCACCGAGCGCGGCCAGCTCCTCGCGCAGCTCGGCCGCGCCGGGCGCGTCGGCGCCCCGGCGGCTGGTCAGGACCAGATGCTCGGCGCCGTTCTGCGCGAGCCAGCGGGCGACGTGCGCGCCGAGGGCGCCCGTACCGCCCGTGACCAGCGTGGTGCCGGCCGGGCGCCAGTCGCGCACGGCCGGGGTGTCGGCCAGCCGCGCCCGCACGAGACGACGTACGAACAGCCCGGACGACCGCACCGCGACCTGGTCCTCGGCCCCGTCACCGGCCAGCACCCCGACGAGCCGCTCAAGGGCCCGCTCGTCGGTCTCGGCGGGCAGGTCGACCAGACCACCCCACCGCTCGCCGTGCTCCAGGGCCGTCACCCGGCCGAGGCCCCAGACCGGGGCCTGCGCCGGATCGGCCTGCCGCTCGGGGCGGGCCACGGAGACGGCGCCCCGGGTGACGCACCACAGCGGGGCGGCCACCTCGGCGTCACCGAGGGCCTGGACGAGGGACAGGGTCGCGATCACCCCGGCGGGCGCGGCCGCGCCGATCGGCTCCGCCTCGGTCCCGGCGGGGGTCAGCAGCGAGAGCACGCCCGCTACGGCGGGAGCGTCGGCGAGGACCTCCTGGATCCGCCCGGCCAGCTCGGCCCGGGCGTCGTGGGAGCGGGGGACGGCGATCTGCCGTACGTCGGCGCCGTGCTGGGCGAGTGCACGCAGGACGGCGGCGACGGGAGCGGAAGTGTCCGGCGCCTCCGGGACCGCGACCAGCCAGGTCCCGTCGAGACGGGTGCCGGCGGGGTCGGGAGCGGGCTTCCAGGTGATCCGGTAGCGCCAGCCGTCGACCGCGGAGCGTTCCTGGCTCTGACGCCGCCAGGAGGACAGCGCGGGCAGGAGGGCGGCGAGCGTCTCGTCCGCGTCGATGTCGAGCTCCGCCGTGAGGGCGGCCACGTCGTGGCGCTCGACGGCTTCCCAGAAGCGGGCGTCGACGGTGTCGGCGGGGTGGGCGGCGGTCTCGGCTTCCTCGATGGTGCCGCTTTCGAGCCAGTAGTGCTCCTGCTGGAAGGCGTACGTCGGCAGGTCGACGCGCTGGGCGCCGGTCCCGGCGAAGACGGACTGCCAGTCGACGGCCACACCGCGTACGTAGGCCTCGCCGAGGGAGAGCCAGAAGCGCTCCAGCCCGCCTTCGCCCCGGCGCAGGGACCCGAGGACGGCGGCCTCACGGCCCGCGTCCTCGACGGTCTCCTGAAGACCGACCGTGAGGACCGGATGCGGGCTGGACTCGATGAACACACCGAAGCCCTGGTCGAGCAGGGTCCGGGTGGCCCGCTCCAGCTCCACGGTCTGACGGAGGTTGCGGAACCAGTAACCGGCGTCCAGCTCGGGTCCGTTCACCCACTCGCCGGTGACGGTGGACAGGAAGGGAACCTCCGCGTCGCGCGGGACGATCGGGGCCAGCAGCGCGTCGAGTTCCTCGCGCAGCAGCTCCACCTGCGCGGAGTGCGAGGCGTAGTCCACCGCGATCCGCTTAGCCCGCGTCCCGTCCGCCTCACACGCGGCCATGAACTCGTCCAACGCCTCCGCCGCGCCCGAAATCACCACCGAAGACGGGCCGTTCACGGCGGCGACGGAAATCCGCTCCTCACCCCACGGCGCGATCCGCTCCCGCACCTCAGCGGCCGGAAGCGGCACCGACACCATCCCGCCCAGCCCCGCCAGCACCCGGCCAATGGCCTGACTGCGCAACGCCACCACACGCGCCGCGTCCTCCAGCGACAGGATCCCCGCCACACAGGCAGCGGCGATCTCGCCCTGCGAGTGACCGATCACCGCACCCGGACGCACACCCGCCCCACGCCACACCTCGGCCAGCGACACCATCACCGCGAACAGCGCCGGCTGGACCACATCCACCCGGTCGAGGGACGGCGCGCCGTCGACGCCCCGCAGGACATCCAGCAGCGACCAGTCGGTGAACGGCTCCAGCGCCTTGGCGCACTCCTCGATCCGCGCCGCGAACACCTCGGAGGACTCCAGCAGGCCCGCCGCCATCCCCACCCACTGCGAACCCTGACCCGGGAACACGAACACGGTCTTCCCACCGACCACCGACCCGGTCACCACACCGGCCGAAAGCGCACCCGAGGCCACCGCAGCCACACCGACGGCATGGTCACCCAGGACCACGGCCCGGTGATCCAGCCCCGCCCGCGAAGACGCCAACGACCAGCCCACGTCCACCGGATCCAGCTCCGCCAGACCCGGCACACCCGCCAACCGCTCCGCCTGCGCCCGCAGAGCCGCCGCACTCTTACCGGACAGCACCCACGGCACCACCGGCATCGGAGAACGGTCCTCCTCCACGGCGGCGTCGGCCGCCTCCGGCGCCTGTTCCACGATCACGTGCGCGTTCGTCCCGCTGAACCCGAACGACGACACCGCCGCACGACGCGGGGCACCGGTCTGCGGCCAGGCGCGGGTCTCGCCGATGAGGGAGACGGCGCCCGCCTGCCAGTCGACGTGCGGGGTGGGCTCGTCCAGGTGGAGGGTCTTCGGTACGACGCCGTGCCGCATCGCCTCGACCATCTTGATGATGCTCGCGACACCGGCCGCGGCCTGCGTGTGCCCGATGTTGGATTTGATCGAACCGAGCAGCAGGGGCCGGTCGGCCGGCCGGTCCTGCCCGTAGGTGGCGAGGACGGCCTGCGCCTCGATCGGGTCGCCCAGGGTGGTGCCGGTGCCGTGCGCCTCGACCACGTCCACGTCGGCCGCGCCCAGGCGGGCGTTGGTGAGGGCCTGGTGGATGACGCGCTGCTGCGACGGGCCGTTGGGGGCCGTCAGACCGTTGCTCGCGCCGTCCTGGTTGATGGCGCTGCCCCGGATCACGGCCAGGACGGGGTGGCCGTTGCGCTGCGCGTCGGACAGCCGCTCCACGAGCAGCATGCCGACGCCTTCGCCCCAGCCCGTGCCGTCGGCGCCCGCCGCGAAGGGCTTGCAACGGCCGTCGGCGGCCAGTCCGCGCTGGCGGCTGAACTCGGTGAAGGTGGCCGGGGTCGCCATGACGGTGACACCGCCGGCCAGGGCCATGGTGCACTCCCCCGCCCGCAGGGCCTGGACGGCGAGGTGCAGGGTGACCAAGGAGGACGAGCAGGCGGTGTCGACGGTGACGGCCGGCCCTTCGAGCCCGAACGTGTAAGCCACGCGGCCGGAGGCGATGCTGCCGGAGCTGCCGGTGCCGAGGAAGCCCTCGACGCCCTCGGGTACGGAGTCCAGGCGGGCGGTGTAGTCGTGGTACATCACACCGGCGAAGACGGCCGTCCGGCTGCCGCGCAGGGACGTCGGGTCGATGCCGGCCCGCTCGAACGCCTCCCACGAGGTCTCCAGCAGCAGCCGCTGCTGCGGGTCCATGGCGAGGGCCTCGCGCGGCGAGATCCCGAAGGGCGCGGGGTCGAAGCGGGCGGCGTCGTAGAGGAAGCCGCCCTCGCTGACGTAGCTGGATCCGGCGCTGTCGGGGTCGGCGTCGTAGAGCGTCTCGACGTCCCAGCCGCGGTCCGCCGGGAATCCGGAGACCGCGTCACGGCCGTCGGCGACGAGCCGCCACAGGTCGTCGGGGGTGCGGACACCGCCCGGGTAGCGGCAGCTCATCGCGACGATCGCGATGGGCTCCTGGTTCTGTTCCTCGACTTCGCGCAACCGCCTGCGGGCCTGGCGCAGATCGGCGGTCGCCCGCTTGAGGTAGTCGCGAAGCTTGTCCTCGTTCACCATGTGCGTGGGCTCCATGCCAGAGAGGCGGTCGTACGGGTCTGTCCGTGTGGTCGGGGGCACCGGGGCGGGGCGGGGGGGGCCCCCCCCCCCCCCCCCCCCCCCCCCCCCCCCGCCCCCGCCCCCCCCGCCCCCCCCCGGGGGGGCGGGGGCGCCCCCCCGGGGGGGTCCCGCGAGGGGTCCGG
>NZ_JBVJLO010000030.1:0-45145 GCF_055584685.1 Streptomyces sp. NPDC102258
GGATCGACGACCTCCTCAAAGCCGCCGACTGATCGCAACCTCACACAGGCCCTAGTCCGGCCGGGCATCGGGGAGTAAGAGGTGAGTATGGGGGCGACCGAGCGGTCCATGGAGGCCGAGGAACGCCTGAGGGAGATCGGCGCGGCCTACCTCCAGGACAACGCTGCCCGGCGGCAGAAAGATGACCCGACCGAAGAACTCCCGGACGCCCCCGTTCCCGAGGACTCCTGAACCCGTCGAGCCACGGACCGGGAGGCAGAACTCGCTCAGTCCCGCGGTTTCACGACAGTGGAGTGAGAGACAGCGAGGGTCTCTGCGTTGACACAGGTCAGCGTCGGTTGCTCAAGAGCGCAGCGCATGCGTCAGTGAAGTACCTCGTTGCTCCGACCAGTCACGAGCACACGGCGGAGGGGGAACGCGACAAGTAGCGCGACCAGGACGAGGAGCCCACTTGCCCAGAGCGGGCCGAGGTCCCCGACCGCAGTGCCGAGGGTGGTCGCGGCGATGAGGGGCCCGACGGCGGCGCCGACGTTGAGTGCCGCCGTCGCGTATGAGCCCGCCATGGTGGGGGCTCCGGCAGCCTCGTAGAGGACCCGCGCGATCAGGGTGCTGCCCAGCGCGAACGACAGTGCGCCCTGTATGAACACGAGGGTGAGCAGAGCGATCGGCTCTTCCGCCAGCACAGCCAGGGCCGGCCAGCCGATGAGCAGCAGCGGACCGCCGACTGCGATGACCAGACCGGGATACTGGTCGGACAGCCGTCCAGCGAGGGTGACACCGACAAAGGAACCGGCGCCGAAGAGCACCAGAACGACTGAGATCCACAGCTTGCCCAGCCCGGCGGCACCGGCCACGACGGGGGCAAGAAAGGTGAAGCTTCCGAAGGTTGACGCGTTCACCAGGGCGCCGAGCAGCATCACCAGGATCAACCGCGGGCTCTTGAGCTGTGCGAGCTCCGATCGCAGGGCCGGCCCGCCAGTCGCGTCTTCCTTTGCAGGTCGCGCTGGGATTCCCTTGAGGATGGCGAGAGCTGCGGGCAGGCAGAGAGCGGCGACGGCCCAGAACGTGGCCCGCCAGCCGAGCAACGTGCCGAGGACCGATCCTCCTGGGACCCCGGCGATCGTGGCCACCGTCGTGCCTGACAGCAGCACGGCCAGCGCACGTCCCTTCTTACCGGGGGAGACCAGCGTGGCGGCGGTCGTCAGCGCTACGGCTAGGAACCCTGCGTTCGCGAGCGCGGCGACGACCCGGGTCGTGAGCAGAACCGGGAAGCTCGTGGTGATGGCGCTCGCGGCGTGAGCTGCCGAGAACATGAGGACGAACCCGAGAAGACTGGTTCGTCCGGGCCAGTTGCGAGCGAGCCCGGCCACGAGTGGGGCACCGACGATCATTCCGATCGCGAAGGCCGAGGTGAGCATGCCTGCTGTCCCGACTGTGATGTCGAGGTCGGAGGCGATGTCTGGCAGAAGCCCGGCGAGCATGAATTCGGAGGTGCCCATGGCGAAGATCGCCATGGCAAGGAGATACAGCGGGAGAGGCATCGAATGGCTCCGAGGTGAGGAGAGGTATGAGAAGACGTCTCGTCACCGCGGTCAGCACCCAAGGGCACGCTCGTCCGGCCGCAGAACACGGCGGGACGACAGGACTACGAACTCAGTGGTTCAGGGAGCTGACGGCGTGACCGAAAGCCCCCACCTTGGCTGCCTCAGGGCTCGACATGGTCCGCACGTTACCCGAGCGATGCCCCTCGAGGCACCGTGGTTTCACAGGCGTCGGCCCATGTCACCGTGTCATGTCCCGCAATGCCGGCGGCCTCCTTGTCCTTGATTCGGGCAGCGAGGCACTCAGCCCAGTCACGTCGGGCATAGGCGACGACCCAGCGGTGTGCGGTGTGGCGGTGAATCCCGCTCACGTCGGCGAGGATCGGGCTGGGGAGATCAGGAACCTGCCCGTGCGGGGGGGCGTATGTCGCCCTGTCCTGGCCGGTTTGACTGCGGGGCGGGCGCCCACCACCCCGGGACGGCGTCATCCGCCACGGTCTGCCCCACACCGCCGCCGGGGAGGACTGCGGATGCGTACGGCATGACTGTGGGGACCTGGCGCCGGTGTCGTGGTGCCGGAGCACGGGGCGGCCGCCGAACCGGTGGTGGAGTGGCATTCCGGCGCCGGGATCCGCTGTGAGGGCCTGGCGCGCAGCCGTGCCAGGGGCGGCCGTCTGACCCGCCGCACTGGCCACGCCCCAGCCCGAATTCCGCCGCCGCGAATGATGGCGGCGGGATGGGCGAGCGCCTGGCCCGCGAGGACGTCCGCGCCCCCCGGGGGACGTGCCTTCGTGCCCGAGCGCGATGGCCGGCGCCGTCACCGCCCGACTGCGCGCTGTCACGACTACGCCCGCCGCCGCGACACTGCCACCTGCCCCTTGCGCGGCGCCACCGTCACCGACATGCAGGTGCTCATGCGCCGTTGCGCGAGCGAGGGCCCCGCGCGAACGGGGTCCGGTTCGCGGTCGGGACGATGGTGTTCGACCGCGACCGCCAGGCGCGCGGCGAGGTCGTGAGACTGTACCCGTCCCTGCTGGTGGTGCGCTTGGCGGACACGGGCGGGTTTCGGTGGATCGCCCGCACCGACCTCTGCACCCCCACCGGCGCCCGTATGCGTCAGCCGGCCGAACGAAGCCCGGGGCGCACCCCGCCGGGCACGTTCCCGGTCGACAGCCCGCTCCGTGAACTCCCGGTGCACTACCACGTCCTGACTGGTAGCCACCTCTTCGAGATCGCCGATCTCCGCTACCGGCACGGCGCCACCCGCACCCTCATCCTGCACTCGGGCGCGGTCTGGGTGGCGAAGCGTACGCTCCGCGTCTACCGCCCTGACGCGGCCGAGCGGCGGCCGCTGTCAGTGGACGGCTCCCTGCCTGGTCCGGCGTGGGTCCCGCTTCGCCGGCGCGATCGGATCCGGTAGTCGAGACCGCTGGTCGTGGAAGGGACGCCGGCCTGATCGACCGCTACCACCTGCTCGTCTTCCCGCTCCTGCTCGGTGCGGGCAAGCGCCTGTTCAGCACCACGGACAAGGAAACCCAGAAGCTGAAGCTGGTTGAGCACGAGGCGTACGCCAACGGCCTGCAGAAGAACGTGTTCGACGTCGTCCGCTGACACGACTCCCGCCCCCACCGGCCGCCGTGTCATCGCACACGGCACCGGGCGAAGGGTCCGCTCGGTGGACAGCGGGTCACCGGGCGGACCAGATGAAGGTGCCTGCGTTGTGGAGTCAGGTCAGGTGAACGGTGACGGTCTTCGTGGTCAGCCCGTCGCGGGACGTCCGATGGCATGGTCGCCGGGCTCTCCGGCCGGCGCCGCTCTCTGCGGGCTCCGGCCCCGTGCTGGTGCGCGCGCACGATCGTGAAGTGCACCCAGCTCATCCAGTCCAGGACCTCGTCGGCGTGAGCCTGCCCTGGCGGTGGGTGCGGGATCCTCGCTGTTGACACGGCCGCAGGCCGCAGGCCGGATCAGGGGGCGGGGGAGGGTGGGCCGGGCACCGCGCAGCGTGGCCACGGCCGCCTTCCTGCTGGTGGCCGACGCCGGCTCCGGCAGCGTCACCGTCGTCGATATCGCGGAGAGACGAGGAGGAGCGGATCGCGGTGGGCCGGGAGCCCGGCCAGATCGCCGTCACCCACGACGGGCAGTGCGCCCCGTAAAGCACCAGCCTGCCAGGCCCGCGTTGTGGGTCGGCTGGGGAGTGGGAGACTGGCGGGTATGGATATCCGTCGCAGGAACAACGTGACCATCACCGGCCGTGCGGACGGGCCGGTGCTCCTTCTGGCGCACGGGTTCGGCTGCGATCAGAACATGTGGCGTCTTGTCGTACCGACGCTGGCGGAAAGCTACCGGCTGGTGCTCTTCGACTACGTGGGCTCGGGCCGGGCGAACCCACAGGCCTGGGACGAGCGGCGTTACAGCTCGCTCGATGGCTACGCCCAGGACGTGCTGGAGATCTGCGAGGAACTGGATCTGCGGGAGGTGACGTTCGTTGGGCACTCGGTCAGCGCGATGGTGGGGGTGCTCGCCGCGGCCAGAGCGCCGGAGCGTATCGCCCAGCTGGTGATGGTTGCTCCCTCGCCCTGCTACATCGACGACGACGGCTACCGGGGCGGGTTCAGTGCCGAGGACATCGACGAGCTGCTGGAGTCGCTGGAATCGAACTACCTGGGCTGGTCGGCGGCGATGGCCCCGGTGATCATGGGCAACGACGACCGGCCCGAACTCGGTCAGGAACTGACCGCCTCCTTCTGCGCGACCGACCCCGACATGGCCCGCATCTTCGCCCGTACGACGTTCCTGTCCGACAGCCGCAAGGACCTCAAGACGGTGACCGTGCCGACGCTGGTCCTGGAGTGCCGGCAGGACGTGATCGCTCCCCGCGAAGTCGGAGCCTACGTCCGTGACGCGATCCCCGGCAGCCGGCTGGTCACCCTGGAGGCGACAGGGCACTGTCCGCAGCTGAGCGCACCGCAGGCTACAGCCGCAGCGATCGTCGACTTCGTCGGAGCCGCCTGGTGATGTGCCGCACCGGCCATGCACCGGACCCGGGCGAAGAGGAGGACGTGGACGCCACGGACGCGGTGTTCACCTCGCTGCTGGAGGACAGCGCCGAGGAACTGTACGAACAGGCTCCGTGCGGGTACCTGTCGACGCTGATGGACGGCACCATCGCGAAGATCAACGCCACGCTGCTGGAGTGGCTGGGTCTGGAGCGGTCCCGCGTGGTGGGGCGTATGCGCTTCACGGACCTGCTGACCGTGGGCGGCAAGCTCTACCACGAGACACACTTCGCCCCGCTGCTGCAGATGACAGGCGAAGCCAGCGGCATCGCCATGGACATCAAGGGCGCTACCGGACGGATGCCGGTACTGGTCACCTCGAAGGTGAAGACCAGCGAGAACGGCGAGCCGCTGCTGATCCGCACCACCGTCTTCGACGCCCGTGACCGCCGCGCCTACGAAACCGAGCTCCTGCGCAGCCGCAAGGCGGCCGAGGAAGCCCGCCGGCAGGCCGAGACCGACCGCGCACGCCTCCAAGAAGCACTCGCCGTCCTCCAGCAGAGCCTGCTGCCCGCCCAGCTCCCCGCCATCCCGGGTCTGGAAGCCGCCTCCTACTACCACACGGCCTCCCCGGATCTGCTGGGCGGAGACTTCTACGACCTCTTCCCCCTGGACACCGGCCGCTGGGCGTTCTTCCTCGGCGACGTCTGCGGAAAAGGCCCCCAGGCCGCTACGGTCACCTCCCTCGCCCGCTACACCCTGCGCGCCGCCGCCCTGCACGACCCCGACCCGGTCACCGTGCTCACCACCCTGAACACGGTGCTGCACGATCGGTACACCAGCGGCGAAGGCCGCTACTGCACCGCCATATTCGGGATCCTCGAACCCGACGACGGCCACGTCCGCGTGCACCTCGCCTCCGGCGGCCACCCGTCCGCCCTGATCCAGCGCGCCGACGGCACCGCCCAGTTCCTGCCCACCCCCGGCGGCCTGCTCATCGGAGTCCTGCCCCAGGCCCCCTTCACCGCCGCCCGCACCCGGCTGTTCCCCGGCGACACCCTGCTCCTGTACACCGACGGCCTGACCGAAGCCCGCACCGGACCAGGCCGCGCACTGTACGGCGACGAAGCCCTGCACACCTTCACCGCCGCCCAGCCCGCACGGGGACCCCAGGCCCTGATCACCGCCCTGACCGCCCTGCTCGCCTCCTTCGGCGACGGACTCGACGACGACACCGCCCTGCTCGCCCTCGGCATACCGGCCTCGCGTCCCACGACCCCGAGTGACAACCCGACATGAACCCACTGACGATCACCACCCGCAACGCCGCCACCGGCCCCGTACTCCAGATCACCGGTGACCTCGACTACGAGACCGCACCCACACTGCGTACCGCCGTGGACGGCCTCCCCCTTGCGACAGGGACACTGCTGGTCCTCGACCTGTCCGCACTGAACTTCTGCGACTCCAGCGGCATCAGCGCCCTGCTGTCGGCCAGAAGCCTCGCCACCGAACAAGGCGGCGACCTCGCCCTCGCCGCGGTCCCCCCCAACACCGCCCGCATCCTGCGCATCGTCGGCCTGGACCAGGTCTTCACCATCCACCCGGACGCCACGACAGCCACCGACCACCATCCCCTGACAGGCTGAGCCTCGCCCCGCAGATCGCGTCGGCCAGCCTGCTGCCGCCGCGCACAGTACTGCCGGAGGCGGGGGCACACCCTCAGCCTACGCACGCCCCCGCCAGGCCGATTCCACCGAAGCACGACGCCTGTCAAAGGCAGCCCGCGCCGCCGAGCACACCAGGCGGCGACGGGCAAGAGAGCGCGATGACCTGGCAGACAAAGTTCAGGTCAGCCAGCCCCCCCTCGCCGAACTGTGACCCGGGGCGGGCCCGACTTCCGACGGCAGGCACCGGCTGCCCGGACCGCTCGCGCTCCCGGGTGGCGGCTTCCAGGCCGCGCCGCCAGCCGTACGGGTAGCTCATGACCGGGGCGGATTCGCCTGCCCGCCTGCGCGGATAAGAAACCCGTAAATGTCAGGCGCATGCGCAGGTGCTGGCGGGGCATGCGGTGCTTCGGAGGTTGATAACTATGGTTCCCCTGCTTCTCGTTCTTCTGCTCGCTCTGATCCTTTTCGGTGCCGGTTTCGCGGTGAAGATCCTCTGGTGGGTCGCCATCGCGGTGCTGGTCCTGTGGCTGATCGGTTTCGTCGCCCGCCCCAAGGGCGGCAGCGGCCGCTGGTACCGCTGGTAGCACCGGCACCAGATGGCAGGAATGGGCGTTGGTCCACCCCCACGCGGGGGCGGACCAACGCCCATTCCCGTCCTGATGCTGCGCCTGCTGCACACCGGCCGCCTGGTCCGCCCTCCTGAACGCGATGACCGCGGTACACCGCTCCGGGGCGACCCCGGCCGACTACGCGCGAGCGGGCCGGGCGGGACGGGCGCCGTGTGGGCGGGAGCCGACCGACCGCAGCCGGCTGTCCGCACGGCACCTTGTTCGGCACCTCGGAAGGCGTGTTTGTTTGACTGGCGCATCAGGAACGAGCTGAATCCCGCCGCGACACGTAGTGCAGAGAAGGACGAAGGCCCGCAGCCGGGACACCACCGAAGCGGTGATCGGCGCGATCACGGGCGCCCTGGCCCGACCGCACTCCTCCTCCTCGACGGGTATGACGCTGCGGGCCGGCTGCGCGCGGTTGGCCGCACGGTCCCGCTGCGCCCGGACGTCTCCCGCCGCCAGGAGGGGGAGCACCTGGCGGTCGCCGGGCCGGGTTACCCGTGGGCCGGGGTGCGGTTCGCGTGGGTCTCCCGCGACGTCTTAGACGCGACCCTGGTCCGCCCCGTGCTGGTCGCCGAGATCAGCGCCGATGGTGCCGTGGACCGGGGCGCCTTCCGCCACCCCCAGCACGAAGCCGGGCAACCGCCACGTGAACACCACTGGCTCGGTGTCTCAAACCCCGCTTCATGGGTGACAACCACCGCTGCCGAAGGCGCCTTCGCGTAAAACCCGGAGTAACTGTGGGTACCCATACTCTGCGTCTAGAGTGACGGGATCGCGGCGTCACACCGAGGGGCACGGGGCCCGGTCGGCAGCAGCACGCGGTGGAGGACCACAGGTGTGATCACAGCAGTCCCGTCGATGGCCGGCATGTTCCAGGTGAAGCCCTTCACGCGCCACTGCGAGGTCATCCATGACGAGGGCGCGCACGCCGTCATCGGCGTCTCGCCCGGCAACAGCTACTTCTCCGCCCGGCGCCTGCACGACCTGGCCGCCTGGGGCCTGGGCCACTACGAACGGGTCGACTTCGTCTACACCGACCTCCACGTGGCCGAGATGTACCAGGCACGCGGGTACGACCCCGACGAGGCCCGCAGAAAGGCGGTCAAGAACCTGCGGAGCGTCCGGGCGAAAGTCCGTGACGCCGTAACGACGGCGGATCCGGGACAGACGCGATTGCGCTGGCGTCCCATGTCCGACTTCCGGGCCAACACCGCCTACCAGGAGATCCACCGTCAGCTGACGCGCCGGCTGGAGACGGACACCGACCTCCGCGGGGCCTGCGACGACATGGTGAGCCGGTTCCTGAGCGCGCGGGGGCAGGAACCCACCGAGCGGCAGCGCGCCGTGTGCCTGGAGTACGTGTGCGCCGAGGCGCCATTGTTCCTCGACACCCCCGCGATCATCGACGTGTCGTCCTCGCTCAACTGCTACCACCAACTCCTGCCGCTCGCAGAACTGCTCTACGCCCGCGGCGCCGGCCTGCGCGCCTCCCGCAACCAGGGTCACGCCATCGTCACCCCCGCCGAAGGAGCCCCCGCATGAGCACGACGACCCACACCGGGCTCCCGGCCGCCGGCAGCCACGACCTGCTCGACTTCCCGTTCTCCCGGGACGGCACCCGGCTCCCCGCCGGGCTGGCGCAGCTGCGCGCGGCCACGCCGGTGCGGCGGGTGCGCACGATCGCCGGCGACGAGGCCTGGCTGGTGTCCTCGTACCGGCTGTGCAAGCAGGTCCTGACGGACGAGCGGTTCTCGCTGAAGGACACCTCGGCACCGGGCGTGCCCCGCCAGTACGCCCTGACGATCCCGCCCGAGGTCGTCAACAACATGGGCAACATCACCGGCGCCGGGCTGCGCCGGGCGGTGATGAAGGCACTGAACCCGAAGGTGCCGGGGCTGGTGCGGTGGCTGCGCCAAGAGGCGGAGCGGCTCGTCGACGGGCTCGTCCAGGACGGCCCCACGGCCGACCTGCGCGGCGCGTTCTGCGAGCCGTACTCCGCAGGCCTGCACTGTCGCATCCTCGGCATCCCGCAGAGCGAGGGCCGCACGTTCCTGCGCAGCCTGGACATCGCGTTCATGAACTCGGCCTGTCCGATCGCCGGCGCGAAGATCAACTGGGACCGTGACATCGCCCGCATGACCGTCCTGCTGGACGACCCCGCCACCTCCGGCCTGATGGGGGAACTCGCCGCCCTGCGCCAGGACCCGGACTACGCGCACCTGACCGACGAGATGCTGGCCACCGTGGGCGTCACCATGTTCGGCGCCGGTACCGTCTCCACCTCCGGCTTCCTCACCATGGCCCTGATCCACCTCCTCACCCATCGCGACGCCTGGGACCTGATGCGAGACCGCCGCGACCTGGTCGAGGCGGGCGTGGAGGAACTGCTACGGGTGAACCTGTCCATCGGAGACGCCCTGCCCCGGATCGCACTCGCCGACGTGCGGCTCGGGGACGTCGACGTCGAGCAGGGGGAGTTGGTCCTGGTGCTGGTCGAGGGCGCGAACTTCGACCCCGGGGCCTTCCCCGACCCGCACCGCTTCGCCCTGGACCGCACCAACGCCGCCGACCACCTCTCCTTCGGTAGCGGTTCCCACTACTGCCCCGCCACCGCACTCGGACGCCTTCACGCCCGGGTCGCTCTGGAGACCCTGCTGGAGCGGCTGCCGGACCTCGAACTCGCCGCCCCCGTCGGTCAACTGGTCTGGCGGACGGGTTTCATGAAGCGGATTCCCGAACGGCTCCCGGTGATGTGGTAGCCGAGGCCGGCAGACCCCGACCCCGGCGGGCGACCCTGCCCCGCCGACTGGGGGCTGGCAGGTGCCCGCCCGGCTGCCCTCGCGGCACGCGGGCGACAGTAGGCTGACAGCCCCTGGAGGGCCGCCGGTTCCCGCGACCCGGTGAAGGAGTTCCGCCCGTGGCCCACACGGTCGCCGAAGGGCAGTTGTACCGGGACCTCGCCCCCGACAGTGCTGGGAGGACGCGGATCCTGGCGAGGCTGGCTGCCCGTGCGGGATCGAGGAGTTCGAGATGGCAGTCGCGTTCTCGTTCGCCGGCGATGGATCGGTCCACTGGGTGACGGTTGGGTTGCGGTGCCGGAAGGACGGCGCGGTGGGTGTCTATGCCGACTGGAAGGTCGACTACGGCCCGGCGGACCACTTCCTGACCATGGTCTAAGCCTGTGGAGCGACCGCCCGAACGGGTCGAAGACCTCACCCGGCGCGACTTCCTCCCCGTCGCCGGCCGCTGCCGACTGCCCGTCCTTGTTCGTCAACGGCGTCGGCGACCCCCTCTTCCGCGCCCAGGAGAAGGAGTTCGTCGCAGCCGTCCGCGCCGACGGCGGATACGCCCGCCTTTCCACGGCCGCGGCCCGCACGGTATCTCCATCAGCGACCCCGCCGCCTTCACCAGGACGCAGGAGCGCGGCAACCGGCTCCTCGCCGACATACGCCCCGAAGCCTTCGCGCGGCCCGCCACGTAGGTGGTCAAGCGGTACGCCGAGCGGCGTCAGACACCGCCTGGCCCGTCCCCACGCCGCACGCCCACACCAGCAGTGGTGTGGGCGTGCGTGGCTCTGGCCGAATCCAGGATGGTGGTCAGCCGGCGATCCTGCCGAACAGGTGGTTGGCGGGGGCGTGCGGGTCGTTGCCGTAGAAGAACTCCGTGACGGCTCGGTGGAATTCGGCGCGGTCCAGCGCACCGGAGCCGTCCCGGTCCAAAGCGGTGAAGACCGCGCCGCAGTCTTCGCCGGGAACGCCGGCGACTGAGTCGAACATCTGCTGGAATTCCGCCTGGTCGATCTTGCCGTCTCCGTTGAGGTCGACGAGGTCGAAGAAGCAGTCGGTCACCGGCGCGATCTGTTCCGGGTACAGGGCAGGGTCGGTCAGGACCCGCCTGAACCCTTCGGTCATCTCCCGCAGGTCGACCTTCCCATCACCGTCCTGTTCCATAGGGGCGATCACGTTCGTCCAGAACTCATCCATCCCGTCGGTGAGCAGGCGGGCGGTCGCGGAGTCCGGCGCTGCGCCGCGGGCGGAGATGTGGCGTTCGCTCATCATCCGGACATCTCGCTGGGTGATGAACCCGTCACCGTCGACATCGGCGCCCCGGAACCACTGGGCGTACTTGCGTTCTTGAAGTGCAGTCACGACTGCGCAACGTAATCGTGCGATCACGCGAACGCAAACGGGCAGGTGGATGGCTTGTCGGTGCCCAGAGCCAACCTGCTCCGCGTTCGATGATGGCGTGCGCCGAGACGGGTGGAAGAGGCGGAGGGTTTTCGCCTCAATGTTCGAGGTTCGGCGTCGTGAAGGCGCGTACGTCCGGAAGAGGCTCGTCATAAACCTCCACGTCGACCAGCGCACTGTGCGCACTCGGTCCTTGGGACAGGCGCGAGCATGGCCGGTCCCCCGTGAGGACGTTCGGATTGCCGTGGCGGTCCAGTGTTCCGCTCAGACCCGGCTGGACCGGGTCCCACCACGCTCCCGTGGACAGTTGTACGACACCTGGCATGACGTCGTCCGACAGGACGGCGCCCGCAAGACAGCTCCCGCGATCGTTGTGGACGCGCACGATCATGCCGCGCTCTATTCCACGCGACGACGCGTCCAACGGGTTGATCGTCACGGGCTCACGGCCCCGGATCTTCGAGCTGACGCTGTGGCCGCCGTTGTCGTACTGGCTGTGCAGACGTGAGGCAGGCTGATTCGAGATCAAGTGCAGCGGAAACCGGGCCGCCAGATCGGCGCCAAGCCACTCCACCGGTTCAAACCACATCGGATGCCCGGCACAGTCGGCGTAGCCGAACGAGTCGATCTCCTCGGAGAAGATCTCGATCCGGCCCGACGGTGTCGGCAGGGGGGAACGCCGCGGATCCGAGCGCAGGTCCTCGAAACTGCCGGGAAACGGTCCGGTCAACGCCGGCAGCTCCGCGGTGGAGCTGCGCCAGAAGTCGTCGAAGCACGGCAGACCGGCATCGCCGCCGAGCTCGGCCCTCGTCTGCTCGTACAGGTGCCGGACCCATTCGGTCTCGGAGCGCGACTCCGTGAACTCCTGCCCGTATCCGAGCCGGGAAGCCAAGGCGGCGAAGATCTGGTGATCAGTGCGCGATTCGCCCGCCGGCTCGCGGACCTTCGGCATCGCGACGAGGTGGGGGTCCGAAAACCCGGCGGCGAAGTCGTCGCGCTCCAAGCTGGTGGCGAGGGGGAGGACGATGTCCGCGAACTTGGCCGTGGTGTTCCACCAGGCTTCGTGAACGACGACCGTGTCCGGGGTCTGCCAGGCTCGGCTCAACCGGTGCAGGTCCTGATGGTGGTGGAACGGGTTCCCTCCGCACCAGTAGATCAGGCGAAGCTCGGGCAACGTGAGGCGCTGGCCGTCATAGTCGATGGTCCGGCCCGGATGCAGCAGGGTGTCGGCGATCCTTGCAACGGGAATGAAATCCGGAACAGGGTTGGAAACCGCCGGTACCGCCGCCACGGGAGAGCGGCCCCTGGCGACACCGGTGGCGTCCATGGTCGCGTAACCCGCGCCCCACCCGCAGCCGGGCCGACCCATCGAACCTGCCATGGCGGCCAGCACGACAGACATCCAGATCGGTTGTTCGCCGTGGTCTGCCCGCTGTACCGCGTAGTTCACCATGATGAGAGAGCGCTGGGTGGTGAGACGACGAGCGAGGTCGTTGATCGCCTCGCGGCTGATGCCCGTGATCCCCGCTGCCCAGGCCGCGTCCTTCCGGACGCCATCGTGCTCGCCGACCAGGTAGGCGGCGAAGCGGTCGAAGCCGACGCAGCACCGGCGAAGGAAGTCCTCATCGTGCCAGCCGTTGACCAGCATCGTGTGTGCGATGCCGAGCATGAGGGCGGTGTCGGTATTGGGGATGACGGGCAGCCACTCGGCGTCGAGGAAACTGGCGACGTCGCTGCGGATGGGGCTGACGTTCACGAACCGCACCCCGGCCTCACGGCACCGGCGCTGGAGGTTCTGCGTCTGGTGCCTGGCCAGCCCACCAGGATTGATCTGGCTGTTCTTGAGGGCCAGCCCTCCAAACGCCACCACAAGCTCACAGTTCTCGGCGATCTCGTTCCACATCGGCATCCGGGACTGATAGCTCCACGGATGCCCGCCGATCACATGGGGGAGAATGACCTCCAATGCTGCGGTGCTGTACGTATTGCGGGAGTCGGTGTATCCGCCACCCAACGCCAGGAAGCGGTGGAGTTGAGCCTGTGCGTTGTGAAACACACCGGCACTCGCCCATCCATAGGATCCGCCGAACACCGCGCTGTCTCCGTGCTGTGCACGTATTCGACGAAGTTCATCGCTCACCAGGGTGATCGCGTCGTCCCAACTCACCTCCACGAAGGCGTCCGCGCCCCTGGCCGTGTCGTGGGCACGCGGCAGGCCATGCAGCCAGCCCTTGCGCACCGCGGGGCGCAACACGCGAGCGCTGTCGTCAGCGGCAGCCACCATTCCGGGACCGATAGGCGACGGCACGGTGTCATCGCCTCTCGGCTCAATTCTCACCAACCGGCCGGAATCGACCACGGCGATATAACTACCCCAGTGCGTCGCAACCGACATTCGTCGTTCCACCAAGCACCAACTCCGCCTCTCATGTTTCCCCTGATCTCGGACATCGGTGCCTACCGCACAGGGCTCCACTTCAGTCCATGGACTTGCGCGGGACGGAGGCTTCCCCGCTGGTCTGTCGCCCAACCCCTCTGACGGTTCTCCGCACTGGGGCATCAGGGCCTCGTCGGGGGAGCCGGGGCCGCCGCGGCCCGGTCGGTGGCCGTACCGCAGCGCCCGGCCACGCCGAGCTTCACGATCACCGGCTCCGCCTCATCCTCGACCGTGATCTCCTCGCCGTGAGCGCGGGGGACCGGCCGGTGGGCGCCTTCCCGCTCTACCCGCTGCGTGAGGGCTTCCAGACCCCGCTGGAACGCCTGCTGCGCCTTGCTCAGCCCCTTCGCCCCACGACTAGGCCGCAGGGGCGGGGAAAGACGCCTGGTCGGGCCGTACATCCAGCGATCAGCCGCGCCGGAGTCGGCGCCCGCCTCCTGGCCTGGATCGGCGACGACCGGACCCGTTCACCCGGGCGCGCACACCGTGAATCACCACCCGGTTACGGGATCGGGAGGGGCAGCCAAAGGGTGTTGCAGAAGGTCCTTTTCGGGCAGGCCTGGGTGGTGTCTGGCCTGGTGTTCACCCTGCCATGGCGACGTTGTGCATGGTGGCGGCGGCCTGGACGGCGTGCTGGAGGCCGTCGCCCTCCTGACGGCAGTCGCGGAGGAACTTCCAGTTCTTCCTGCGGGCGACGGTGTGCTCGACGCGGGCTCGGACCCTTCGGTGTTCGGCGTTGTCTTCCTCCCGCCCGCGCAGGACGGGACGTCCAGGCCTTCTGCGATGCGGAACGATCAAGCCGGTGCCGAGGTAGGCGCCGTCCGGGATCACCGTCGTCCCGGCCGCCGCGGCGGGCAGCTCCGTCTCCCGCCAGACGTGGCCGTCGGCCTGTTGCCCGGTGCCGGCCGGGCCAAGGCGACGACCAGGCGACTGTCCGCGTCGATGATGACCTGCACGTTCGCCGGGAACCGGTAGTTCCTTGACGAGGCGGCGACCACTGGCTCAAGCAGTGGCGCGCCCGGCCACACGAACTGACAAGCGCGCCATCGCCTACCAGGCGGCACTCCATCTCGCCGGCCTCCTCATCTGGACCCGACGCTAACCAAGTGCCGCGGACAAGGGCTTGAGGAGTCATGCAGAAGGCGCCGACGGTGCGGGCGGCGTTCAGGGCCAGGAATAGCGGGTTGCGATCCCCGGTCGCCGTTACAGGGTTGACCTTGCCCTAAGGTCAAGGTCCAGGCTGAACCCATGACGAACTCGAACGCGAACGCAGTCTCGGACCCGGCTTCCAGCTCGGCTTCCTGCGTTGGCTCCCTCCCGGCGTGGGCCGGCATGGTGCCGGTGGAGGATACCGCTCTGGCCGTCACCGACACCGGTGGGCCCGGTCGGCCTGTGGTCTACCTCAACGGCTCCTATGCCACGCAGAGGAACTGGCGGCCCGTGATCGCCGAGCTCGGCGGGTCCTGGCGGCACATCACCTACGACGAGCGGGCCCGCGGTCGTTCGAAGAAGTCCTCCGACTACTCCTTCGAGGCCTGCGTGCGGGACATCGACGCCGTCCTGGAGGCCAGGGAGGCGCAGCGGCCCGTGCTGGTGGGCTGGTCTTACGGAGCGGCCCTCGCGTTGCACTGGGCCACCCGCAACCCCGGCCGGGTCGCCGGCGTGGTCATGGTCGACGGCGGTTATCCGTGGGACTACCTCGCCACCGTCGAAGGCGGCCGGGAGGCCGGCAAGGATGAGATCCGGCGGCTGTTCAAGAAGTTCGCCTGGACCATGCCGTTGACTCGCAGGCTTGGCCTGGCCGCCCGGATGAGCGCCGAACAGCACGCCGACATCAACATCGAATTGAACGAGATCGTCGCCGCCGCTGGTCCCGCCTTCGACCGGGTCACCTTTCCTATGCGCTTCGTTGTTGCCTCCGGCGCCAGCCTCGGCAGTACGGAAGAAGGCCACACCGCGATGTGCGCCACCCTCGACCCGGTCCTCGCCCGCAACCCCAACGTGCGGGTCAGCGCAACGGTCCCGAGCAATCACTCGACGGTGGTGCGCAAGGACTTCCGCGCCATCGCGCAAGCGGTACGCGAAGTTGCCGCCCTGGACCAGCACCGCGTTGACTGACCGCCATGACCCAGGGCATCACCATCGGCCAGGCTGCGACGTTCGCCGGCGTCACCGCGAAGACCATCCGCCACTACCACCTGCACGGGCTGATCGACGAACCCAGCCGCGACAGCTCCGGCTACCGCCGCTACGGATCGAACGACCTGCTGCGCCTGGTACAAGTCCGCACGCTCGCGGAAGCCGGCATACCGCTGGCCGAGATCCCGGACATCCTCGACGCCGAACCGGACGTCTTCACCGCGGCCCTCGTCGACGTGGAGCGGCGCCTGACCGAACGCATCGACGATCTGACCAGGCGGCGCGAACTGCTGCACCGGCTCGCGCACGGCGACCGCGTCCTGCTCCCCGAGCATGCCTGCGCGCTGCTGGAAAGGCTTCCCGGCCTCGGTTTCACGCCGGACGACGTCGCGACGGCCCGCGAAGCCCTCGTCCTGGTCAGAGCCCTGGCTCCGGAAAGCCTCGACGACTATGTGGCGCAGATAGAGCACGGCCTCAACGATCCCCGGTACGTGTCCTTGATGAAGCTCAACATGCGAGCCGGTGACCTGGAACCCGACGACCCGAAGGTGGAGGAAATCGCCACCGCCATCGCCGAACACTTCATCGCCGACCCGTCGCTGCTGCCCGCCCTGACGGCTTTGAACGCCCGCGCCGACGGTGCGCTCAGACGCGAACTGCTCAGTCACCACGCCGAGGACCGCAAACCGGCCTGGGCCCGCATGACCACCCTGATCGAGGCGAAGCTACGCGCAGCCGGCATCGGCACCGGTTAGTACTCCGGTGCGAGTTCGTGATCCATGCGCTTTCTGATCCCGCGCGACTGCGGCATGGTCGGCACCTGGGGATGGGTCCACGCCCCGCTCCGATGAGGAGGTGCCGGAACCTTCGCCGGGCGAGGTCTATACGGAGGCGGAGGATGCCGCCTGCCGCCCGCCTGTCTCAAGACGTCCTTGCGCAGACCGGCCGCATCAGTCCGCAGAGCAGGCCTCAGGCAGATTCCCAGGTGAACACGGGCCGTCCGCGCGGTGTCGAGTCGTTGTCGGGTGGCGGTGTGCGGTGCGGGTGCTGAGGGACCAGGCATTGGAACTCGGCAGGTCGTTGTCCGGGCTGTGCTGACGGGCTGACGGATGCCGTGGTACGGGGGAGGTTCCAGTGCTGCGGTGGGTGTGGTTTCCGGCCGTGCGTGTGGCGGGTTCAGGCCGGATGTGATCCGGTTTTGGCCGGGGCTTGGAGCGGGCGGGATGGTGACCCCGGGGCTCGTTCGTGTCCGGCCGGGTATCGGGGATGAGAGGTGGCTATGGGGGCGATGGAGGCCGAGGAGCGCCTGAGGGAGATCGGTGTCGCCTATCTTCGGGACATCGCAGCCCGGCGCCGGCAGGATGACGCGCGCGAGGAACTCCCCGACACCCCTGAATCTGAGGGCCCCTGACTCTGTCGGGCGCCGGTGGTGGGGCGGGGGTTGCCGCCATGAATTTCGTCGGTTTTGCCGACCGGGGAGCTCGTGTACCGGCTCTGAACTGCGGCGATTCATGGACCACACGTTCGCGACGACGGTGTGCGGTCGTCGCCGTGACCCGTTGCGGGGCTCGCGGAATGGCCCGTCCACCGGGACGGTGGACGGGCCATGTCCGCGGCAGACGTCCCCGAGCGAGCCCTCGTGTCACTTTCGCCAGAACACGTTGTGCGTCACGCCACGCGGGCTGGGTACGACTTCCAGGTGAAACCGGTCGAGCAGCTCATCGGGTGACTCCCAGAGCCGTAGTCCGGACCCCAGCTTCACCGGTGAGGCCGCCACACGCATGGTGTCGACGAGGTCGGCGTCGAGGAACTGCCGGATGGTGGTGACTCCGCCGCCGAGGCGGACGTCCTTGCCCTGCGCCGCCTCCCGCGCCTGCTCCAGGACCGTGGCGGGGTCACCGTCGACGAAGTGGAACGTGGTGTCGCAGAGCGTGAACGAAGGACGCTTGTGGTGGGTCACACCGGGGTGCGGAACGGAGGCCTGTCACCCCACCAGCCGCGCCATTCATCGTCGTGCCCGGGCCCGCGCTGAGGCCCGAACTGGTTCCGGCCCATGTCCGTGAAAGCAGGGCCAGAGCGCTGAAAGCGGCCGAGAAGCTGCGTGGTATCCGCTACACGTCCCCGACGGCGGCTGCGTACGGTCAGTCAGCGGCGTCGCTGGTCGGGGCGGAGTTCGTAGTCGCCGTAGCTGTCGTCGGCGGGGTTGACCGTGACGCCGGGAGCCACGATCTCGTCGATGCGGTCGAGTACGTCGGCGGGGAGCGTGACGTCCGCAGCAGGCAGGAAGGCCTCCAGCTGTTCCATGGTGCGCGGGCCGATGATGGCCGAGGTGACGCCGGGGTGGTTGATCACGAAGGCGACAGCCAGCTCGATCAGGGTCAGGCCGCTCTTGTCGGCCAGGACCGCGAGCTGTTCGACGGCGTCGAGTTTGCGCTGGTTGGCCGGCGTGGCCATGTCGAAGCGGGCTGGGGGGCGGGCGGCCGAGGCGGGCCCGGATGAGGCGTCCTTGCGGTAGCGGCCGGACAACCAGCCGCCGGCGAGCGGGCTGTAGGTCAGCGTGCCCATGCCGTGGCGGCGCACGGTGGGCAGCACGTGCTCCTCGATGCCGCGGACCAGGATCGAGTACGGGGGCTGTTCGGTGACGAAGCGTTCCAGGTGGCGTTCGCGGGAGGCCCACTGGGCTTCGACGATCTGGGAGCCGGAGTAGGAGGAGGAGCCGAGGTAGCGGATCTTGCCCTGGTGTACGAGGTCGGACAGGGCGCCGAGGGTCTCGGCGATGTCGGTGTCGGGGCTGGGGCGGTGCACCTGGTAGAGGTCGATGTGGTCCGTGCCGAGCCGCCGCAGGGAGTTCTCGACCTCGCGGATGATCCAGTGCCTGGATCCCCCGCGCTGGTTGGGATCGTCCTGGTTCATCGGCATGAAGAACTTGGTGGCCAGGAACACGTTGTCGCGGCGGCCGTTGAGAGCTTTGCCGACGATCTCTTCCGAGACGCCGGCGGAGTACACGTCCGCGGTGTCGACGAAGTTGATGCCCGAGTCCAGGGCCCGGTGGATGATCCGGATGGAGTCGGCCTCGTCCTCGTTGCCCCAGGGGCCGAACATCATCGCTCCCAGGCAGAGCGGGCTGACCCGCACGCCGGTGCGGCCGAGTGGACGGTAGCGCATGAAGTGGTGCTCCTTGGCGAGTGAGGGATGGTCGGGTTCAGCCGCTCGGGGAGGGAACGACGGTGCCGGTGCCCGCCCAGCTGGCAAGGAGGCTGATGGCCTCCTGGTCGTGCGAGTCCGGTTCGGGCGTGTAGACGTTGATGCGCAGGCCGGGGTCGGCGGGCAGGTCCATCGCCTCGTAGGGCAGGGCGAGGTCGCCGACCAGCGGATGGTGGAGATGCTTGACGCCCGAGCGGTGGAATTTCACGTCGTGGCGCGCCCACAGGCGGGCGAAGTCATCGCTCTTTGTGCTGAGTTCGCCGATCAGGTCGGTCAGCGCCTTGTCGTGGGGCGCCCGCCCCGTCTCGGTGCGCAGGAAGGCGACCGAGTCGTCGGCGGCCTTGTCCCAGTCGGTCCAGAAGCCGAGGCTTGCCGGGTCAAGGAAGAGGAAGCGGGCGGTGTTGACCGGGCCGCGCTGGGCGAACAGGGGTGAGTCGAAGACCGGCGCGTACAGGGCTCGTCCGAGGGTGTTCGCGGCCAGGATGTCGAAGCGTCCGTTGCGGACGTACGCGGGAACGCCGTGCATCGAATCGAGCATGCGCAGGATGGTGGGCCGTACGCGTGAGGCGGTCACGGTGGGCCGCCGTCCGGAGGGGGTGGCCGCGCGGGCGAGATCGTAGAGGTGAGCGCGTTCGGCCTCGTTGAGCTGCAGGGCGTGTGCGAGGGATTCGAGTACCGCGTCCGAGGCGCCGCTGAGGTTTCCGCGCTCCAGGCGGATGTAGTAGTCCACGCTCATGCCCGCGAGCAGGGCGACTTCCTCGCGGCGAAGTCCCGCAACGCGGCGATTGCCGCCGTATACCGGCAGGCCGGCCTGCTCGGGGGTGATGCGTGCCCGCCGGGTGCTGAGGAATTCGCGGACTGCGGCGGCCACGTTCTCCTTGTCGATGCCGGCCATGGTTAGATCCTGCCCTTCGCATGCGGCGATCCGGGCACTGGTTTCCCGGGGGATCGCCGCATCAGTGCCGGCCGGAAGCCCGGGGCCATGGCGCCTCCTGCTGACCGCGTCACATCTGTAGGTCTTCCCACCGTAAATCCGCTGACGGGCGCAGTGGGAGGTACTGCCGTTACCTGGAAGAGCAGTGACTCCCACACCGGGAGCCCAGCGTGTTCGATGGAAACGGCCGGGACGGGAAGGCGACAGGCGAAAAACCGCCTGGGCGCAGCTCCGGCCCGACGCCTCCAGCCTCAGCGGTGAGAGCTTCCACTCGGGGCCACCGGAGCCGGGCGGCGCGCACATCGCCTCCAGCAGGGTTTCGGCCCGCCGCGTATGGGCGAGCCGCTACGGGGCCGGAGCGATGGCGCGGTAGCTCTGTGGAGTCGGCTGCGGACAGTGTGCACACCGCCTGGAGCTTCAGCGTCGCGGAAGACGATGCGAATGCGGGGAGTGATCATGGCGGAATGGGATGACAGCGAGCTGGCCGCTATCGGCGCGGCCCAGGAGCTGGACCTGCGCTCGGAACGGGCGGAGGGTTCGTTGCGGGAGCCGGTGACGATGTGGGTGGTCCGGGCGGGCGGGTACCTGTACGTGCGATCGGTCAAGGGCACCACCGGACCCTGGTACCGCGGTACCCAGACACGGCACCAGGGCAGCGTCGAAGCTGGCGGTGTAAGGGGGCACGTCAGCTTCCGCGAGACCGATCCCGGTGAATACCCGCAGGTGGCCGCGCATCCCCGACGGCCCGCTCCGCCCCGGCTGGGGCTTCGACCGCACTGAACCACTCCACGTGCGCGTGCGCGGCCCTGCCGTGGCACGCCGACACCATCCTCTCGAAAGGCAAGTTTGATGCGCGCGACTTTCATGTACGGACCCGGCGACGTCCGGGTGGAAACCGTCCCCGACCCCGGCATCGTGGAACCCACGGACGCGGTCGTCCGGATCACGCTCGCCTGCGTCTGCGGTTCGGACCTGCACCCCTACCACTCCATGGACAAATCCGACGAGGGCGTGCCGATGGGGCACGAGTTCCTCGGCATCGTGGAGGAGACCGGCTCCGAGGTGCGGGGCCTGCGGCGCGGTGACTTCGTGGTCTCCCCGTTCGCGTACGCGGACAACACCTGCCCGATCTGCCGGGACGGCTTCCAGACGGCCTGTCCGCACGGCGGCTGGTACGGCGCCGGCGGGGTCGGGGGCGCGCAGGCCGAGGCCGTCCGCGTACCCCAGGCCGACGGCACTCTCGTGAAGATCCCCACGGACGTCGACACCGCGCTGCTGCCGTCGCTGCTGGCGCTGAGCGACGTCTACCTCACCGGCTACCACGCCGCCCACATGGGCCGGGTCGAGCCCGGCAAAACCGTGACGGTGATCGGCGACGGAGCCGTGGGCCTGTCCGCGGTGCTGGCCTCCCGCCGCATGGGCGCCGAGAAGATCATCCTCATGGGCCGGCACACCTCCCGCACCGACCTCGGCATGGAGTGGGGCGCCACCGACGTCGTCGCCGAACGCGGCGAGGAAGGCATCGCCAAGGTCATGGACCTGACCGGCGGCGAGGGCTCCCATGTCGTGCTTGAAGCCGTCGGCCTGATGCCCGCCTACGAGCAGGCATACGGCATCGTGCGGCCCGGCGGAATCATCTCCCGCGTCGGCGTCCCCCAGTACGAGGAGGCGCCGGTCGGCTTCGGGTCGCTGTTCGGCAAGAACGCCCAGCTCGCCGGCGGCCCCGCCCCGGTCCGCGCCTATCTCGAACCCGCGATCGCCGATGTCCTCGCCGGCCGGATCGAACCCGGCCGCGTCTTCGACGCCGAGGTCGGCCTAAACCAGGTCGCCGACGCCTACCAGGCCATGGACGACCGAAGCCGCCTGAAGGTGATGGTGCGCCCATGAGCGTCCGCAAGCCCAATGCCACCGCCAGCGCCGTGCACGAGCGGCTCTTCCCCGGTCACGTCTCCACGCTCGCGGTCACCGACCCGGAGCTGATCGAGTACTTCGACAACTTCGCCTTCGACGAAGTCCTGCACCACACCGGCGAGGTCGACGAGCGGACCCGGCTGATGACACAGCTCGCCGCGATGATCGCCGTCGGCGCCCTCGCCGAGTACCAGGTGATGCTCGGCGCCGCTCTCACCGTCGGCGTGACGCCGGTGGAGGCGAAGGAGATCGTCTACCAGGCCGTGCCGTACGCCGGGATGGCCCGCGTCTTTGACTTCCTGCACGCCACCAACGACGCCCTGTCCAAACACGGCGTCGAACTGCCGCTGGAAGGCCAGTCCACCACCACTCCCCAGACCCGGGCCGAGGAGGGCCTGGCGGCGCAGAAGCGGATCGTCGGCGACCAGGCGGTAGACGCCATGTACGCCGGCGCCCCCGCCGACGAGCAGCACATTCAGCGGTTCCTCAGCGGAAACTGCTTCGGCGACCACTACACCCGCACCGGTATCGACGTGCCCGTACGCGAGCTGCTCACCTTCGCGATGCTCGCCGCACTGGGCGGCGCCGACGCCCAGGTGAGAGGCCACGTCACGGCCAACCTCAACGTCGGCAACACCCGCGCCACCCTGCTCGCCGTCCTGACCGGCCTGCTGCCTTTCATCGGCTACCCCCGCACCCTGGGCGCTCTGGCCGCCGTCGACGCCATCTCGCCGGCCGACGACGCCCCGGCAGCGAACAGAGACCAGGCATGAGGTCACGCACCTGGTTCGTCACCGGCGTCAGCGGCGGCTTCGGGCACATCCTGACCAAGCAGCTCCTCCAGCGCGGCGACACGGTCATCGGCGCCGTCCGCACCCCGGGCAAGGTCGCCGACCTGGGCGAGAAGCCGGGGGACAAGTACAGCTTCACACCCACACCTCACCTGCCTCACAGCCAGGAGATCCACATGAACACCGACGTCCTCGTCGTCATCGGCGCCGGCGGGATCGGCCAGGCCATCGCCCGACGTCTGGGCCCCGGACGCACCCTCCTGCTCGCCGACCACAACGACAAAACCCTGCGGACAGCTGCCAAGGCCCTGGAGGACATGGGCCACAGGTCGGGACCGCCCACGCCTACGTCAAAGCCGTCGTCCAGCACCTGTCCGGCCGGGCACCCGGCCTTCTGCGTGTCCGGCGCGAGACGGATCCTGATTACGTCCTGCTCGACGGGACGCTCGCCGAGTGCGACCGTGTCGGCGACAGCCGGGCCGACTTCTCCCAGAAGCACCGTCGTCACTGCGTGAACGTGCAGGTCGTAGCCGACCCCTCGGGCAAGCTGCTGTGGATCTCGCCCGCGCTGCCCGGCCGTACCCATGACCTGACCGACGGCCCGCACCCACCGCATCATCCCGATCTGCGAACGCCAGCGGGTCGGCTTCGGCAGTACGACCACCAGCGCCGTCTACAGCCGCGCGACTAGCATTGTGCCCGCATGACCGGGGAGGTTGTGGGGGTTCTCTGGTGACGTCATGTCGGCGCAGGAGTGGAGCGCCGACCCGGCTGCGCGGGCCGGGGGCATTATGATCCGCATGACTTCCACCAGGTTTCCTCCTTCCATCGACACTTCTCCTTACGGCGTCACCTCGACTCACTCGCGGGCCTTTCCGTCGAGGGGCCGTCGTGTGCTCGTCAGCGGTGCCTCGCGCGGGCTCGGCCGCGCGCTTGCTGAGGCGTTCGCGGCCAACGGGGACCGGGTAGCCGTGCACTTCGGCTCACGGCGTGGGGAGGCCGAGGCGACCCTCGCCTCCCTCGTCGGTACGGGGCACCTGCTCGCCGGAGGCGACTTGTCCACCCCGGACGGTGCGCGTGCCGTCGCCGAGATCGCCGCCGGAGGGCTCGGCGGGCTGGACGTGCTCGTGAACAACGCCGCGGTCAACCTCTCGCATCCGCTCGCCGACACCTCGTACGAGGAGTGGGCAGCCGCCTGGCAGAGTCACGTATCCGTCAACCTCCTGGCAACTGCGAACCTCAGCCACCTCGCGGCTCGCCGGATGATCGAGCAGGGTGGTGGTGGCCGGATCGTCAACGTCGGCTCGCGCGGGGCGTTTCGCGGTGAGCCCGACCACCCGGCTTACGGGGCGACGAAGGCGGCGGTGCATGCGCTGGGCCAGTCCCTCGCTGTGCACCTTGCCCCGTACGGAATCGCCGTTGCCTCGATCGCACCCGGATTCTTCCAGACGGAACGTGTCGCGCACCGGCTGAGCGGGGAGGAGGGCGAGGTGATCCGCGCCCAGAGTCCGTTCGGGCGAGTGGCGTCTGCGGACGAGATCGCGGCCGGCGTGCTGTGGCTGGCCTCACCGGCCGCCGAGTGGGCGTCGGGGACGGTACTGGATCTCAACGGGGCTTCGTACCTGCGTACATGAGCCACCGCAGCGGTAGGGACCCGGCTCGTTCCGGGGCCGGCACCCGCCGAGTGCCGGCCCCGCGCGCGGATCACTGCCGAAACGCACTCCCAACTCGCGTACGGGTTGGTCACGGGGTGCAGGGCAGCGGCCATCGTGCGTAGTCGCACACGCGGATTCCGTTCCAGCGTCTACGCATTCTTGGACCGAGCCGTTCCGTGTGCGGAAACAGATGAACCGGAGCGCCGCCACGCCGGAGAAGTCTCCCGGCCGAACAAGGACCGGGCCGCCGCCGCTCGCCGGCCTGCCCTCCCGGAGCTCGGTGGCAGGGCGGCACGTCGCCGACTGCCTGGCCCTGGAGGTACCGGGTACGGACACCGGGCCACGGCCCGAGTCGACCGCGGTCATGACCGGGTACCGTCTCGGCGGCTACTTCCCACCGGGCCGAGCGGCTCACACGGAGACTCCCGTCTCATGCGCCAGCGCCTGTAGGAGGTGGTCTTGGAAACCGCGGTCGTGGACCGCCGCGTGTGGCTCCTGCCGCTGACGGTGATACCAGTACTCACCACTCGTGAGGGCCTCGGGATCGTCGCTCGACGCCAGCCACTCCTGCGTCCGGTGGCCCAGTTCGAGGTCGTCAGGGGCGTTCGGGCCTCCCGTCTTCGTCGGCACCCAGCCCGGGTCCACGGCATTGCTCGGCGCCTCGGGGCGCAGGCGGGCGACCGCGGCGGCGAACGCCGTGACGAACAGTTTGCTGTCCGCGTACGAGCCCGCGTGCTCACCACCCCGGTCGGTGCCGTCCAGCGAGGAGTGGGGGTGCCCGCCGAAATGCGAGCCACTGCTCAGGTACACCAGCCGTCGCGGGCCCCGCAGCAGGGCTGTGAGCAAGTACGGCGCGACGATGTTGACCGGCATGACCGCCCGACCGCTCCACACGCCGGCGTTGTGGATGACCGCGTGGAGGGGCTGCGTGTTCAGTTCCGCAGCGATACGCCGGACGGCGTCGCCGTCGGTGAAGTCGCCGACCACGACCCCCGCCCCTTGCTCCAGCAGTGGTGCGAGGCCGGCGGCACGTTCCTGATTGCGGGCGTGCACCACCACCTCGTGGCCCGCCGACAGCAGCGAACATGCTGTGGCGCGTCCCAGGCCGTCGGTGGAGCCGGTCACCAGAATTCGGCGGGGGGCGTCAGTCACGGGTCTCCTCATGGAGCCGGGAGGTGCCATTACGGGCGACGTCGAGGGGGCACAATCCGCATCTTGGCACAGGTGGGACGTACGTCTCGCGCTTGCAGCGATGAGCCTTCTTGTTCCGCCCGAGCGGCGGGCGGGTGTCTCCGACCCCGCATTCCGGCCGGGTGCACACAGCCCAGGCGCACTACGACGTGCTGGCCCTGTTTCCCGTGGCCCTCGACGAGCTGGGCCTTGTATTCCCCGCACGGCGGCGAGGTCGGGCTGGAACCCGCCTGCGGGCGCTCACGCAGCAACTGCACGCAGGCAGGCTGACGTTGCTCGACCAGCATCGCGGACCCACCAGCGATCCGGTCGTCGACTGCCCCTGGCGCAGAGTCCTGCCGCGCCCTATGACGAGGAGGACATCGTCGAGTACGGAGGCCGGTCGCTGGCCCGTCGAACCTACCCTCGAAGGGGAAGCGTCAGGTGCCCGAAACGGTTTCTGGAGCCAGTCGAAGACGACCTCGCAGTGCAGTTGCGGCGCCATCGGCGAGCAGTGGAGCTGCGCGCCCTCCGCCGCAGTCAGCTTCAGGTAGTCCTTGGGGGACGTGAGCATGTCGTACAGTCGGCGCGGCTGACCCGGGTAGAAGTGCTCATCGTCGTAGTCCAGGACCAGTGGGGGACCCGGCTGGCAAAGTCCGCCTGGGGCGGCCACAGGTGCAAGGCACGCTCATCGAGGACGCGGCCACGCCGCGGTGCGTCAACGCCGGCAGGCCAGCCGGACGCGAAGCAGCTCAGTCCAACCGGCCTCACCCGTCCCGGCGACCTGATCGATCCTGCGGAAGTGGAACCGGCGCCCGCCCGACGTGACAGCCGGGCCCTCGCCATGCCCAAACACCGAAACCGTCGGCCGAAGAAGCCGACGGGCCGTCACGAAGATCGAGGTGAGTGCCGGTGGCGATCTCGGCGGAACGGGAGCAATCTGGCGTTACGTCGGCGTCATCACAGGTCCGCTCACCGAACAGCGCCGCGCAGGCCTGGCGGCTGATGGCCCTGTTCGAGAGGGTCCTTCCGGCAATCGACGACGAGCACGCGGCGCGCTACTACATGCACGTGCGTGACATGGCTGTTATGGCCGCCGAAATCGAGGTGCCCAGCGCGGCATGTAGTCCTCTGGCGTGGAAGGTTCGGCGGGGTCGTGGTCGGGACGGTTGGATGTGCGGCGCCGTCCGATCCGATCGCTGGGGGTGGTGGCCGAGCCTGTCCGCGTGCGCAGACTGACCGACCAGGAGGGGCAGCAGCTGCAGCAGATCGTGCGTCGGGGCAGCACCAGTTCGGTGTGGTTCCGGCGCGCGATGATGCTGCTGGCCTCGGCCGGCGGGAACCGGGTCCCGGTGATCGCCCAGCTGGTGCAGACCGACGAGGACACCGTCCGTGACGTGATCCACCGGTTCAACGAGATCGGCCTGGCCTGCCTGGACCCTCAGTGGGCGGGAGGCGGTCCCCGCCTGCTCAGCCCTGATGACGAGGACTTCGTCATCAAGGCAGCCACTACCCGCCCGACCAAACTCGGCCAGCGAGGCATTACGCCGCCTGCTTGCCCGCCGCGGCATCACCTTCCAGCGCACCAAGACGTGGAAGGAGTTCCCCGACCCCGCCCGCGACGCGAAGCTGGACCGGATCGAGGAGGTTCTGGACCGTTTCCAAAACCGGGTCTTCGCGTTCGATGACTTCGGCCCCCTCGGGATCCGGCCCACGATGCGCTCGGGCTGGGCCGCCTTCGGCCACCCCGAACGGCACCCGGCTACCTACCATCGCACCCACGGGATCCGGTACTTCCACGGCTGCTACCCAGTCGGCGACGGCACCCTTTGGGGCGTCAACCGCCGCAAGAAGGGCGCCAGTAACACCCTGGCCGTCCTCCGGACGATCCGGGCGGCCCGCCCTGCCGGCGCACCCTGGGCCGCCGCCAGCACGCAGCGGCCTGACCCGGTGCGGGTGGTGGCGGCGCGGCGGGAGGTGATGCCTGACAGTGTCCCACTGGACGATCCCCGCGAGGGCGTGGTCCGGTTAGGGGGATCGGCCGTCCCGGGCCTGGCTTGACCTGATCACCCTGCCACCGCGCCGAAGGGCGGCACCAGAGGGGTCCGGTGCCGCCCTTCGGCGCCAGGGCGGCGCGTTGCCGGGCGGCTCGGTCAGCCGAGCGAGCCGAGGAGGGTGTCGAGCGCCTTCACCTCGGTCGACGCTCTGTGGACGGGCTCCCCGGCGTGGGAGCGCATCAGCGTGGGCTTGTCGCACAGCACGCAGGGGCGGTCCTGCCAGCGGTCGAAGTGCTGGCTGTCGCGCCATTCCAGGAGCGCGCCGGGAGCCGGGACCAGGCCCGGCTCGCACGGCGGCTTCTTCTTGCCTCGGATGCCGGTCACGGCCGGAAGCCTGGCGACTGCTGGAACACGCGCTCCAGCAGGTCCGGCTCCGGCTTCCAGGGCACGAAACCTGCCCGCGCGCGGGAACGGGCATGGGGAGCTCCTGGACGTCGGCGAGCACCAGGTGCCAGGCACCTGGGCGCGCCCACTGCGAGCAGAGCGACGCTCCCTCAGGGTCCTGGTGGCAGTCGGTGACCCGGGCGGTGCCGACGACCGCGCCGGTGACCAGCTCCGGTCTCGGATCGTGCGGCCGATCAGCGGGAGGCGCAGGGCGGGCCGGTCGACGGTCTTGCTCGTGTGCAGCAGCACCCAGCCGGTCCGCCACCGTGCGGGCCGGTTTTCCACCGTCTTGGCACCGGCGAGGATGCAGGCCGCGTACGGCCGCCGGATGCTGATGCCGCGGATCCAGTCGCCCTCGGGCAGGGGCACGTCGCTCATGCGGCCCGCCCCCACACGCTGGTGCCCGGACGGCCGGCCCGGCGTCCGTTGATGGACGGCACGGTGACGTGCCACGTCGTCGCGAGGACGGCGCGGCCGGAGTGTTTGCTGTCGTAGAGGGCGGCATCGGCGGCCCTCTGCAGCCGGGTCAGGTCGCGGGAACCGACCGAGGCCGGGGCCGCGGCGCCGACCGATGCGGCGACGTCGATGGTGCGGCCGTCGTCCAGGGTGACCGGGGCGGGGGCCCATGGCGCCCTTCGCTGCTCAGAGTCGATGTCACAGCGCGCTGGTGCCCGTCACACCCGTACGCATACGCCCGTGCGCGCCGCGTCAGGAAAGACCGTCAGCACCAGAATCTGCACAACCTGTCGAAGCAGTGGCTCCAGGACAGGAAGTCGACGGCAACACCGAGGGCATCTTCGTCATGGACGAGAACGGTGTGGGCATGGCTGCGCACCACCTCGACCTGCAGTGTTGTGCTCCCTGGCCCCTTTCCGCCGGATGCCTGATCATTCCTTCTGGGCGGGGCGCGGCGTGGGCAGCCCCAGCAGCACCGGCCCTCCGGACGCGGAGGAGTCGATCTGGTTGATCTTGGATTCGGCTCCGGCGAGGCTGATGCGAAGTCCTTCGATCTCACCGAGCCAGCCTTCGCGCTCGGCTTCGGTGATCCGATCGCGCAGATTGTCGCGGATCTCCACGAGCCGACCACGCTGCGCCGGGTCGGGGCGCAGGAGAGAGCAGCGGACGCAGGCGTGCTCGTGGATGCAGGCGGTGCCGTAGGCGCGCGCGCAGGTGCCGACGGAAAACGTGCGGCGTTCGAAGTGGCCGAGGAAGTCCTCCCATTCGGCGTGGGTGGGGGTGCGGTACTCCTCGGCGGGTCGCAGGGTGCGGCGGCGGGTGATGAGGGCGCGGTGGCTTCGATGGTCTCGGTGGGGTAGGTCGCGTTGTAGCCCATGGTGGTGTTGATGTTGGCGTGGCCTGCGATGACCTGCGCGATGTGGGGCGGCAGGCCGGTGCGGATGGCGTCGGTGATGAACATGCGGCGGAAGTCCTGCGGGGTGAAGTGCAAGGGACGGCCGGTCGCGTCGGTGAGGCGCATGAAGGCGACGGTCTCTTTGAGGACCTCGCGGATGGTCTGCGAGTTGAGTGTGGAGGCTCGGCGCCCCGGTCGTACTGGAAGAGCAGGGGCGCGGGCAGGTTCCACTGGCGCTCTTCGGCGTCGTAGCGGGTGACCAGGGGGATCAGGCCGGTCTTGGGGTCGCGGACTCGGCGGATGCTCGTGGCCAGGACGTCGGCGGGCTCGGGGCTGACGAGTAGAACGCGCTCGACGTCGGTCTTGGAGGGGGCGATCTGCAGGAGGGGGACGATCTCCCCGGTGGTGGGCAGCCGGTACTGGATCATCGCGTGGTGGCTGATCTCCAGCATCTCTTCCACGCGGGTGCCGGTGTGGCGCAGGAACTCGACGGCCGCCCAGGCCCAGAAGGCGCGGTGCTCGACGCGGTCGAGGTGGACGAGCGTGCCTTTCGCGTCACGGGCTGCGGCGCCGGCCGCGTTCTGGCCGCGGGTGTAGGAGACGCCATCGAGGGTGAACCGGTGGCCGGGCGGGGTGGCGCGGGCCGTCGCAAGGCGAGCCGCAGGAGAGCCCCGCCGGCGGCCAGCCCTGCCATGCGTGTTCCCTTGCGCCAGTACGACATCGGAGATGCCGCCCTTGTTCCTTTGTCCCTTCGGGGCGCTGATGCGACACGCAACGTCAAGAAACCCCCCGACGGGGACTTTCCCGCGCAGGATGGCATCCTCTGCGTCACCTGGATGGAACCCGAGGGAATGGGCCCCGCCATGCCACCGCCCCCGCGGCAGCTGGCAAGCCAGGTCCCGTGGGGGCGGTTTCGCTCAGGTACGGAGGTCGCTCGTACGCACTACTCCGAGCGTGGGGCGGTGGTCAGGGGCGGTTCCACTTGGCGTTCGCGCCGGTGCCGCAGGCCCACAGGCCGACCGGGGAGCCGTTGGTGACGGCTTCGCTGAAGACGTTGGCGCACTGCTCGGGCTTGACGGCGCTGGTGAGGGTGGTCCCGTTGTAGTTCCACTTCTGTTCGCCTCGGCCGTCACAGGCCAGGGCCTTGAGCCGGGAGGACTGCGGGGCGCCGGCCTCGGCGGTCAGGCAGAGGTTGCCGTCGATCCGCATTTCTTTGGCGGCGGTGTAGTCCCACTGCTGGTTCGGGCCGCCCCAGCAGTCGTAGATCGCGATGTCGGTTCCGTTGAAGTCCATGCACCGGTTGGACTGGACGCCGCGAAGGCTGCTGCTGCCCCAGCGCAGTCCGCCGTCCTGCCACCGCACGGCGAGGCTGCCGTTGTTCTCCAGGGTGGCGTAGGAGCCGTTGCCGCCGTAGGTGCCGGTGGCCCACAGAGCGCCGGTGGTGGTGCCCTTCTTGTACAGGACGAGGTTGCCGTCGGCCTGCATCTGCAGGTAAGCGTCCCAGTTCCAGGTGTACTTGCCCCATAGCTCGCGGCCGGTGGCCCGCTCACGGACCAGGACGTTGCCCTGGATGTCCATGATGACGACGAACGTGTCGTTGCTCATCCACGCGCCGGGCATCAGCTTGTCACCCGAAGCGAGCTTGGGTCCGCGCCCGGCGGTGCCGGTGGACCACAGGGCCCCGCCCTGGCTGGAGCCGCCGTCCTTCGTGTAGATCACCAGGTTGCCGTCCGCCTGCACGTCCAGGCGTGCACCGGTGTTGCCGTAGGTGCGGGAAGACCACAGGGCGCTGGCCCCGTCGGCCTCGTTGGCGCCCTTCTTGTAGACGACGAGGTTGCCGTCGGCCTGCATCTTGGCGTACGCGCCCGGGTTGCCGCCGGTGTGGGAGGCCCACAGTGCGGCACCCTTGCCCTCACCGCCGGTGATGTGGTAGAAGACCAGGTTTCCGTCAGTCTGCATGGTCAGACGGCCGCTCTCGCCGAGCAGCGTCTCACCGGACTGCAGTGTCGCCCCGGATTTGAACACGACGGGTCGCTGCCTGGCGGAGGCGATCCAGCTGTCGAGTCCGTCCGCGCGCGCCGCGATGGCGCCGGTACGGGTCTCGGCCGGGTCGGTGCCGAGGCAGCCTCCCTGCCAGGACCGGCTGTTCACACCGATGATCTGACCGGCCGCGTTCAGCAGGGGGCCACCCGTGTCGCCCTTGCAGATGGCGTCGGTGCCCTTGCTGGTGAGTGCAAGGGTGGTGGCGTCGCTCGTGTTGACCGTGAAGGTGCCGGTGTGCAGTTTGCCGGGCACCCATTCGGTCTTGGTGCGCCCGAATCCGGCTGCGGTGACGTCGGAACCGGCAGCGGGCGCGGCCGCCGCGCGGGCGGCGGTGGCTATCCCGGAGGCGGGAGCGACGAGCCGGGCCAGGATCAGGTCCCGGTCGGGGTGCGGGAACACGTCGGAGACAGCGAGGGCCTTGCCGTCACTGAGGGTCGCCACGGCCTTCAGCGACGGCTCACCGGCCGGGACGGAGGCACCCGGCGTGGCGGCGAAGCAACTCGCGGCGGTCAGGACCCAGGAAGCGTCGACGAGCGTCCCGCTGCAAGCGCGGCTGTTCGCCTCCTCCCCGAGCGTCAGCCTCACGGTGTACGCGTGTTTGCCGGCGGCGGCTTCCGGCCCGGCCACAGCGAGGGCGGGCGTGGCAGAGGTCAGACTCGTGGTGACCGCGGCGGTCACGAGCAGACCCGTCATCCGCGCGGTGCGCGGACGGAGTGCAGACATGTGGTGCTTCCTTAACAACAGGACGAGGCGACGTGTACGCGCCGAAGAGATTGCGGGCGGGGCGGTGGATCGGCGTGGGTGGGGACACTGACATGAGCACCCTGGGCACCCCTGGGCCCCGTGTACCGGACCGCCCCATGTGCATGAATGTGCCCCTTCGCCGGGCTCGGCCGGCCCCGGCCGAAGGTTCAACGCTTGCGAACGACGCATTGGTGGGCTGAACGGAGCTCAGGTACACAGCTGCGCCGCACGGTGGCGCGGCGGGCGAGACAAGGTTGAGGGGTGGCGTGAACTAGCCGGCTACGCGGAGTTCGATGAGGGTGGAGATCTTCGCCTCCATGCCGGCTTCGCCGTACCCGGTGAACCGGTTGGCGGGCGCATCGAGGGAGGTGCTCTTGCCGTCGGCTTCGATGGTGACATGCACGGGGTCGGCCTTGGTCCAGATGCCGTAGGCGGAGGGCAGTTCCAGTTCGACGTAGGCGGGTTTGGCCTTGACGTCGAAGCAGTAGTAGGCCTGACCCTCTGTGCTTTCGACCTTGATGTCCTCGGTCCCGTTGCAGGGGATGTAGACGAGGTTGCCGTCGCCTCGCTTCAGCGTGAGCTTCTGCTGGGTCTCTTCCTTGATCTTGGCCGCGTTCGGGTAGCTGAAGTCCTCGATCGCGTAGGGCATTTCGCCGGCGGCTGGGGCAGCCACAGCGGACTGGACGCCGGGCATGGCCGGTAGCGTCGGTGCGGCGTGGGCGATCGTGAGAACTGCCGCAGTAGCCGCGAAAGCAGCGGTAAGAGTGGTGATGAGAGTTTTTCTGGCACGCGATATCACCATGACAGACCTCCTAAACAAGTATGAGGGCATGACAACGGAGCCCCCGTCAGATCGAAGCAAAGTGAACCACAAACCAGCCGCACCTACCTTTGCGGGTGTTGTGATCTACCTCTCAGCGGTCAAGCCGGTAACGCGGCGAAGGTCTCCAGTCCGACCTGAAAGGCTGTCAGGTGAGGCGCCCTCAGGGCAGTCCCGCACGCCCCGCCTTCTATGCCTGATCCCCGGCGCGCCTATCACGTGACCTGGCCGTCCTGGCGTCGGCAGGAGCCCGGTAGGATCACCAGGCTCCAGGCTGCGGCCTGCCGCGAAAACCCGGACAGCGACCTGGCTCCGGGCATCAAAGCCCCCATGCAATGCGGGCCTTTTCGTCGGCGTCCATGAATTCCTGTGGCCATCATCACGATCTTGAGGGGGGTCGTCCTGTGAGGCGACGAATACCTTCCCGGACATTCGATTCGGGAGCATTGAAAAGATTCTCGGCCCGCCGCCGTGCATTGCGTACTTTGCTGGCAACGGGCCTTTTGGCGGGTCTCGTGGGAACAGCCCCGGCCGCCGCCGCGGAGATTCCCGCCCTCACGGCGCAGGAAGCCCGGCCCTACGTGGTCGGCTACTGGCAGACCGGAGGCCGAGGCCTCAAAGAGGCCGCCGAGCAGGCGCTGCTCGGCGGGGACGACGCGATCCGCAGGTTCCTCGACGAAGCCGAGGGGATCCAGAACACCGACAACCGTGTGGAGACCGCACGGCTGGCGATGACCGGCGGACCACGCGTACGCGAAGCCGCGGTCGCCGCCCTGCAGAAGACGCCCGCCGAACTGCAGGAGTTTCTCCTCAGCGGCTACGTCGAACCGCTGGACACCGACCACAGGGTCGAGATCGCGCGCCTGGTCCAGCTGGGCGGCCCCCGGGTCCGGCAGGCCGGCGAGGCCGCGCTCAAGGGCACCTACAGCGACCGCGAGCAGTTCCTGGCGAAGGACCGGTACACCGCCCAACAGACCGACAACCGGGTCGAAGTGGCCCGAATGACCAGCACCGGTGGCCCGAACGTCCAGGCCGCGGCCCAGGCGGCGCTGCAGGGCACTCCCGAGGACATCGTGGAGTTCCTGGAGGTCGGGCAGTTCACCGCCCGCAACCGCGACCAGGAACACGCCACCGTCGCGGAGCTCACCGCGCAGGCCCAGGCAGCCGGCAAGCAGGCCGAGGACGCCACCAAGCTGGCTGAAGAGGCCTCCAAGAAGGCCGTGCAGGCAGCGGGCCTGGCCAAGGAAGCCGCCACGAAGGCCGCCGCCGAGACACAGGCGGCGAAGAACGACGCCAACAAGGCCGCGGTCAAGGCGGCCCAGGCCGCAGAGGCCGCACGCGCCGCGGCTCAGGCCTCGCAGGAAGCCATTGGTTCCGCCAACGCGGCCAACCGCGCCGCCCGCAGGGCGGCCCTGGCGGCCGCCCAGACCGCATCCGCCGCCGCTGGCGCAGCCAATGCGGCCAATGCGGCCTACAACGCGGCCGTGGCCGCGGCTGGTGACGCCACCAAGGCGGAGGGCGCCAAAAACGCAGCCGCCGGCGCCCGCGCGGCCGCTCTGTTGGCCACCCAGTCCGCGGCAGCCGCTGAGAGCGCCGGCCGTGCCTCCGCAGCAGCAGGCGTAGCCGCGGACGCCGCCAAGGGGGCCTCGGCGAACGCTCTGGCCGCAGCGGACGCCGCCGAGCAAGCCAACGACTACGCCGATGCGGCCGGCGCCCACTCTGCGGAAGCACGCCAGGCCGCCGCCGAAGCCCGCCGCCACGCCAACGCTGCCAACGCCGCGGCCGACCGCTCGGCCGGTTTCGCCCGCCGGGCGGCCGCCGCCGCCTACGGTGCCCGCGACGCCGCGAACTCGGCAGCCGCGCATGCAAACAAGGCCGCTGACTACGCGGAAGACGCCGCCAAACACGCCGGAGAAGCCGCCGGTTACGCGGATCAGGCTAAAAAGAACGCGGAAGCAGCCAAAACCGCGGCCGAAACGGCAGCCGCCGCCGTAACCAAGGCCAAGGAGGTGGCCGCCCTCGCCCGCGAGATCGAAGCCGGCGACCTTGAGACCCGCACCCAAGGAGCCATCGAGCGCGCCACAAGTGCCAAGGCGGCGAACGAAGCCCGGATCTCGGCATCCGCCTCCCTGCAAGTCCAGGCCCTGTCCCTCGACGACACCGCGACCACCCTGGCCGCCGAAGCCTCCCGGCCTGACGTCGACGTCCAGGCCACGGCCGCCAAGGGACGTCAGCTGGCCATGCAGGCCATGAAACTTCTGGGTCCGTGGCACCAGGAAGCCGCGGCGCGCGCCCTGTCCGGCACCGACCAGGACGTACTGGACTACCTGCGCACCCGTTGGAAGGAAGCCGGCCGCAACGATGCCCGCCAGCGTGTCGTCGACCTCTCCACCCAAAGCCCCTATCCCTCCGTGCGCACCGCCGCGTCGGAGGCTTTGAAGGGCACCCCCGAACAGATCGAGACGTTCCGTAACGAAGGCCAGTTCACCGCCGGATACACCGAGATGCGGGTGGAGGTCGCCCGGCTCACCAACACCGGCGGCACCCACGTCAAGGAGGCCGCCCAGAAGGCCCTGGCCGATGGCACGGCCAAAGCCCTCACCACCTTCCTCCACGCCGGCCAGCACGCCGCCCGCGCGGCCGACGAGCGGGTCGCCGCGGCCCAGCTGACCAACGTCGGGGGCGCGGAAGCCAAGGCCGCCGCCCGGATTGCCCTCGCGGGACCGCCCGAGGCCCTTCACGAGTTCGTCACCACGGGTCAGTACACGGCCCGCCTCAAGGACGACCTGGCGACCCACCACACCGACCAGATCGACCGGCTCCTCAACGAAGGCGACATCATCGTCGCCGAGGCCCAGATCAACCGCTGGAATGCAGCCGAAGCCGCCGCCAAGGCCGTCCAGGCGGCAGCCGAAGCCCAGGACGCCGCCAAGCAGGCCGCAGAGTCTCTGCGCCAGGCCCAAACCGCGGCCAAGGAGGCCAAGACATCCGCGGAACGGGCCGCCGGCAGCGCCGCCGCTGCACAGAAGTCCGCAGCCACGGCCCGCACGGCAGCCGACCAAGCCAACCAGGATGCCAACGACGCCGAGAACTCCGCTGATCAGGCAGAGCTGTCAGCCTCCTACGCACGCCAGTCCGCGAAGCGGGCCAACGACTCCGCAGAACAGGCCCGCCAGTCCGCCCTCAACGCGGGCAAGAGCCGCGACGAAGCCACTGTCATGGCCAAGGAGGCATGGCAAGCCACCCTCAAACTCGTCGAGAAGGAAGCAGCCGAGGCACTCCGCCAGGCGCAGGAAGAACGCAAGCAACAGCAGGAAACGAAACCCAAGCGGATCTGCCGCCCCTTCGCCAGCCGCGAATCCATGATCCCCATCCTGGCCTGCGCCGCAGACCCGGAACACTCCACAATCGAGGTCTGGCAGGACGACCCCTTCCTCAGGGGCATGGTCTGGGAGCTCTCAGGGCTCAACGACATCAAGGCCTGCATCAAGGATCCCACCACGGTCGACTGCATCGTCGCCGGCGTCAGCGCCCTGCCCTGGGGCCGGGCCAAGCTCCTCCTCAAGATCGATGACGGCGTCGAAGCCCTCAAGCGCCTGCGCAACACCAGGCGGGCCGTCGAATGCCTCACCTCGAACGCGGCACACAGTTTCCCCGCCGGCACACCGGTCCTGACGGCCGCCGGAACAACCCTGCCGATCGAAGAGATCCGAGTCGGCGACCAGGTAACCGCGACCGACCCGGCCACCGGAGAGACCGGGCCCCGCACGGTCACCCGCACCATCCGCACCCCAGACGACCGCAGCTTCACCGACGTCACCCTCACCGACGGCTCCTCCATCACCTCCACCGACGGTCACGCCTACTGGGTGGAGAACCGGAAGCGCTGGATCGACGCCCGCGACCTCCGTGTCGGCGACGCCCTGCGTACTCCCGTCGGCACCACCGTCGAGGTCAGTGAAACCCGGCGCTGGTCCGGTCTCCAGTCCGCTTATGACCTGACGGTCGACGATCTCCACACGTACTACGTCAGTACCGGATCAGCCGACGTCCTCGTCCACAACACCGACGGGACGTGCCCCACCTGGGTCCTTCAAGCACTGAATGAACTAGGTGCCTCCCCGCACGGGGACGCCACCTCAGGCCTTGCTTTTCGGGACGGAAAGCGAGTCTGGGAGGGGCCTATCGTTAGCGGACTATCGGAAAATTCCCAGAAGATCAGCGACTTTCTGGCAACCTCGAAGGATTTTCCTGATTTCAAAGAATACGTCGCAACGGCTCATCATGCCGAGGTCAAGTTGGCATGGGAGATGGCGGAAAACGGACCTGTAGGGGAAAAGATCGATTTTGTTATCAATAAGAATTATGTATGCCCGAAATCGCCTACATCATCTCAACAGGGTCTCACCCCCATGGGCTGCCAACAGGCTGTACCGGCAATTCTTTACGAAGATCAGCAGATCTGCGTCTTCTATGCAGGGAGCAACGGCGACTGTATGCCGCTGAAGGGCAAGCGGAAGCGTAAGTAGTCGTGACTTGCTGGGGAGGCTCCGGAGATGTCCGGCGCCTCCCCAGTGCTGATAGCCGGCCTGGATAAGACGCCAATTGACCTGTGAGCGGTATTTTTCCGCCGTTCGAAGGCGGACCGACAGGCGGAGCGGGCGCCTGCTGCGGGCGACAGACTTGATTGGATCATCGGGACCACAGTCGGGTAACCTTCGTCCATGGCGAATGAAATCCGAGATCCCTGGTGGGCCACCTCCTCGTCACTGGAGGATGCAGATCAGATTCTGCGGCGCACCGATTGGGCGTCCCAAGAGATGTATGCGGCTGCAGGGCCTGATTTTCTTCTCGAAATTCCGCGTCTTCTGCAAGAGCTTCTTGAGTCAAATTATACGACCCAGTGTCTAGCTTTGGAAAATCTGGAGCCGATTCGTCATCAGCGAAGCGTCTATCCCCCTTCGGTGCCGGCGGCGATGTACGTTGCTTCCATCCTCCCGGACTCACGTATTGAATCGGTAGGGCAAGTTTTCCATATCGCTCCCTCCCTCAGGGAGAAGCGTCCTCGCCAGTTCCGTGCGGAATTGATCGACTGGCTGGGATCGCTCTTCTATGACTGTGACGACAGGAATCGCACGCTCATCCGCACGGCGCAGGCCATGGATGCGGTACGCAATATGCGGCCCGCGTTCTTCGAGGCCCTGGCCCCCTTCCTGAACGACCCGGACACCGAGCTGCGCCACGCAGCGCTCGCCGCTGCCGTACCGCTGTCTGAACACCCCTCCCTCGCGCGGCAAGGAGCTACCCTGGCGGCACATGCGCAGGATCTTCTCGCCAGCGGCAGCACCGACTATTACAACCGAGCCCGAGCTCTCAATGGCCTCACGGCCTGGGGCTATGACACTTCCAGTCTCAGACGACCAGCCGATACCCATGCGCTGGCATTCCTCGCGCCGCCGACAGATTTCCCCCCGCGGAACACGTAAGGCGTCGGCTCGCATGGCGTGACCGTTCCTTGAACCGGGCACGGCTGATCCGGTTGAGCGGTTGGTGCCGGACGAGTTGTGGGTGCTGTCCGCGCGGGTGGGGCCGCCGACGGAGGTGGTACGCCCGCAAGGTGAGGCTAACGTCGGACAGGTGACCGCGAGGCCCTGGCCGCGATCGTCTTCTTGGCGACCTCGGGCCGCATGTGGAGGCAGCTTCCGCGCCGGTGTCCGGGCCGAGTTGGCAGACCGCCCGCCGGCGCTTCGCCCAGTGGAGCCGGGCTCGAATCTGGGCTCGGCTCACCGCGTGATAGTCGATGAACTGGGCGCCCGCGGCGAGCCTGACTGGTCGCGGTGCGCGATTGGCCCGGTCAGCCTCCAGACCGCCAAAAGAGGGCCTTTGACGGCACCGAATCCGACCGATCGCGGCAAGTTGGATTGAACTGGTGCGAAGCATCCCGCCCATCCGCTCCCGCCGCGGGATCCGCGGTCTGAGGTTCCCCCGCTGTGCGGGAGTGGCTGACTAGGGCGTGTCTGATAATTGATCTTGCGGCAGGTCGAGGCGAGTTGACGGACGCGGCGTGGGAACGGATGGAGTCCTTGTTGCCGCAGGTGGACGGGCGTGGCCGTCCGTGGCGTGATCACCGGCAGGTGGTCAATGGTGTGTTGTGGCGGTTGCGTACCGGGGCTCCGTGGCGTGATCTCCCGGAGCGGTATGGGCCGTGGCAGACGGTCTACGAGCGGTTTGCCCGCTGGGAGGCGGACGGCACGTGGGCAAGGCTTTTGGAGCACATGCAGGTCCGCGACCACGCGGTGGGCCGGGTGGAGTGGACCGTCGCCGTCGATTCCACGGTCAACCGGGCTCACCAGCACGCCGCCGGCGCACGTAAAAAGGGGCCGCGGACGGAGACGAACTGGAAGATCCGGGCCGCTCGCAGGCGCGCCAGGCCCTCGGCCGGTCCCGAGGCGGGCTGACCACCAAGGTCCACCTCGCCGTCGACGGCCGGGGCCTGCCCCTGTCCATCGTGCTCACCCCCGGCAACATCAACGACGCCACCGCGTTCGGTCAGCTCCTCGACGGGATCCGCGTTCCGCGAGCCGACACCGGCCGCCCGCGCACGACACCGACCCGAGTGCTGGGCGACAAGGCCTACTCCAGCCGGGCGATCCGGCACCTGCTGCGGCGTCGGGGCATCGCCGTCACGATCCCCGAGCGCCGCGACCAAGCGGCCAACCGCCGGCGCCGAGGGCGCCAAGGCGGCCGTCCGCCCGCCTTCGACGAGGAGGTCTACCGCGACCGCAACGTGATCGAACGATGCTTCGCACGCCTCAAGCAGTTTCGCGCGATCGCGACCAGGTTCGACAAGCTTGCCAACCGCTACCGCGCCGGAATCGTCCTGGCCGCTCTGATCCTCTGGCTCCGCGAACCTCCCAGATGATCATTTGTCAGACAGGCTCTAGTGGATGCCCAAGTGAGACCGGAAGATCCTCGCTTGTCGTCCCTCCTGGACCCTGCTGATGCTGCCGCCGCCTTGCGGCTCCACCGCGATGTGTGCCGCCGCCTTGGCCGCCCAGTGCCAGAGAGCGACGCCGACCTCCTCGACCAACTGAAGACTGAGCGCGCGAAGCTGCACGGCCGGTAATTACGAAACGACCCAGTCCACGCCCAGCTTCGCGAGTGAGGCGAGTTGTTCGGTGGTGAGTTTGTGGCGTCGGGTTTTGGTGTTGGAGACCCATACGCCGAGCTTCACGATGACCGGCTTCGCTTCGCCGTCGACGGTGATCTCCTCGCGGTGGGCGCGGGGGACGGGCCGGTGGGCGCCTTCCCGTTCCACCCACTGGGTGAGGGCTGTCAGGCCCCGTTGGAATGCCTGTTGCGTCTTGCTCGGCTCCTTCGCTCCGCGGCTGGCTGCGGGGGCGGGGGCGGGCGCCTGGTCGCGCTGTACTCCCAGTGCGGTCAGCCGTTCCTGTTGCTCGGGCAGGAGTCGCGTCCAGGTGGTCGGCTGTTTCTGTTGCTGGAGCCATCGTCCGATGTCGTCGCCGTCCATCAGCACGCCCGGGGCGATGTCGGGCAGCTGTCCGTCGGTGTCGACGAGGTCCGCGAGCACGCGATACTGCCGCTGCCAGTTCAGTGGCCACGGGCAGTCCCAGTCCTCGTCGATCGCCGACAGCTGTGCCGCGCGCTCGGCGGCGCGGTCCGGGTCCTTGCCGAGGCCGTTCTTCGCGCCTTTGCGGCGGAGGTTAGCCATGTGCTGTCCGACGGGCACCATCTCGTCGTCCTCGCCCCACATCGCGTCCTGACGCGGTGCGAGATGCCCGGTTGCCCGCCGGTACGACCGGAGCACGGCGAGCTTGGCTTCCCACGCCTCCTCGCCCGGTTCCCAGACCATCCCGGCCTCCGGCGCGTCCAGCAGCGTCTTGCGCCGCTCCTCCAGCTCCCCGGCGCGCAGGGCCTTGCGCTGCTGGTGCACCCACCGTCCCAGCGGGAAGTCCTTCGTGACGCCGACCTCGGTCTCGGTGTCGTACGGCACGGCCTGCACGCCAGTGATGCCGTTCTCCGCCCGCCACCGAAGCAGGGCCTGGTAGCCCTCCAGCCACACCAGGGACTCGGGCCGGTAGATCCGGGTGCGCAGGAACGCGGCGATCGTGGCGGCGTCTCGCGGACTGGAGAAGTGCAGCAGCGCGGACTCAGCCGCGGCGTCAGCGCCGTCCTGGACCTCGCCCTCCCCGCCGGCTGCGACGATCCGTCCGTCCTCGTCCCGCCGGACGTGGACCTTGCGCTGGCCGTGGGTGAGGGCGCGGGAGGCGAGCTGCTCGACCAGGCGCTCGTCGTGAGATCGCAGGCCCTGGAGGACGGCTACGAGGGGGCGGTAGCTGGCGCTGGCGACCATGTCGGTAGGGTCTTCGCCCGGCTCCAGGAACACGGGCACGATGATGCGGGCGATCTTCATGGCCCCGTCCTTGTTGAGCCGGAGCGCCCGGCCGATGTTCTGGACGATTTCGACTTGGGAGCTGCGGGTGTCGGCGAAGCAGATGGCTTCGACGCCGCGTTCGCCGGTGATGTCGACGCCTTCGCCGAGGACGCGTACGGAGGCGAGGAAGGCGCGGTGTACGCGTCGGTTGTCGGCGTTGATGCCGTTGGCGAACTGGCGCAGGGCCTCGCGGCGCTCGGTGACGAGGTGGTCGCCGCACAGCCAGGCGGACCAGACGTGGTCCGGGGGTACGTGGCGGCCGGCCTCCAGCTCGTAGAACTCGGCCTCAATCGAGGACTTCGGCAGTCGGCCCGCGGCCGCCAGGTCGGCGTCGGAGGCGTCGTTGACGTAGAGCTCGGCCGCCGTCTCGGGCAGCTTCTCTGCGAACGCGGCTGCTTCCTCGACCTTCTGGTGGAAGGTCATGACGGTGCGCAGGTTGTACGCGGCGGCGTGCTCCAGGAGCGCGGTCTGCAGCAGGGCCAGGCGCCGGCCCCACTGCGCCTCCTCGGACTCTCCGAGGACGGGGGAGGGGTCGCGGATCTCCAGGACGTCGATCTCGAACCCGGCGAGGATCCCCCGCTCGATCGCCTCCGACAGCCCGAGCTCGGCGAGCCACGACCCGTACGTTCCGTCCGGGTCGTCGGTCATGCTCGCGATCTCCGCCTCCTGTTCCCCGGCGCCCTTCTGCGGGTGTGCCGCGGCCAGGATGCGTGGGGTCGCGGTGAGGTAGAGCCGGAAGTCCGCTGGGATCCGGGTGTTGTCGTGGATGGCTGCCCAGGGTCGTCCGAGGTCGCCGGCGGTGCCGTGGGCTTCGTCGACGATCGCGAGGTCGAAGCCCGCCATCTGCTGGCCATACAGCCGCTCCCCACCCGCCAGGGCAGCCTCCAGGGGCCCGCGAACCTTCCGCTGGCCCACCGGCGCGACGACGTCCTCACGGTCCACCAGCGAGGCGTACGTGGCGAACACGACGACCGGCCCAGCCCCGGCCCACAGGGCGAGCTGGATCGGGTTGGTGGTGGTGCGGACCCCGAGCTGGTCGAGGACCGGGTCGTTCTCCAGCGAGCACACCGCGATCATCGGGGTCCGGTGGCCCACCAGCCGCCATGCCTCGGCGGTCTGTGCGAGCAGGTCCAGGGTGGGGACGGTGACCAGGGTCCGGCCGTCGGGGAAGCACTCCAGCGCGCTCGCGGCGGCCGTGATCGTCTTGCCGGACCCGGTGGCTGCGATCTCTCGGTTTGGGGACAGTGGTGTGAGAGACAGTGAGTGCCTGGGGTGTTGTTGCTGGTCGGGGTCTGTTTCGGGGTCTCGTGTCACTGTCATGGACGTGAGAGATCGGTGTGGGATCGCTGTCCTGAGCCTTTATCGCGCTAGGTGTGACGCTGTCTCAGTTTCGTGAGTTCTGATCCATCGGCTGGTTGGGTTCGGTGTGATGGGCGGGTGGATGAGGAAGTACAGCTCCCGGTCTCGGATGGTTCGGGCGGGAGGTTGCCGGCGGTGTCGGTGCGGGCGTTGCGGGGGCCTGCGGTGCGTCGGTTGTTGGTCTTGCGTCGGGAGGGGAAGCTCGCTACCCAGGACGTGAGGGCGATGGCTGAGACGTTGGGTGTGCGGGAGCGTGCGGTGTGGCGGTGGCTGGCCGCCGCCGAGCAGGACGAGACCGCGGCCCGGGCGCCGGGGGAGCGGACCCGGTACTACGGGAGGTTCACCGTCACTGCGGAGGTCCGGGCTCTGCTGGGGTTGTGGAGGGGCAACGTTGCCGCGGTCCATCGTGAGCTGACGGCGCGCGCGGCCCGGGGCGAGGGTGAACTGCCTCCGTCGATTCCGACGCTGCATCGTGCGATCCGGCGGGATCTGACTGCGGGGGAGCGGGCGGGGCTTGCCGGCGGTGAGGGCGAGGCCCGTAAGCATGATGTGTTTCTGGCCCGGCCGCGGGGCTGGCGGAATCAGGTGTGGGAGACCGACCACGTCCAGGCCCCAGTGCTGGTCGACGTCGAGGGCACCGCGCTGAGGCCCTGGATCACCTGGTTCGTGGACTGTGCCACGAACACGATCATGGGTGTGGCTCTCACGCCCGGGTATCCGTCGCGGGAGTCAGTGCTGGCCGCGCTGCGCGCCGCGGTGTTGCGCGGGGAGCCTTTCGGGCCGCAGGGCGGGCTCCCGGAGAAAGTGCGTGTGGACCGGGGCAGGGACTTCCTGTCGAAGACGGTCGCGGCTGCGTTCGGGGCTCTGGTGGTTCAGGTAGAGGACCTGCCCGCTTACACCCCGCACCTGAAGGGCACGGTGGAGGGCTTGAACCGGGCGGTGGAGTCGATGTTCCTGGCGGCACTGCCGGGGAATGTGCGTCAGCCGCGCCCGGGCAGGCGCCGGGTACGGCCGAAGGACGAGGCGCTGCTCGGGTTTGAGGACTTCACTGCCCGCCTGCTGGACTGGGTGGAGTGGTGGAACACTTCCCATCATCCGGAGCCGCTGAAAGGAAAGTCTCCGCTGCAGGCATGGGAGGCCGATCCGACTCCGGTCCGGGAGGTCAGCCCGGAGGAGCTGTGGACGTTCACGCTGGAGGACGACGGCCGCGTCCGGGTGATCTCTACCCGTGGTGTGCGGTTCCGCCGGCGGGACTATGTGGGGCCGTGGATGAGCGGCCTGGCGGGGACGGGGGTCAGGGTGCGGTTCATGCCGCACCACGAGCACCGCATCGAGGTCTTCGACGCCATGAGCGGCCGCTACCTGGGCCCCGCGACCATCGCGGACGAGGCAAGCCCGGAGCAGATCACCGCGGTCCGTACAGCACGCGCTGCGCGCAGCCGGCGGCTGAGCAAAGACCTCACAGCGGCGCAGCGTGAGCGCTACGCGGCGGTTACTCGGCCAGGGAAGCCGGAGCGGCTCGGTGCTGTGTCTGCGGTGGAGGCCGGCGAGGAGCTCGCGGCGGCTGACTGGGTGGACCTGTCGAGGCTTGCGTTGCCGGACCTGATTCCGCCGTCCGCTCCGCCAGCCGAGTGGCGCACGCCGCCCGGCCTCGCCGCACGCACCCGCCACGCCCGTCCAACGGATACGGCCAGCCCCGGTACTGGCCCTGGCACTGATTCCGGTGCCACCGAGGGAGGACCGCGGTGACCGCCCCCACCTACCAGTACGTCGATCTCCCGGACGCGTCGATCGTGACCACCCGGGCGCTGCTCACCGCAAGGGAGAACATCGCCGACACGGTCGCTGCGCGGGCGATGATGTGCATCCACGGCAATGCGGGCTTCGGTAAGACCCTCGCGGTTAACACGTGCCTGCACGAGCTGGAGGACACCTGCGGTGAGGAAGTCTGCCGGGTCACTTTCCGTGCCCGGCCGACCGCTCGCGCGGTCCGCTACGAGCTCTTCGAGACGCTGCGCCTGCCTGGTGAGCCGCCCCGCCATCCCAGTGAGTTCGACCGCCTGCTGAAGACCGCCCTGACCGAGCGGCCCCGCACGTTCCTCGTGGATGAGGCCCAGTGGCTCAACGGGGAGGCGTTCGAGTACTTCCGCTACCTGTGGGACGAGCCCACCACCCAGATCGCCATCGTCTTCGTCGGCGGCGCAGGCGCCCATACAGTGCTGCGCCGAGAGCCGATGCTGTCCTCCCGGATCTTCATCTGGCAGCAGTTCACCCGCCTCACCCCCGAAGAGGTCCTCGACGTCATCCCGCTCTTCCACCCGGTCTGGGAAGACTGCGACCCGGCCGACATTTCCTTCGCCGATGAGCAGGCCGCCCACGGCAACTTCCGCGCCTGGGCCCAACTCACCGCCCACATGCGCACCGCCCTGGAACGGACCGGCCGCCCTCGCCCGGACCGCGACCTGTTGCGCTGGGCTTTCAGCCGCCTCGCATGACCACACCCGGCACACCCTGCTTGGCTGTCGTCGTCGATGCAGGGGATGACGCAGCGTTCACCCACACCGCTCTGGCCGCGCATGCCCCGCATGCCGGCCGGATCACGCTCCACCCGGGCCCGGGCACGACCAGTGAGCGTTTTCAGCGTTGCCTCTCCAGAGTGAGGACAGCCTTGGTGATGACGGTC